>DATATP010000125.1:0-2623 GCA_036268715.1 Rhizomicrobium sp. | reverse complement strand
CTTGTCTACCTGTTAATATTTCTGATGTGTACGATTAGCTATGGCGACAGGGCGGCGCTTTCCGTCGCTGTTACTCAGATGAACGTGGACTTTCACCTGACGCCGATTGAGGACGGCTGGCTCCTCTCGAGCTACCTGTGGACCTACGTGATTTGCCTTGTCCCAATGGCGCTTGCCGTTGATCATTGGGGATCTCGAAGGGTCTCAATGGTCTCGGTAGCGTTTTGGTCCGTTGTCACCGCAATGACCGCGGGCGTGTGGAGCTTTGGCTCTCTGATTGTTACCAGGCTTTTTCTGGGACTTGGGGAGGCACCTTGCTTTCCTGCGGGGCACCGGGCGATTCGTGAGTGGGCTCCTGCGCGCGAGCGTGGCTTTGCGTCGACCGTTTTCACATCAGGCATATTAGCCGGTGTCGCATTCGGTTCGCTCGCCAGCGGTTGGCTGGTCACGACGGTTGGTTGGCGCTATTGCTTTCTGGTGTTCGGTGGCGTCGGGCTGGCGTGGGTTGTCGCTTGGATCCTGTGGTTTCGCGACCCAGCGCAAGCAAAGTGGCTCGGGAAGGCTGAACGCGAGCACATACTGGCAACGCGTGAATTTGAAGAAACGCGTACGCACGCGCAAGGAAAGGCTTCGATCAGAGTATTGCTCAGCAGCGCATCGATGTGGGGGCTGATTATCACCCAAGTCTGCGGCAATTATACGAACGTATTTTTCTTGACCTGGTTGCCGTCATACCTTAGCCGCGCACATCATATTTCGATCTTGAATTCCGGATTGGATACCGCTCTGTGTTACGGCATCGCCTGCGTCGGCACGATACTGCTTGGCGTCTTATCGGATAAGATCCTGGTGAGGTTCGGCCAACCGCGTGCTGGACGACGCTATATCGTCGCGTTCTTGTTGCTCGGGTCGGTCGTTATGGCCTTCGCTCCTTACACGAACTCGCATGTCGTCTTGTTTGCCCTGCTTACGATTGCACTCACATGCATGCAGAGCTCTCTGGCAAACAATCAGGCGTTGACGAGTGACCTCCTTGGTGATGGGCAGGCAATTGGCACAGCAATCGGTTTGCTTTTCGTGTTCGCGAATATTGTGGCAATCGTTGCGCCGGTTCTTACGGGATTTCTTGTCGCCTGGACGGGCAACTTCATTGCGGCATTCGAAGCCGCCGCGAGCCTAACGGTGATCGGTGCCCTGGCCGCCCTCGTGCTGGCACGACGGCCAATTCAGACCCGGCGATCGCCTGAAGAGATACGGACGCAACCTTCAATGCCGCGGCCGGCCGCGTGACCAAAGCAAGTAACGTTTCGAGGGGAAGGCAATGCCGCCTGGTCGTGGATATATCAGTGCCTCCGAAGACCGTCAGTTCGCGGCGGAGAATAGAGGCGTGATCGTTGATGCCGGAGGACGTGGGGCATTGAAACGGCTGTTGTCACTTTCAGACTTTGAGGGCGCGGCGCGGCGCCACCTCCCCCGCCCGGTCTTCGGGTATATTGCGGGCGCGGCGGAAACGAACGCCGCACTTCACGACAACCGGCGTGCGTTTGATGAGTGGGGGTTCGTCCCTCGGGTCCTCGCGGGGGTCGCGGACCGGACAACAGAGGCAATGCTATTTGGTGAGCGATATTCGGCGCCTTTTGGTATCGCTCCGATGGGCTTAAGCGCGCTCGCGGCTTACCGTGGTGATCTCGCTTTGGCGAGAGGGGCGGCCGACGCACACATCCCCATGATCATGAGCGGCTCCTCGCTCATTCGCTTGGAAGAGGTCGTCCAGACCAATCCCAAGGCGTGGTTCCAGGCTTATGTTCCTGGCGAGCCGGATCGGATCCTTGCGCTGGTTGACCGGGTTGCGGCTGCGGGATTTCGGACCTTGGTGGTAACGGTGGACACCATCATCTCGGGAAACCGGGAAAACATTAAAAGGACAGGCTTCTCGACACCCCTTCGGCCGTCGGCTCGCCTGGTGCTGGACGGAGCGTTGCGACCACGATGGTTGACTGCGACGTTCCTGCGGACGCTGTTGAACCATGGGATGCCTCACTTTGAGAATTCCTACGCGACTCGTGGAGCGCCAATTTTGTCGTCATCCGTGCTTCGGGATTTTGGGGCTCGTGATCATCTCAATTGGTCACACGTCGCCTTGATCCGGAGACGTTGGAATGGTCGGTTGGTTATCAAAGGGGTCATGTCGCCACAGGACGCACGCATCGCTCATGACAGTGGCGCGGATGGCATTATCATATCGAACCACGGCGGCCGCCAACTCGATTGTACCGTGTCACCGCTGCGCATTTTGCCGGACGTGGCAACGGCGTTGGGGGGCGCGATGCCATTAATGATAGACGGCGGAATTCGGCGAGGAACGGATGTTCTCAAGGCCATGGCATTAGGAGCAAACTTTGTGTTCATCGGAAGACCATTCCTTTACGCAGCTTCTATCGCGGGGGAGGCCGGGGTACGGCGCGCTGCCGACATCCTGACCGAAGAGATCACCCGAGATTTGGGACTATTGGGGGTAAAGTCGGTATCGCAAGTCGACCGCAGTCAACTGCATCCAATCCGGAGTGGTCACTCGTCCACGGCATGCCCGCCTAGCTGCTAGATCTTTTCATGATGTTGCACG
>DATATP010000124.1:0-6704 GCA_036268715.1 Rhizomicrobium sp. | reverse complement strand
CGAGTCGGTGGAGAAAGTGATTTCCATCATCACCCTGGCGCAAGGCGACCTCGATTATATCCGCGTCGCCATGAACGCCATCTATCAGAATGTGGGCGCCAGCATTCCCCCGTTGCCGCCGATGCTGGGCTTCTCCGGCCTGCCTTCCGACGAGACGGCCCTGCCGTCGGTGACGCCGGCCAGCGATTATGACGCGTTCTGGGACCGGTTCGAGCAGATCGCCCTTACCGATGCGGCATGGGAATCGCCGGCGACCACCCTGACCGCGACAGCAGGCCCGGACACATTCTTCGGCGATGCCGCGCCCTCGCCTTCTGCCGCGATGCTGGCTCTGCTGGAGCGGCAGGCCCCGGCGGCCAGTCCGGCACCCCGCATGGTGGCTGAGGCCCATCCGATGCTCCCGCCGGGCGGTCCTCCGGCTCAGGGGGGCTGGAGCGCCGCCAAGGCAGCTGGCAGCCTTTTGGGCGGGCTGTTCTTCTGGACTGCGGCCCGCAAGGCAGAAGATGGTGAACCGGAAACCAAAGGCCGCGATAAACTGGCCGGGCTGGATGAAAAGCTACGCAGCCGGCGCTACAAGAACTGGGACGATGTGATGCGCGGTTAGGGCTGTGCATCGGGCCGGGACGGAGATGAATTACAACAGGGGCACCGCCACCGCGACGCGCGCCAGCGAACGGCACGGCGAGGGCGAATCTGCCGGCGGTGCCCAGGACTGGCTGGTAGCCCAATGCGCCCAAGTGCCTGGCGTACGCGCGGGCCTGGTGCTCCAGGCCCAGGGCGGCGCGCTCGCGCCGGTCGCGCTGTGGCCGAACGCGGCGGCCGCAGGTCTTTTGCTGGAGTTAAGCGAACGGGCCGGTCGCGATGCCCGCGGCCTGATCACCAGCCTGCCGGGCGGCGAGTCCGAAAGTCCCAGTTACGGCATCGCCTATCCCATCCGGCGGGACGATGTGGTGCTGGCCGTGGCGGCGCTGGCGGTGCGGGTCAGCGGCGAGGAGGCGTTGCAGGGCGCCATGCGTCAGTTGCAATGGGGCTGCGCCGGGCTGGAGTTGATTCTCACCCGCCACACCCAGGAGGAAGAACGCGAGCGGGTCGGGAGATTGGAAGAAAGCGTCGATCTGCTTTCCACGCTGTTGGCCGAGCCGCGCTTCGAAGGCGCCGCAATGGCGTTCGTCACCGGCCTTTCGACGCGGCTGGGAGCGGACCGGGTCAGTTTGGGCCTGCTGAAGGATGGCGAATGCAAGGTGCGGCATATGTCGCACTCCAGCCAGTTCGACAAGCGGATGAATCTGGTACGCCTGATCGAAGCGGCGATGGACGAGGCAGTGGATCAGCGCCGTCCGGTCGTGATTCCCGAACTCGAAAGTGCGGGCGCCATCCGTCTGGCCCATGACCGGCTCACAGCTCAGGAGCATGGCGCGGTAATGACCATGCCGCTTTACATAGAGAGCGAGCCGGTGGGGGCGCTGACAGCGGAACGGCCGCTCAACCAGCCCTTCTCCGAACGCGAACTGCAGCTTGTGGAAAGCCTGTCTGCGCTCGCCATTGCCGTGCTGGAAGAAAAGCGCCGGAACGACCGTCCGCTAGCCGTCAAGCTGTGGGAGGAAGGCCGCCGTCTCGCCAATATCGTGCTGCGGCCCGGCCGGATCGAATACCGTCTCGGCCTGGGCCTTGGCGTGCTGTTGCTGCTGTTTTTGCTATTCGCGCGGGGCACTGACAATCTCTCCGCCGATGCGGTCCTGTCGCCGCAACAACAGCGCATCCTGGCCGCGCCGTTCGACGGCTATGTCCGCGAGGCCCCCTCCCGGGCCGGCGATCATGTGCGCAAAGGCCAGGAATTGGCGGCGCTGGACGATAGCGACCTGAAGCTGGAGCGTGCCAAATGGCTCAGTCAGCTCAGCCGTTATGGCGGTCTGTATCAGGATGCCGCCGCCACGGCGGACCGTGTGCAGACGGGGGTCAATTCCGCGCAGCGCGACGAAGCCCAGGCACAACTCGATCTCACCGACGCCCTGATCGCCCGCGCCGTCTTGCGCGCGCCGTTTGAGGGGCTGGTGGTGAGCGGCGATCTGAGCCAGCGGATCGGCGGATCGGTCAGCAAGGGCGAGGTTCTGTTCACCGTCGCGCCGGCCGGCAATTACCGGGTCGATCTCAATGTCAAGGAAAGCCGCATTGCTGCCCTGCGGGTGGGCCAGAGTGGCACCCTGCACCTGTCGGCGCTGCCCGCGCGCGCCTATCGCTTCACGGTGCAGAAGATCACTCCCAAAATGGTGGCCCAGAATGGCGCGAGCTATTTCGTCATCGAGGCGCTGCTCGATCCCGGCCAGAGCCTGACCCAGTTGCAGCCGGGGATGGAAGGTGTCGGCAAGGTCGATGTCGGTCGCGGCTGGCTGCTGGGCATCTGGACCCGCGACCTGACCGAGTGGCTGCGACTGAAGCTCTGGGGCCTGTTCGGATAGGGCGGCAAGGATGAGCGGCGCATTATTCAGCCCGGCCTGGTATCGCGTCGCGGACCTAAAGATCCGCTTGCGCCGCCACACCAACATCCATCGCCATAGCTATCGCGACCGCACCTGGTACGTGTTGCAGGACCGCATGACCGGCCAATTCCATCGCTTCACGCCGGAAGCCTATGAATTGATCGGGCGGATGGACGGCAGTCGCACGGTGCAGCAAATCTGGGATGCGACCTGTGCCGCGCTCGGCGATCTGATGCCCACCCAGCGCGAGGTGATCGGCCTTATCTCCCAGCTGCATCAGGCGGGCGCGATCCAAGGCGACCGCGCCGCCGATATCGCCGAGTTGGAGGGCCGCAGTCGTCGCCTGAAGCGGCAGAAGATCATCCAGAAACTGATGTCGCCGCTCGGGCTTCGCATCCCGCTGTTCGATCCCGAGAATTTCCTGGGCCGCACCGCAAGATATGTCGCGCCCATATTCACGATTCCGGGATTCCTTGTCTGGCTGGCCATCATCGGCGCGGCGGTGCTGCTGGCAGTGGTGCATTGGGCGGATTTGAGCCGCAATGTCGCCGACCGGGTGCTCCAAGTCGAGAACGTGCTCCTGATGGCGCTGGTCTATCCGGTGGTCAAGATCATTCACGAACTCGGCCATGCCTATGCCGTGAAGCGTTGGGGCGGCGAGGTGCACGAGATTGGGGTGATGTTCCTGGTTTTCTATCCGGTGCCTTATGTCGATGCCTCCGCCGCGACCGCATTCCGCAGTAAGTGGGAGCGCATGGTGGTCGGCGCCGCGGGCATCATGGTGGAGATGGTCCTCGCGGCGCTGGCCCTTTTCGTATGGTTGAATGTCGGACCGGGCCTGGTGCGGGCACTGGCCGCCGACGTCATCATCATCTGTGGCATTTCCACTCTTCTGTTCAACGGCAATCCATTGCTGCGCTTCGACGCCTATTACGTGTTGTCCGACTTGGTCGAGATTCCCAATCTTGCGCCGCGCGGAGCGGAGCAGGTGGGTTATCTGGTCAAGCGCCATCTCTTCCGCGTGCGCTCGCTCATGCCGCCGGCCTGGTCGAAGGGGGAGGCGGCGTGGCTGACGGCCTACGCGGTCTTGTCCTTCAGCTATCGCCTGATCGTGCTCCTGGCGATTTCGCTGCTGGTGACCTCCCGCTATCTGTTCATCGGCAGTTTCGTCGCGGCGTGGTCGCTTTATATGACCGTGTTCAATCCCGTGCGAAAGGCAGTCCAGGCGCCGTTGCGCGACGGGCGCCTGCGGCCGATGGCGAACCGGATCTATCTTCTGTCGGGCGGTGCTGTCGTTCTGCTGCTGCTGGTCCTGTTCGCGGTACCGCTGCCCTATTCGACGCGCGCGCAGGGTCTGGTGTGGGTGGAGGACCAGGCGATTTTGCGCGCCGGAGAGGCGGGTTTCGTCGAAAGCATAGCCGCCCGGCCGGGCAGTCATGTGCATCCGGGCCAGTTGTTGCTGGCGCTCTCCAATCCCGACAGCGACGCACGAGTGAAGGTGCTGGGCGCCGAACTGGCCCAAGCAGTGGAGACGCGCCAGGCCGCCTTCGCCGATCCGACCCAGACCCTGATCCAGACCGGCGATGTGAAATTCCTTCAGGACCAGTTTGCCACGGCCGAGCGACGCGACCGCAGTCTTGCCGTCACCAGCGCCGTCAATGGCACCTTTCTGTTGCCCGACTCGGACGACCTGATTGGCCGCTATTTCCGCCGCGGCGAGCGGCTGGGCTTCGTCGCCGATCCCAAGCGAATGATGGTGGTGGTGCTGGTCCCGGAAGACGCCATCGATCCAGTGCGCAATCGCCATTCCCGCGTCAGCCTGCGTTTCACCACCGCCCGCGGCGAGAGCGTGCCGGGCCGCATCCTGCGCATCACGCCCGCCAGCGACACGGCGCTGCCCAGCGAGGTGATGTCGACCGACGGGGGCGGTCCCTTCGCTCCCGATCCGCGGGCCAAGGACCCGCTCACCGCCTTCCAGCGCTTTTATCGTGTCGATGTCGCGGTGCCCGATATCGGGCGGCATCCCGTACAGGAGCGCGTCTACGCCTTGTTTCGTCACGATTGGGAGCCTTTGGGTTTCCGCTGGTATCGTGACGTGCGTCAGCTTCTGCTCAGTCGCTTGAATGTCTGAGCGCCCACGCCGTCTTGCCCGCTCACCGATCGAACGGCCGCAACGTCAGCCGAACCGCGACAACGCTTTCCGTCGAGCCGCCCATGCGCTCCATGGCTGGACATCGCGGCCATTCCTGGCGCGGCCCGACCGTTTCCGCCGCTTCGTGCCGGCTATCCTGGCGGAAGGTGCGGCGCTGGAAGCGATGGACGATGCGGAATTCGCCGCCCATATCCACCAATTCCGAGAAGGCCTGGTGCGGGGCGCGGCTGCATCGACGGCCCTGGTCTCGGCCTTCGCGCTGGTGCGTGAGGTAGCCGGCCGGGCGCTGGGGATGCGGCATTTCGAAAGCCAGATCCTGGGCGGGCTTGCCATCTATCACGGCGCCGTCGCCGAGATGCGCACCGGCGAGGGCAAGACCCTGACCGCCACCCTGCCGGCCGCCGCTGCGGCGCTGGCAGGTGTGCCGGTGCATGTGCTGACCGTCAATGACTATCTCGCCCAGCGCGATGCGGAGTCGATGGCGCCCGTCTACCGGATGCTGGGTCTCTCGGTGGGCTGTGTGGTGCGCGGCACGCCGGCGCAAGCGCGGCGCGAGGAATATGCCTGCGACGTCATTTATTGCGCCAACAAGGAACTGGTATTCGATTTCATGCGCGACAGCCTTCTGTTGCAGGGCGCGGACCGGCCGCTGCAACTGCATGCCCAACGCCTGAAGGGCCGCCGCTTCGTGGATGACACGCTGATGATGCGCGGTCTGCATTTCGCGATCGTGGACGAGGCCGATAGCGTGCTGCTGGACGAGGCACGCACGCCGCTCATCATCTCCGGCGGCGGACATGGCAACATCCAGGAAGAGGCGGTGCTGGTCCAGGCGCTCGAGATCGCCCGGCAGCTTCAGGAAGGCCCGCATTACAGCGTCGACAAGCTGGCGCGCCGCCTGGAGCTGACCCGGGACGGCGAATGGCGCATCATCGATCTCAGCGAGGGACTCGGCCCCGCCTGGACAGGACACACCCGCCGTCTCGAGCTCGGCCGCCAGGCGCTGGTGGCGCTCATTCTCTTCGACCGTGACAGCCACTATCTGGTGCGCGACGACAAGGTGATCGTCATCGACGAGAATACCGGCCGCTCGATGCCTGACCGAAGTTGGGAGCAGGGGCTGCATCAATTGATCGAATTAAAGGAGAGGGTATCGACCACCCATCCCAACGAAACCCTGTCACGCCTCAGCTTCCAGCGCTTCTTCCGGCAGTATCACCATCTGGGGGGCATGACCGGCACTGCCGGCGAAGTGGCGGGCGAGTTGTGGTCCACCTATGATTTGCCGGTCACGAGAATCCCCACCCACAAGCCATCCCGGCTGGAAGATCGCGGTGCCCAGATACTCGCCACCATCGAGGAGAAATGGTCGCGGGTGGCGGAGCGTGTGTCGGCGCTTCATGCGCGGGGCCAGCCGGTTCTGATCGGGACCCGCACCGTGGGCGCGTCGGAAGCGTTGAGCGCGGTGCTGGGCCGCGCCCGACTTCCGCACAAGGTGCTGAACGCGCGTCAGGACCAGGGCGAGGCAGAGATCGTGGCGCGCGCGGGCGAATCCGGCGTCATCACCATCGCCACCAACATGGCCGGTCGCGGCACCGACATCAAACTCGGTCAAGGTGTCGAGGCACGGGGCGGCCTTCGTGTCATCCTCACCGAATTGCATGAATCGGGGCGGCTGGACCGCCAGTTGATCGGCCGTGCCGCACGCCAGGGCGATCCCGGCGAGTTCGAGATCATCGCCTCCCTCGAGGACCAGATCTTGCAGAACAATGCCCCGCGCGCATCCCGAATGCTGGCGATGATGCCGGAGGGCGCAGGCCGCACTCGTCTTGCCCTGGCGCTGATGCGACTGCAGCAATGGCGCGCCGGACGCATCTTCGCCTCGCGCCGGGCCGAATTGCTGCTGTCGGACGAGAACGAGCTCGATACCCTGGCGTTTGCGGGGCGCCATGCCTGAGCTATTGCTTGCGCGCGGCGAGCAGGAAAAATGGCATGTCGAGCGTAATCCGCTCGTCCGCTGTGATATCGAAGCCTGTGGCGGTCAGCCGGGCGCGATAAAGCTCCGGGGTCCGCAG
>DATATP010000123.1:0-8460 GCA_036268715.1 Rhizomicrobium sp. | reverse complement strand
CTTACCAGAAGATATTATCGGAATTAGGTTCGAGCTTAAGCTGGATGACCCAAACTGGAAACGCGATGCGGCTGATCAGATCGTAATGAAGTTGATTGATAAGATTGGTTAAGACGTAGAGGTGCACTCCCTCAGCGAAGGAATGCGAACTTGATTTAATCGACGGTGCGCCATTCTTCTCGCCCCGATTCCGTAGCTCCGTTGCTGGCACATTCTCCACCGTCTCAGTTCTTCGGCGCGATCAGTTCCGTGACGCGCGGCAGGATGGTATCGCCGAGATAGATATTCCCGTCCTTGTCCCAGGTCATGTAGTTGCTTTCCATGAACTGTCCTTCGGCCCTGCCTTGGCCGCCCCCGATCGCGCCCAGGACATTGCCATCGCGGTCGATCTTGAGCACCTGGCCGTCCATCCCGTCCGCCAGCCAGGGCTCGCCATGCGGATCGAAGCGGATAGAACAGGTGAGATTGCGCATCTGAATGGTGCGGACGAACTCGCCATCCTGCTTGTACAGGACGAAGCGATAATCCTCGCGGTCGCCGATCCAGACCAGGCCGGTCTTGGGGTCCACGGCGACGGTATGGGCCATATAGAAACGGCCCTGGCCGGGATTGTTGCCGTACCATTGGTTGAGGAATTTGCCGTTCCTGTCGAGATGGATGATGCGCGCTGCGCCCTGATTGTTGGTGGGATCGGGAGAATCGACATCGTTCGGGCTTTCATCCCCGTGACCTTCGGCGACGAAGATGTCGCCGTTCGGCCCGATGGCGACATCCATCGGCTGCCACAAGAGGCGCTGGCCCTTGCTTTCGACCCAGTCGCCGCGATGGCCGGGCTCGCCGATGGTCAGCAGCAGCTTTCCTTGCGGGCTCACCTTCATCACCACCGCGCTGTTGGCGGCGGCGATCCACAGATTGTCGCCGGTATCGATGGTCATGCCATGGGCCTTGTCCAGGTGGCCCAACACGTCATCGCCCACCGTCAGGACGAGCTTGCGATCCTTGTCGAACTTGAACAGGGCCGGCCGTCCTGCCGGGCTTCGCTGGTAGGCCCAGAAATCGCCCTTGGAATCGATCGCCACGCCCAGCACGCCATCGCCACCGGCCGGCAACTTGATGGGATAGGCGAATTTGTAACCCATCGTCTGTTTCCACTCGACCCGCTGCAGGCTCTGGCGGCCACCGCGCGCGCCGGGGCCGCAGATGGCGGAATCGACGCAAGCTGGGACACCCAGCGAACTGGGCGGCGGCGCCGAGGCCAGGGTGTCTCTGCAGACCCCGGACAATTTTGTTCCCTGCTTGGCGAGGCAACTATGCTGGCCCGCGGTGGAAAGGTCGGGACACAGTTTTGCGATATCGGCGGCACAGGCGGTGAGGGGATTGTGCGGATCGGCGGCACGGCCGATGGCATCGGCCCGCGCGAGATCCTGCGGCGGTGCCGAACCCTGCAAATACCAGCCCGGCGACTGAACACCTTTGGCATCCGCGCCGACGCACGAGCCCATTGCCACTGCCAAAACGGCGCCGAGCCGCATAGCGACACCGGTCATCATGCGTTCGCTCACGAAATCCTCCCCGAACTTTTGGAGTAACCGCGCTGGAGTAGATTCAAGCGACGGCACGCCATTTTCTTTGATTCAGTATAACCGCCCCTAATGATTATTGCGCGGGATTCCCTTGGTCTGGGCGATGCGCTGATATTTGATCGCCGGCTCCAGCACCATGCCGGTTTCCATCTGGCCGGTGACGGCGCGCTGCATCTCCTGCCAAGGCGTCTGGCTGGCGGGGTATTTGTAGCCGCCCGCGGCGTCCAACGCCTTGCGCCGCTCGGCCAATTGGGCGTCGGACACCAGCATATTCGCGGTGCCTTTTTTCAGGTCGATGCGGACCCGGTCGCCGGTCTTCAGCAACGCCAGCCCCCCGCCCACCGCTGCTTCCGGCGACGCGTTGAGAATCGAAGGCGAGCCAGAGGTGCCGGACTGCCGTCCGTCGCCGATGCAGGGCAGGGAATGGACGCCGCGTTTCAACAACTCCGCGGGGGCGCGCATATTCACCACTTCCGCCGCGCCCGGATAGCCAACCGGGCCCGCGCCGCGCATGATCAGCAGGGTGTTCTCGTCGATGCCGAGCGAGGGATCGTCGATGCGGTGGTGATAATCTTCCGGCCCATCGAACACGACCACGGGGCCCTCGAAAGCCTCCGGATCATCGGGATTGGAAAGATATCGCCCGCGGAATTCCTCGCTGATCACCGACAGCTTCATGATCGCGCTGTCGAACAGATTGCCGCGCAGCACCGAAAAGCCGGCCGCGGCCTTGATCGGGTCCTCGAAGCGGCGGATCACCCGAGGGTCTTCGATGGTCGCGCCACGGCAATTCTCGCCAATGGTCTTGCCATTGACGGTCAGCGCGTTCTCATGGATGAGGCCCTGTTTCAGCAATTGCGCCACCACGGCGGGTACGCCGCCGGCATGGTAGTAATCCTCCCCCAAATATTCCCCCGCCGGCATCATGTTGACGAGCAGGGGGATGTCGCGGCCATAGGTCTGCCAATCGTCGATCTTGAGTTCCACGCCCATATGGCGGGCCAGCGCGTTGAGATGGATCGGCGCATTGGTCGAGCCGCCGATGGCGCTGCACACCCGGATGGCGTTGATGAAAGCCTCGCGGGTGAGAATGTCAGAGGGTTTGCGGTCGGCCGCCACCATCTCGACGATCTGCAAGCCGGTGCGATAAGCCACCTCCTGGCGGTCGCGATAGGGTGCAGGGATCGCCGCCGAGCCCGGCAACGACATGCCCAGCACCTCGGTCAGCGAATTCATGGTGGTCGCCGTGCCCATCGTGTTGCAATAGCCGGTCGAAGGGGCGGAGGAGGCGACCAGCTTGATGAAGCCCTTATAATCGATTTCGCCTGCCGCCAGCATTTCGCGGGCTTTCCAGACGATGGTGCCGGAGCCGGTGCGCTCGCCCTTGAACCAGCCGTTCAGCATCGGACCGACAGACAAGGCGATGGCGGGAATGTTCACCGTTGCCGCCGCCATCAGACAGGCGGGCACCGTCTTGTCGCAGCCGATGGTGAGCACCACCGCGTCGATCGGATACCCGTACAGCACTTCAACCAGCGCCATATAGGAAAGATTGCGGTCTAGCGCCGCGGTGGGGCGCTTGCCGGTCTCCTGGATCGGGTGGACGGGGAACTCGATCGCGATGCCGCCGGCCTCGCGCACACCTTCGCGCACGCGCTGGGCCAGCACCAGATGGTGGCGGTTGCAGGGGGAAAGATCGCTGCCGGTCTGGGCGATGCCGATGATCGGTCTGCCGGACTGCAACTCCTCCAGCGACAGGCCGAAATTCATGTAACGCTCGAGATACAGCGCCGTCATGTCGGCATTGGTGGGATCGTCGAACCAGGCTCTGGAACGCAACTTGCGGGAAATTTCGGTCATGTCCTCTCGGTCGGTTTATCGGGTGGAGAAACGATAGACGATAGTGTTGACATAAGTCTTGCCCGGATCGAGTTGCGCCGAAGGAAAGTTCGGGTGGTTGGGCGAATCGGGGAACACGCCCGGCTCCAGGCAGATCGCATCACCCTGGCGATAGGCGCGCTGCTTCTTGCCGATGAACGTGCCATCCAGGAAATTGCCAGTATAGAACTGGATGCCCGGCGCTGTCACCGAGATGTCCAATATCCGGCCCGAGCCGGGGTCTTCGACCCGCGCGGAGGGGCGCAAGGTACCCGGCGTGCCATCGACGATGAAATTCTGGTCATAGCCGCGGGCAAACCGGATCTGCTGGTCCACGCCGTCGCGAATGCGCGCTCCGACCACCATCGGTGTGCGGAAGTCGAACGGCGTTCCCGCAACCGCCCGGCGCTCGCCCGTCGGAATGAGCGTGGCATCGACCGGCGTAAAGCGCGTCGCATGCAAGGTCACTTTCTCCGCCATCACATCCTTGTTCGCGCCGCCGCCTGCCAGGTTGAAATAGCTGTGGTTGGTCAGGTTCAACACCGTCGGCTTGTTGGTCGTGGCACGATATTCAAGATGAAGCTCGTTATTGTCGTTCAGCGCATAAGTTGCTGTGACATGCAGTTCACCGGGATAACCTTCCTCACCATCGGCACTGACATAGGAGAGCACGACCTTGGCTTGAGGGCCGCTGGATACGGATTCGATTTTCCATATCCGCTTGTCAAAGCCTTTGGAGCCGCCATGCAGGGCATTCGGTCCGTCATTGGTCTCAAGCGTGTAGGTCTTGCCGTCGAGCGTGAATTTGCCCTTGGCAATGCGATTGGCGTAGCGGCCGACCGAGGCACCGAAATAGTTCGGATGGGCTAGATACTGTGCCGCCGTGTCATAACCCAGCACAATATCGTCCGAGTGTCCCGCTTTGTCCGGCACGATCAAGGATTGCAGGGTCGCGCCCAATGTCATGATCCGGGCGGAAATGCCATGGGCATTGGCGAGGGTTACGGCCTCGATCTTGGTGCCGTCGGCAAGGGCGCCGAAGGGGGCGCGAGTCGCGGTGGCCGCCAAGGCGGGGGTTGCCATCGCTCCCGCGATACAGGCGAATAGCGCTCCGCACAACATGGACAGGCCGTCTTTCATTACGTGCTCCCTTGGGCCGGACGACGCTATACTCAGACAAAGGATTACGGGCGGCAAGGGGCTGGGCGGCGATTCCCATATGGTCCGCAAGACGTCGTACAATATCACTCCGCGATATCTTTCTACAGGAAAATCCTGGCGGCTCTCAATAGACCAGCAAAGTATCCCAGAAGCCGCACTGATGACGCGCCGCGAATATTTTGTCGCTCAAGGTGGAAAGCGCCGGGATGTTCTCGGATAAATATTGCGCGGTCCCTTCTGCCCCGGTGAAGCGGGGCCAGAGCGCATTGTCCCTGCCGTTGGGATTGCCGCTGCGGGCAAAGTTCGCCCAGGCGGCGACCATCTGATCCGACAAATGTCCTTGGACGCTGTTCAAGGGATGGGCGATGCCGGCAGGCCCCCCGTGATAGCCGGCAAACAGGAATTGCAGGTCTGCCGTATGATAGGCGAGCGAGCGATATCCCGGCATGGACGGGAAATAGGTCGGCGCCGTCCGTTCATCGAATTCGTAATCATAGACCGGTACCTGCGACGCCAACACGCGCGCGATATGCCGTGACCGGCAAGTGATCGGGTCGGTCATCAGCGCATCCTCGGCCAGTTGGGGGCTGGCGAAGGATTTCAATGGATAATGCGCCAGGATCGCAGTCACCGTGCCTTTGGAATAGGCGGGCGGGCCGCCGCCCGGTCCGGCATTGCCGCCATAGGTTTTGGCGACATAGGCCTTGAAATCCGCCGGTGTCACCGGCCTGCGCGGCGGCCCGGAGAAATACTCGCTGATGCCGATATTGAAATCGCCTTCATCCCGGACCATGCCGTTCATCACCGGCACATGATTGAAGTGCCCCGCCTGATAGGCCTGGATCGCCGAGCCCGGCACGACTTGGCCGTCGATCATCGGCCCGGTGATATAGGGCCCATTGGCGCTCGCGGTGCCGGACAGGCTCAGGATTCGCCGCGCCGGCAATTTGCGCAGACAAGCGGCGATGGCGGTATTTGATCTATGGCGGCAGCCCGCGGTGGCGGCGAATTTTTCGCCCTTGTTCTCGGCGATGTCGAGCGGGATCAGCGGATTATAGGCGCCGCTTTCATAGATCGCGCGTTGGAACAGGTCCCTGGCCAGCGGCGACAGCACATTGATGCCGGCACTGGAAGCGCCCGCGGATTGCCCCGCGACCGTGACGTTATGGGAATCGCCGCCGAATGCCGCGATGTTATCCTTCACCCAGCGCAGCGCCGCCTGCTGATCGAGGATGCCGTAATTGCCGAAGGCATGGCCCTCGCCATCCAGCGCCGGATGGGCGAGGAAACCGAACAGGCCCAGACGATAATTGATCGTGACAACCACCAGATGACCGTCCCGCACCAGCTTGCGCGGGTCATAGTCGTCGCTGCGGCCATCGACATTGCCGCCGCCATGAATCCAGAACAGCACGGGCAGGTTTTTCTGTCCCCCATCCGGCGCGAACACGTTCAGATACAGGCAATCTTCATTGGCGGTCGCGGGGCCTGCAAAGGGTCCCAAGGTTGTGATCTGGGCGCAGGCCGGTCCGAAAGCCGTGGCGAGGCGCGGCTTGGTCCAGGGCGCGGCAGGCCCGGGCGGCATCCAGCGCAAGGCGCCGACTGGCGGCGCCGCATAGGGAATCCCGCGGAAAGCGACCACGCCATCGGCCCGGTTGCCTTGCAGCGGGCCATCCTTGATCCGAACCTGCAAAGGTGCCGCTGCCGCCGCACCGGACAACAGGACCGCCGCCACCAATCCCAGAGCTTTGAGCATTGAAGTCTCCCGCTTCATTTTGAGCGATCTCAATTTCGCCAATTGCCTTTGTCAATCGGTGCGGCGATGCTGGCTCCGCATCGCGCCGGAAATTATCATGAGTCTGGAATCCGTCCGCGCCTTTTTGGCCGAACACGCCCCCGACATTGCTGTCATCGAACTGGAAGGCAGCACCGCCACGGTTGCGCTGGCGGCCGAGGGTCACGGCGTCAGCCATGGCCAGATCGCCAAGACCCTGTCGTTACGGCAGGGGGACAAGGTTTTTCTGCTGGTGACGCGCGGCGATGCGCGACTGGACAACAAAAAGGCGCGGGCCGCGTTCGGCGGCAAGGTCAGTATGCTGAGTCCGCAGGAGGTCGTCGCCGTCACCGGCCATCCGGTCGGTGGAGTCTGTCCGTTCGGCCTCAAGTCGCCCTTGCCAGTCTATTGCGACATCTCGCTCAGGGCGTTCGAGGAGGTGGTGCCGGCGGCCGGTTCGACCACCAGCGCGATGCGGATCGACCCACTGCGCATCGCCGAACTGACGGGCGCACAGTGGGTGGATGTCTGCGCGGATCTGCCGCCGCTTTGACCGGTGTGGAAAGCCAAAGGACTCGAACAATTCCGACCGGAAGCATTCAAGTGGCGAAGCGGAAATGCATCACGTCTCCGTCGGCGACCGCATAATCCCTGCCTTCCAGCCGGAATTTTCCGGCATCGCGGGCGCCGGCCTCGCCCTTGCCGGCAATATAATCCTCATACGCAATGGTTTCGGCGCGGATAAAACCCTGCTCGAAATCGGTATGGATCACGCCGGCCGCCTGCGGCGCGCGGCTGCCGCGGGTCACGGTCCAGGCCCGGGTTTCTTTCGGCCCCGCGGTGAAGAAGGTGAGCAGGCCCAGAAGGTCGTAACCCGCGCGGATCAGCCGGTTCAGGCCCGGCTCTTCCAATCCCATGCTGGCGAGGAATTCGGCGCGCTCGTCGGGCGGCAGTTGCGCGATTTCTTCCTCAACCCGCGCCGAGATCGCCACGCTACCAGCGCCCTCAGCCCTGGCTTTCTCTTCCACGCGCCTGGAAAAGGAATTGCCTGTCGCCGCGGAAGCCTCTTCGACATTGCACACATACAGCACCGGCTTGGCGGTCATCAGGCCGAGTTGGACATAGGCCCCGTGTTCCTCCGGCGCCAGTTCGGCAAGGCGCGCCGGTTTGCCATCACGCAACAAGGTCACCGCCTTCATCATCAAGGCGAGCTGCTCCTTGGCCTCCTTCTCGCCGGAGTGGGCTTTCTTCTCCAGCGGCCTGATGCGTTTCTCCAGGCTGTCAAGATCGGCGAGCATCAGTTCGGTCTCGACCGTTTCCGCGTCTCCGATGGGATCGATGCGGCCCTCTACATGGGTGATGTCGTCATCCTCGAAGCAGCGCAGCACATGCGCTACCGCGTCCACTTCGCGGATATTGGCGAGGAACTGGTTGCCCAACCCTTCGCCTTTGGATGCGCCGCGCACCAGACCGGCAATGTCCACAAAGGTAATCCGGGTGGGGATGATCTCGGCCGACTTGGCGATCGCCGCCAGCGCCTCGAGCCGCAGGTCCGGTACGGCGACATCGCCTACATTCGGCTCGATGGTGCAGAAGGGATAATTCGCCGCCTGCGCCGCCGCCGTCTGGGTCAGGGCATTGAACAGGGTCGATTTGCCGACATTGGGGAGGCCGACGATGCCGCACTTAAATCCCATGCTTTAAAACCTCGTCATGGCCGGCCAGCAAGGCCAGTTTTGCGGCCGCAGCGCGAGCCGGCCATCCATTGCGCTGTTGGTGATGGAGCGGTCAAGACGGATCATGCGGGCCGGATTTCGGCGGCACAAATTTCGGCGGTTTTTTCAGCAACGCCACCTTGGTCATGAAGCCGGCATCGTCGTCCTTGGCAAGCAGCGGAGCAGCCTCGACGACCGCGCCCACCAGGGGACGCAGCCACGTGATGTCTTCCTTGGAAAAGTTCTGCAGCACATGAGCGGTGACGCGCGCCTTGTCGCCGGGATGGCCGATGCCCAGCCGCACCCGGCGATAGTCCGGCCCCAGAGTGGCGGTGATGGAGCGCAGGCC
>DATATP010000122.1:0-27485 GCA_036268715.1 Rhizomicrobium sp. | reverse complement strand
AGGCGTTCGATCTCGGAACCGATAGCCATCAGCTTTCGGAATCCGGCGTCGGAGCGGCGATCTCGTCCTTCACAGCCTCGCGCACCGCCACCACCTCCGAGCCGGGGAAGCGGTCGAGTATGGCGCGCACCATCGGCTCTTGCATGACGCTTTCAAGCCGCGCGGTATGAGCGGCCTTTTTCTGCTCGGCGAGCGTCGGGGCGCCGGGCTGATTGGAAATGGACACGGTCCAGCGCTCGCCGGTGGCGCTGCGCAGTTTCTGTTGCAGGTCGCTGGCCAGGCTGCGCGGCGCGCGGGCGGTGGGGCGGATTTCGATCAGCCCCGGCTCGAGCCGCACCAGATGGACATTGTGTTCCAGATTGACCAGCAATTCCGAGCGCGGCTCGCAGAGGGCGACGATGTCTTCCAGGCAGCGGACAGATATCTCCTCGCCCTGCATGGGGGACGGCGCGAGCGCGGAACGCGCGAGAGGCTGGGAATCCGTGCGCCGGACCAGGCCCCTTCCCGCATCGTCCCGTGCCGGGACGCTGCGTCCCTCCCCTTTCAGGGGAGGGACTGGCATGCGCGCGTCAGCGCGATCCAGCAAATCCTTCACCAATTTATCCGTGGGCGGAAGATCTGCGGCATAGGCCAGGCGGATCAGGACCATCTCGCAGGCGGCAATGGGGCGGGTGGCATCGCGCACTTCGAACAGGCCCTTGAGCAGCATCTGCCAGGCGCGGGTGAGCGAGGGGACCGACAATTTGGCGGCGAGCTCGGCGGCGCGTCCCGCTTCGCCAGAACCGCCATCGAAAAATCCCTGCGCGGCGGGGGCGACTTTCAGTCGGGTGAGAAAATGGGTGATTTCCAGCAAATCCTGCATGACCGCCAGCGGATCGGCGCCCGCATCATAAAGGTTGCGGAGATCGGTCAGCGCTTGCGCCACCTTGCCCGCCATCAATGTCTCGAACAGATCCAGCACCTGACCGCGGTCCGCCAGGCCCAGCATGGCGCGCACGGATTGCGCGGTGATGACTTCGCCTTCCTCGCCCTCACCGACATGGGCGATGGCCTGGTCGAGCAAAGACAGCGAATCGCGGACCGAGCCTTCTGCCGCGCGGGCGATCAGGGCCAACGCACCCCCTTCGATCTTCACCTTTTCCTTTTCCGCCAAGGTTGCCAGATAGGCGGCCAGTTCGCCCGAGTCGATGCGCCGCAGGTCGAAGCGCTGGCAGCGCGACAGCACCGTCACCGGCACCTTGCGGATCTCGGTCGTGGCGAAGATGAATTTCACATGCGGCGGCGGTTCTTCCAGCGTCTTGAGCAGCCCATTGAAAGCCTGCCGGGACAGCATGTGCACTTCGTCGATGATATAGACCTTGTAGCGCGCCGCGACGGGGGCATAGCGCACGCCTTCGATGATCTCGCGCACATCGTCGATGCCGGTGCGGCTGGCGGCGTCCATCTCCTGCACATCGACGTTGCGGGACTCCGAAATCGATACGCAGGGCTCACACACGCCGCAGGGATGAATGGTCGGCGCGGTCCGCTTGCTGTCCGGCCCGATGCAGTTCAGAGCCCGCGCGATGATGCGCGCGGTGGTGGTCTTGCCCACTCCGCGCACCCCCGTCAGCATGAAGGCATGGGCGATGCGCCCCGTGGCGAAGGCGTTGGTCAGGGTGCGCACCAACGCCTCCTGGCCAATCAGGCCGGTGAAATCGCTGGGACGGTATTTGCGGGCAAGGACGCGATAGGGGGCGGGAGTCTGGGCCATGGACGCAACTATAGCAAAGCAGGCCGCCGCGAGGCGGTCGGTTTCAAGAAATTATGTGGAAAGGCGAGAGCCCGGACGACCCGAAGCAAATTCGTTACGGCTGCTTCCTTCCGGACCTGACCGGGTTGGCGACAGCTTCGCCCGCCGGACTCTCAGCTTCGATATAGAATTTCCGGGGCAAAATTGCGAGTCCGCAAATTCGTTCCGGCGTTCCCGCGGCAAAAGCCTGAAACGCGTCGCAAAGTCCGGGCCGCGTCAGGCCGCCTCTTCGGTCGAAACCGCTTGCCGCAACCGGGCAGCCGGGAAGGTCACTGTCACCACGGTGCCCTCGCCGGGCACGCTTTCCAGCCTCAGGCTGCCGTCATGCAGTTCCATCAAGGAACGCGCCAGCGGCAGACCGAGTCCCACGCCATCGTATTTGCGCGACAGCGCCGAATCCACTTGGCCAAAACGCTCCATCGCCTTGGGGATGTCCTTGGCCGCGATGCCGATGCCGGTGTCGCGAACGGCGACGGCGATGCCTTCTCCCGCGGGAAATACGCGGATTGTGATCCGGCCGCCCTGCGGGGTGAACTTGACCGCATTTCCCAACAGATTGATCAGGACCTGCTTGACCCGGCGACGGTCGCCGAACAAGCGGGGCGGCGCAGCCTCGAATTGCGAATCAAGGGCAACGCCGCCCATTTCCGCCTGATGAGCGACCATGCGCATCGACTGGCTGACGATCAGGCGCAAATCCAGTTCCTCTTCCTCGAGCTGGGCTTCGCCGGCGTCGATGCGCGAAAGATCGAGAATGTCGTTGATGAGGGCCAGAAGATGCACGCCGCTGCCGCGGATGTCGCTGGCATATTCCTTGTAACGCGGTGAGCCCAGTGGACCGAAAACCTCCATCGCCAGCATCTCGGAGAAGCCGATCACGGCATTGAGCGGGGTGCGAAGCTCATGGCTCATCGCCGCCAGGAATCGCGACTTGGAGAGATTGGCGGCGCCCGCCGCCTCCAGTGCCGCGCTGAGATCGGCGGAGGTGCGCCTGAGTTCGGCCTGCGTGGCTTCCAGCGCCGTGATATGGGCGCGCAGATGCTCGGCCTGCTGCGAGGCGCGGCTTGCCAGGTGACGATCGACCAAGGCGCCGATCAGGCCGCAGCCCATGATCAGCGCCACCGCCGCCGCCACCGCCACCGCCAACATGCTGGGCGCCATCAGCGCATCCGGCATCGGTATCAGGGGATTGGGGACATAGACCACCGCTGCCATGGCGGTGAAATGCATTCCCACGATCGCCACCACGAACAGCCCGGCACCGGTAGAATAGCCGGGCAGATCGTTGCGCCGGACTGCCCAATAGAGCGCCGCAGCCGTCACCACGATGCCGATCAGCACAGAGGCGGCGACATAGGACATGTCCCAATGCGGCACCGCCGGAATGCGCACTGCGGCCATGCCGGTATAATGCATGGCGCTGATCGCGATACCGGTGACGATACCGCCGGCCAGCGCGTTTCTCCGTCCCAGCGCCAGCGTGAAACCGGCGGCGCATAGGCTCATGGCGATAAAAGCGGAAAGCAGGGTAAGAGCCGGGTCATAACCGACCGGCAGACCTGCGCCATAGGCGAGCATGGCAACAAAATGCAGGCCCCAGATGCCGCAGCCCGCCACCGCCCCGCCGGTCACCAGCCAGATCAGCCGCATCTGACCGGCCGCCGCCCGCGCGCGCGAAATCATGCTCATTGCCGTTGCCGACGCCAAAAGGCACAGCAGCGCGGCAAGAAGAACCAGTCGCAGATCATGCTGCTCGAAAATGCAGCCCAGCACCCGAAACATACGCGACAGATTAGCAGCGACGTGTAAATTCGGATTAAACCCGGGCCGCCGGACGAATTGCCGGCAAATGCTGGAGGGAGAGGGTAAATGATTTCTTTTTGCGGCAATCCGCTCGACCGGGTCAGCGAGAAGCGCAGCGATTCTGCATGGCTGGCGGCGCAGCAGGCGCGCGGTCTGTTCCTGCCATTCTGGCAGATGAAACCGATGCTGGGCGGCGATCCGCCGCGCGCGGCCTTCCTGACGCAAGCCGCATTGCAAACGACCGATGCGACGTGTGTGTTCCTGGGCCTGGATGGCGGGCAGCCGCTGTTCGCCGCCGATCTGGGTTCGGGCGACACGCCACCGCTTGAGGGCGATTTCCGCGACATGCGCGCCGCCGCATTCCTGCTGCCCGGCCGCGACACCGCCATCGCCGGCCAAGCCAAGGCGCTGCTGGATTGGCATCGCCGGAATCGCTTCTGTCCCAATTGCGGCGCGATGACCCAAATGATGGACGGCGGCTATCGCCGCCTGTGTCCGCAATGCGGTGCCGAGCACTTTCCCCGCACCGATCCTGTGGTGATCATGCTGCCGCTGTTCGACGATTGCTGTCTGGTCGGGCGCAACAAACGCTTTGCGAATTCCCTGTTTTCGGCGTTCGCCGGTTTCGTCGAGCCGGGTGAAACCATGGAGGACGCGGTGCGGCGCGAACTGCGCGAAGAAGCCAGCGTGAAGGTTGGCGCGGTGCGCTATCACGCCAGCCAGCCCTGGCCATTCCCCTCATCCCTGATGCTGGGCTGCTATGCCGATGCGCTGGGCCGCGACTTCGCCATCGACGGCAACGAGATCGCCGAAGCGCGCTGGCTGACACGCGCCGAGGTGCAGGCAAGGCTGGCCGGCACGATGAAAGACGACGTAACGCTCCCCGCCGCCATCGCCATCGCCCATCATTTGATCCGGGATTGGGCCGAAGCTTGAGCACATCGGACGATCTGCTCGGGTTGGCGATCGGCTTGATCGCAATGCTGTTCGCCTGTGTCGGGCAGGCGGGCGGCGCCGGCTATGTCGCGGTGATGGGATTGTTCGGCCTGGGACCCGCCGCGATCAAACCCGCCGCCCTGGCCCTTACGCTATTGGTCGCCGTCATCGGAGTTGTGCGTTTTCATTCGCTGGGTCTTCTCAAGAGCCGCGACTGGTATCCTTTTGCGCTGCTCGGCGTGCCTTGTTCGCTTGCGGGCGGCACCCTTGACCTGCCGGGGCACGCCTACCGCCTGACGGTCGCGGTCCTGCTGCTGGCGGCGGCGGCGCAGATGATCCGCACCGCCCGCGCCGGACAGATGCACGATGAACGCGCATTGCCGCAGCCGCCGCTGTTGCCCGCGATCCTGGCGGGCGGCGCGATCGGACTGGCAGCGGGACTGACCGGCATCGGCGGGGGCGTCTTGCTGGCACCGCTGATGCTGTCCTTGGGATGGGCAACCACCAAGCGAGCTGCGGCGGCGGCGCAGGTCAACAATCTCTATACCGCCGCATCGGCCCTGACCGGCGTTTTGGCGAGCAGCCACGCCTTGCCGGCACCACTGCCCTGGTGGGCGGGGGCGGCGGCCCTGGGCGGCATGCTGGGATCGTGGCTGGGTGCGAAGCATCTGCCTGCAAGCGTCTTGCGCACCATCCTGGCGGCGGTGCTGTTTATCTCAGGCGTGAAGCTGGCGCTTGGATAAGTTGAAGTCGGCGCGAGGGATTTTGTTCGACGCGAAGGCGGCGCGCGACGCACTCAGGACGCGAAAGGCCCGCGCATTTTGAATTACGGCATGTCTTCCCGGAAGGGATGCGCGGGATAAACCCCCATGATGGTGAGGGTCGCGGTGAAGAATCCCAGCTCCTCCAGCGCACGCGCCACCGCCGGCTCGTCAGGATGGCCCTGAATATCGGCATAGAATTGGGTCGCGTTGAAGGAGCCGCCGAGCTGATAGGATTCCAGCTTGGTCATGTTGACGCCATTGGTGGCAAAGCCGCCCAGCGCCTTGTAGAGCGCGGCGGGCACATTGCGCACCTGGAACACGAAACTGGTCACCACCTTGCCGCCCAGGCTGGCGCGCTCGCCCTCGCGCGCCATCACAAGGAAGCGCGTCATGTTGTGATGCTCGTCCTCGACATCGGCCTGGAGAATCTTCAGGCCATAGAATTCGCCGGCCAGAGTGGAGGCGATGGCCGCGGCGCCCACGTCGCCCAGCTCGGCGACATGCTTGGCCGATCCCGCCGTGTCGTACCAGGGATGCGCCACCAGCTTGCGGGCGCGGATCAGGCCGCGGCATTGCGCCAACGCGGGCGCTTGGCTGTAGACGCTCCTGATGTCCTCCAGCTTGGCCTTTTCGAGGCCGAGCAATTGATGGCGGATGGGCAGGAAATGCTCGCCCACGATATGCAGGCCCGAATGCGGCAGCAGATGATGGATATCGGCGATGCGGCCGATCAGGGAATTCTCCACCGGGATGATGACAAGGTCGCTGTCGCCGCTCTTTGCCGATTCGATCGCTTCCTCGAAAGTGGGTTTGGGAATCGCCTGGGCATGGGGAACCGCCTCGCGCGCCGCCAGATTGGCATAGGCACCCGGCTCGCCCTGAAAGGCAACGCGCCGCGCATTGGCGATGGTCTTAATCATGGCAGTTCTTCAAGAGCCGGTTGGCGCGTTCGAGATCGTCTTGAGTATCGACGGACAAGGGCGCGCTGTCCACGCGCGCGACGGCAATCGACATGCCCGCTTCCAGGGCCCGCAACTGCTCCAGCTTCTCGCGCCGTTCCAGCGGCGAGGGCGGCAGGGCGACGAAGCGCGTCAGCGCGGCACGGCGAAAGGCATAGATCCCGACATGATGATAGAGCGGGCCTGCGCCGGCGGGAGCCGGGCTGCGGGTAAAATACAGCGCACGGCCCAGGCGCTCTTCGCTATCCCAGGCCACCACCGCCTTCACCACCGCCGGATTGGTCTTGTCCGGTTCATTGTCGATGGGCGCGGCGAGGGTGGCGATATCGGCGCCCGAATCGATCAGCGCCGTCATCACCGCGCGAATCTGGCCCACGTCCAGCGCCGGCAGGTCGCCTTGCAGATTGATCGCCACGTCATGGATGCCATCCGGGTCCAGCAGGGTAAGGGCCGCGAAGATTCGGTCTGAGCCGGAGGACAGTTCCGGATCGGTCAGGACCGCCCGGCCGCCGGCCGCCTCGACCGCCGCCACAATCTCCGCTTCGGCCGCCGCGATCACCACAGGACCCAGGCCCGACGCCATGGCGCGCGCCCAGACCCTCACGATCATCGCCTGACCGGCGATGTCGGCCAGCGGCTTTCCCGGCAGGCGGACCGAGGCCATCCGGGCCGGAATCAGCAGGATCGGATTCATGGGGAACTTCTTTTGTGGCGCGGCCAGACGGAAAAACGGTTCGCCTGCTGTACAGGCTTCCACTTTTCCTGGCCGTCGCTCCCGTTTAAGCCGCCAATCCCGCTAAAGCCAGTCAAAGGCTGGATTTTATGCGACGCTTCGCCGCAATGACGCGGCAAAGTTGGCGGGTAATGTCCCCGCTTATTCGCCGGCCTCCCCCGCCGGCTTGGGAGCATGGCCGAATGGATTCCTTTGAGTGGAACAAGATCATTGGCGCCGTCCTGGGAAGCGTGCTTTTCATCCTTGTCGTCAAGGTGGCGGCAGAGACCATCTATGAGCCGGAGACGCCCGCCAAGCCCGGCTACATCGTTCAAGGCGTGGTCGAAACCCCGACAGCCGGCGGCGCCGCAGCGCCGGCGGAAGAAGCTATGCCCGATTGGGGCACGGTGCTGCCCGCCGCCGATGTCAGTCAAGGCAAGACCATCTCCGCAAAGTGCGAGCAGTGCCACGACACCTCCAGCGCCAAAACCATCAAGATCGGCCCGCCCCTTTATGGGGTGGTCGACCGTCCGCGCGCCTCGATACCGGGCTTCGATTATTCCAGCGCGATGAAGGGCAAGGGTGGCACCTGGACCTTCGATGAATTGTTCAAATTCATCAAATTGCCGGGGGCCTATATCCCCGGAACCAAGATGACATTCGCCGGCCTTCCGAGCGCCAAGGACCGTATCGACCTGATCGCCTTCCTGCGCACCAATTCGGCCAGCCCGGCGCCAATCCCGCCGCCCGCGCCGCCTAAGCCCGCCGCGGCAGCCTCCGGGCCATCGCCGTCCGAGACGGGCAAGAATCCGGGCGGCCCGACACCGGCCCCGGCTCCGGCCACGGGCAGCAATGTCCAGTCGCCCGCCAATATCGGTAACGGCAAGGCCAATACAGACAAGACCCAGAAGGCCCCCGCCACGCCAGCCAAAAACAGCAGCACCGGCAACTAAGTCTTGGCGAGCCCCAAGCCGAATGTCCTGTTCGGCCTGCCGCCGGGCTGGGAGACGCTTAACAAATCGCTGTTCGGCGATGGGGATTACAACAGCGTCCTGTATGGCAAGGAACAATATGTCCCCGCCGAGATCGATTATTATGTCGGCTTCCGTTCGCCGCACGGCCTGTTCAAAACCCTGACGCGGCTGAAAGCGGTCTTCTCGCTGGGCGCCGGCGTGGACGGGTTCTTGCGCGATGCGGAATTTCCCCGCCATCTGCCGCTGGTGCGTTTCGTCGATCCGACCCTCCAGCGCGAGATGGCGCAATATGTGCTGATGCATGTGCTGATGATCCATCGCCATCAGCGCGCCTTCGATGCTTTGCAGGCGCAATCGGTGTGGCACCAGCACATGCTGGCCAAGCCCTCGCGCGAATTGCAGATCGGCATTCTGGGAATGGGAGACATCGGCGAAGTGACCGCCGCGCGGCTGTTGATGTTCGATTTTCAAGTCTCGGGCTGGAGCCGCAGCCGCAAGCAAATCGCCGGAGTCAAAAATTATGCCGGCAAGGACGAGCTTGGCGCATTCCTCGCCCATTGCGACATATTGGTTTGCATGCTGCCCCTGACGCCTCAGACCGAGGGCATCCTGGATGCAGGCCTGTTCGCGCAATTGCCGCGCGGCGCCTGGGTGATCAATGTCGCGCGCGGCGGGCATCTGAGCGAAGCCGACCTGGTTGCTGCACTGGATTGCGGGCAGTTGGGCGGTGCGGTGCTGGACGTGTTCCGGACCGAGCCGCTGCCACCCGACAGTCCGCTCTGGAAACACCCGAAGATCACGGTGACGCCGCATATCGCAGGCATCACCGATCCGCGCAACGCCGCCGCCTTCGTCGCCGATTGTGTCGCGCGGGCCGAGCGCGGCGAGCCCTTCGTCCATCAGGTCGATGTGGCGAAGGGGTATTGAATATGCCGACCCTCCCTCAAGGGCAGGGCGGGATGAGTCTTTTCACCGAAGTCACGGGAAAGCCCGCCTGCGCGATGCGCGCGATGGCTTCGGTTACAGGCTCGCTAAAAACTTCCATGTGAAACGCATTGGCGTGCAGCAATGTCTCCGCATTGCGCATCACCCCCATATGGCCTTTCCAGAACACCAGGTCGCCGCGGCGCAAATCGTTTGGCGCAACCCTCACGCCCAGCGATGCTTCCATCATGTCGGTGTCGCGCGGCGCCTTGATGCCGCAGGCTTGCAACGCGGTCTGGACAAGACCGGAACAGTCCAGGCCCGCGAACGTCTTGCCTCCCCAGACATAGGGCGCACCGATGAAGCGCTCGGCGACCGAGACAAAATCACTTTCCCGCTCGCTTGGCAGCGCGAGGTGCCTCCGGTGAACATAGGTCCCAGGCGCAATGGCGAGATAATCTCCGTCCCGCGCCAGGACTCCGACTTCGGCATTGAGCGGCAGGAAATCCCGAACCGGGCTTTTGAGATCGGACGCCCGATAGACCGGCGTCATCAGTGCATGAACCCGCAACTCCGGCATAAACGGGGCTATGAGGGCGTCTTCACGCACATAGCCGACATAGAAGTCATTGGCGGCCTGCGCCCAGGCCCAGCCGTTGCTGCGCTCATAAACGATAACTCGTTCGCCGTACAACAGCTCGCTATCCTGTGCTGCATCATCGCCGGGCGACGCGCGCAGCGATGCGCGGCCGATGCAAATCGACGCCTCTTCGCCTTCGACGAATCGCGCGGCATCGACCTTGCCCTTCAAAAATGCCGCGGCCAGATCGGGCCGCGCGGGCGTGATGCGCGGATCGAAATTACCGGCCATAGCGCGCTTTCAGCAGGGCATAGATCGCGCGCGCGCCATTGGCCTCGCCGCCTAGCGGCCGTCCCGGCTTGGGCCGGTCGGTCCAGGCCGGAATGTCCAGATGCACCCAGCTCCTGGTCTTCTCGACGAAACGGTTGAGGAACAGCGCCGCCGTGATCGCGCCCGCATAGCCATAGGCCGGATTGTTGTTGAGATCGGCGATGCGGCTGGCCAGCGAGAATTCATAGCCGCGCCACAAGGGCAGCCGCCACAAGGGATCGCCGGTCCCGCTTGCCGCCTCTTCGAGGTCGGCGGCGAGCGTCGCATCATCGGTGAAGAAGGGCGGCAATTCCATGCCGGTCGCCGCCCGCGCCGCGCCGGTCAGGGTGGCGATGTCGATCAGCAGCGCCGGCTCTTCCTCGTCGGCATCGGCGAGCGCGTCGGCAAGAATCAGCCGGCCCTCCGCATCGGTATTGCCAATCTCCACCGAAAGGCCCTTGCGGCTGGAATAGACATCGCCGGGGCGCATGGCATGGCCCGAGACAGAATTCTCCACCGCCGGGATCAGCACCCGCAGGCGCAGATTCAATTTCGCGCCCATCGCCATGGCCGCGATGGCCAGCACCGTCGCGGCGCCGCCCATGTCTTTTTTCATGGTCAGCATGCCGGCGGAGGACTTCAAATCATAACCGCCGGTATCGAAGCACACGCCCTTGCCGACCAGGGTCACTTTCGGCGCGGAAGGCTTGCCCCATGTGAGTTCGATCAGCCGCGGGGCGCGCGCCGAGCCCTGGCCCACCGCCTGAATCAGCGGATAATTTTTCGCCAGCGCTGCGCCCTTGACCACCGCCAGCTGGGCGCCATGCTTACCCGCAAGGACGCGCGCGGCTGATTCCAATTCGGCCGGCCCCATGTCGTTGGCAGGGGTGTTGATCAGGTCGCGGGCCAGGAACAGCGCCTCCGCGATGCGAGTGATCTCTTCGCCATCCACGTCGCCTGACAGCACCAGCCTGGGACTTTTGCGGGAGGACTTTTTGTAACGCAGGAAAGCATAGCCACCCATCAGCCACGCCAGGGCCGCCTGCGCGCCGGCACAGAATTCCGGCACCTCGGCCAGACGGTAAATTCCGTCCGGCAGTTTCTCGGCGAAGGCAGCAAGGGCGAACGCATCCCTGCCCTCGCCCAAGCCGAGCACCCAGCCCGCGACTCTGCCCCTGGCATCGGGCAGCGCCCGCAGTTCGCCTTCCGCGCCCGAAAAATTGGCCAGCGCGGCGCTTCGTTGGGCTTTCACCCAGGCAATCGCGTCCCTGGCGGTGACGGCATGAAGGGGCACGGCATTCCGGCCGGCCTTCGCAAAGCTCGCATGCATGGAACTGTCTTCCCTCCCAGAGGCGCCGAGATTAGGAATCCAGCTCCTAAGAGGCAAGGAACCATCATGGCCTATACGCTTGTCATCGGTACCCGCACCTGGTCGAGCTGGTCCTTGCGTCCCTATTTGGCCTTGCGCGCCACCGGCCAACCTTTCGAGACCGTGCTGATCCCCTTGCGGGTCACGCAACACCCCACCAGCCGGGAGCAAATCCTGGTTCATTCGCCCGCCGGCAAGGTCCCGGCGCTGAAGATCGAGGAAGGCGGCCGAACGACCACGGTTTGGGACAGTCTTGCCATCATCGAGACCCTGGCCGAGCGCCATCCCGAAGCGGGCCTGTTGCCCACGGATGCGCAGGCCCGGGCCTTGGCGCGCTCCTATGCCGCCGAAATGCATTCCGGCTTTCCGGACCTGCGCGAGCAATTGTCGATGGAGTTCGCCCGCCGCCTGGAATTGCCAGAGCTGCGCGAAGCGACCCGCCAGCAGATCGCGCGCATCCTTGAAGCCTGGACGCAGGCGCTGGCGCAGTATGGCTCGGACGGCGGCTTTCTGTTTGGGCACTTCTCCATCGCCGACTGCATGTATGCGCCCGTCGTATCGCGCTTCGAAACCTATGGCGTTGCCGTGCCGCCTCAGATTGCCGCCTATATGAAGCTGGTGATGGGATTGGAAGCGATGGCCGATTGGCGCAAGGCGGCCGAGGCGGAAGTGCTGTCGGGGCTGGGCCTGCTGAAGGACCTGCCAACTCAGGAGCGCGGCAGCTTGCCCATCTCGCGATAGAAGCGCGCCGCTCCGGGATGCAGTGGCGCGGGCGGATCTTTGGCCGCGTTGTCGAGGGAAATTTCGTGCGCGGAAAGGTGGCTGGCCGCCAGGCCGGCGCGATTGGCAGGATTGAATAGCGCCCTGGTGATGCCATAGACCAACGCGTCGGATGCGCTGTCGCGGGTGATCCACCAGGCGCGCGTCGAGACGCTTTCCACCGGCCCGCCGGAATAGACCCCGATCACCGAAGGCGACAATTGCGGCTCCTTCTTGACCAGCCGGTCGCGGCCGGGGCCGTCGATCGGCACCAGATGGGCGCCATGGGCGATCATATTCTTGACCGAGTCCAGCGGCGCCCCGGCCACGACAAAGAACGCGTCGATCTTGCCGTCTTCCAGCAAGCCGATCTCGGCGCCACTTTCGGCCTTGACCCGTTTCAGGCTGCGTTCCGGCACGCCGAAGGCCGCCAGCACTTGGCGCGCGACGGTGTCGGTGCCCGAGCCCGCGACTCCAAGCAGCACCCGCTGGCCTCGCAGATCGCTCACTTTGCGGATGGTCGGCTTGGTCGCCACCAGATGCACTTGTTCGCTGAACAGGCCCGCGATGACCCGCACATGGCTTTGCGGCGCGCGGCGAAAAGCTCCTCGCCCCGCCACGCCTTCCGCGATGGTGTCGCCCTGGGCGATTGCCGAATCCACCTGCCCGTCATTGACCATGCGCAGATTGCTGAGCGAACCCTCGCTGGTGCGCGCCGACAGGATGACTCCGGCGGGGCCGCACACGGTGGCGGTCTCGCAGCGTGTCACGCCCGGAGGATGGCTGATCAACCCGGCGATCGCCTGGCCGACAGAGAAATTGGTTCCCGCCGTGGATCCGGTGGCGATCTGGAAGGAAACGCGACCGGGTGTCGTCTCCGCCCGTCCGAGATCGCCGTTCGACAGCATCACGCCCAGGACCAGAAGGGCGGCCAAGGCGGCAAGTGCTGCGAAACGCTGCGACATGATCGGGTAAGCAAATCCCATTATTGCGTCAGGATTAGGACGCGGCGGCTAGTGTCCATCGATTCCGAAATTCGCCAGGAGCCTATTCAAAGATGGCGCGAAATTCGGAATCGGGACACCAGGAGAAGCGCTGTTCTATCGAGATATCCCAATATACTTAAGGGTTTGTTGACCCGGCTCCTGGCATGCTGCGAGGCGAAGCTGTCGAGGCCCTTTCCATGCCGCGTCCTGTTCTCTCGCTGGCCGCCCTTCTGTTGTGCAGCACGGCGCTTTGTGGCTGCGGGACATTCGGCGGTGCCGATTCGCTCAGCGGCGCCCATACCGACCGTACCGCGCTGGAAAAGCAAATGCAGCAGAACCCGCCCAGCGACGTCGCCGGCGGCGTTCGCGAGGCGCATGCGCTGCGGCTGGCGGGCAAGTATGATGAGGCGAGCCGTATCCTGTCGCAATTGATGCTGGTCGCCTCCGACGATCCGCAGGTGGTGGGAGAGTATGGCAAGACATTGTTGCAGCGGAGAAAGCTGGACGACGCCGTAGCGTTCCTCACCCGCGCGACACAGCTCAAATCGGACGACTGGACGACCTATTCGGCGCTGGGCGTCAGCTATGACCAGCTCGGCAACCAGGCTGCGGCCAAGATCGCCTATGAGCAAGCCCTCGCGCTCAATCCGAACGACCCGAGTGTCTTGAGCAACTATGCCCTGTCGCGCATGCTGGCGAACGATCTCGACAGCGCGCACGCTCTTGCACAACGGGCCCGTGCCGCCGGGGGCGCCGCCGATCCCAAGATCGCCCGCGATATTGCCATGATCGAGGCCGCTGCGTCCAAACCCGCGCTTGCGGCGGCGGAGCCCACGCCACAACCGGTTGCCAGTGCCACGCCCGCGCCATCCAAGCCCGTCGCCAGCGCCGCGTCGGCCACCAAACCTGTCCTTGCCGCTCTGCCGCCAGCCCCGAAGGTTGGTCCTGCCGCCGTTTCCAGTACGCCGCGGAGACTGGCCGACACATTGCCGGGCGGCACCCAGCCCTGGAGCGGCGTGGTGATGCAGCCGGTGCCCGTGGATCCGCTGGCCGGGCCGGTCCGGCTGAAGCCGCCGGTCGCCCATGCGCGGTTGGCAGCCACGCCGGCCGATATCAAGGCTTCGCGAGTGAAAGACGCTAGCGTGGCAGGAACGGTCAAGACCGCAGCCGCCAAGCCGGCTCACAGCGCCGTTCCGGTCAAGGCCGCGGCGGTGTCGCCGGCAAAGCCCGTAGCCGACAAGGCGCCGGCATCCCTGAAGCCTGTCGCCGCCGCCAGCGGTGACGGCGTGCCCGCCTTGCGCCTGGCCGCCGACGCCAGCACGCCCTGACGCGGGATTTCCCCCCAACTGCAAAGGCGCGAGGCCCGGGGTACTATTGCGATTCTTTGAATCGCGATACTCCGGATTATCGATTTGCCGCGCCTTTCTCTTTCGCCTGGCAAGGGATTTGCAACGATCTGTCTAGCTGTCTCTTTTTGGGAGCACCGACATGATGCTGCCTTCCGATTCTCACCGGCCCGGCACCGAGGTGGACTATAAATATCGTGCAAAGGTGGCGATCATATTGATCGCCGGCTGCACCGCTTTGTGGATCGGAGTAGCCTGTCTGGCCCTGCACGCGCTCTGATGCTTGCACATCGACAACCCCCGATTCGACAGTGGCTTGATTACCTTGATTGGTCCGCATTCGCGCGCCATGGCACTGAGAGCCGATTGCCGAGGCGCTTCACAGCGCCATCCGGCGCGAGAATTTCGAGTGCTGGCCAGAAGCGTCGCGCGGAGCGTGCGTAGGCACGTGAAGACCTGGCCTTTCTTACGAGCGCGGCAAGTTAGAAAGACGGTCCCACTTCGAGTGAAGCGTCAACGTCGCACAGCGAGGGGGGCGTGGGACATCGCCGGCGCTCGAAAATACCGCGCCCGTTAATGAGACATACGGCTGATCTGCATGATCGCGGGACCCAGGATCACGACGAACAAACAAGGCAGGAAGAACACGATCATCGGCACGGTCAGCTTGGCGGGCAACGAGGCGGCCCGGCGTTCCGCTTCCTGCATCCGCATTTCGCGATTCTCGTTGGCCGTGACGCGCAGCGCCTGACCCAGCGGCGTGCCATATTTTTCCGCCTGGTTGAGCGCGGTCGCTATTGCCTTGACGCCGGAATGACCGCAGCGGCGGGCGAGATTGTCGAAGGCCTGGCGGCGGTCGGGCAGATAGCTCAGCTCGGCGGTGGTGAGCGCCAGCTCCTCGGCGAGGTCGCCCGACTGGGTGCCGATCTCGTCCGCCACCCGGCTGAACGAGGATTCGATCGACATGCCCGATTCCACGCAGATCAGCATCAGGTCCAGCGCATCGGGAAAGGCGCGCATGATCGACTGCTGGCGGCGGGAAACCCGGTTGTTGACGAACAAGTCCGGCAGATAGAAGCCGATGAACGCGCCGCCGAATGCCGCCATCAGCTTCTGCAGGCCGGTCCACTGCGTGTGGATCACCACAAAAAGATAGAAGAGCGTGCCGACGAACACCACAAACGGCATCACGAAACGGAAAAACATGAAGGCGATCAAGGGCGCCTGGCCGCGATAGCCGGCCGACATCAACTTGTCGCGGCTGTTCTCGCTCTCCAGGAGATTGCCAAGACGGAACTTCTCGAGGGTCGCCTTCATGTAGGAAACCGGCTCAACCCTCAGGGGGCCGCGCTTGCTGTTGAGTGCGGCATGGTGCTTGGCGCGCAATTCCTCGCGCCGGCGCGCCACCGATTTGAGCCGGTCATCCAGGCCATTACGCTCGAGCAGCGGCAGGCCGAGTGTCACCACCGTGGCGAAGGCGAGGATTCCCACCACCAAAGTCGCCAGGAAGGTCTTGTCGAACAGGATATTGAGGATGCCGGCGTTCATCATCCCGTCCTTAATGCTTGAAGTTGATCATCTTGTTCATCACCGCGATGCCAAGGCCCATCCAGACGACGCAACCGGCGAGCATCAGATTGCCGGTGCGTTGGGTGAACAGGAGCGCGATATAGGCCGGCGTGGTGAGATAGACGATGCCCATGACCCCGGGGGGCAGGGAGCCGATGATCATCGCCGAGGCCTTGGCTTCCGACGACATCGCCCTGATCTTGCCCTGCAAGCGCTTGCGGTCGCGCAGCACGCCCGAAAGGTTGGACAAGGCCTCCGACAGATTGCCGCCCGACTTGGCCTGGATGGTCATCACGATGGAAAAGAAGCCGACTTCGGCGGTGGGCATGGAATCGTACATGCGTTTGAGCGCCTGTTCCAAGGTGACGCCCACCTTCATGCTTTCGATCAGTCTGTGGAATTCACTCCCCACCGGATCGGGCGATTCCCGCGCCACGATCCTGAGCGCTTCATTGGTGGGGAGGCCGGATTTTACGCTGCGCACGATCACATCGACCGCGTTGGCGAATTCGGCGGTGAATTTCTTGCGGCGGCGGGCGATCAGGAAAGAAAGAACCCAGCGCGGCAGACCCAGACCCATCACGAAGGCCGCCAGCGCAATCACCAGCGGTTTCTGGCCGGTGACAACGCAGCCCAGCGCCGCGGCCCCCGCAACGGCGCCGCAGATGATCCAGAATGTGCGAGGATTGGCCTTGGCGAAACCGGCCTGTTCCAGCCGGCGGCGCATGGTCGGCTTTTCCTTTTTCGCCACCTGGTTCTTTTCGATATCCTTCAGCATGGTGGCAACGTTCTTGCGCCGCGCTGCCGCGCTTTCTTTCTCGCGGCCGCGCGCCGCCATCGGCTTGGCTACCGCCGCCTGGATGCGCTTCTGCGAGGCGGCGCTGCCGCCCGTGAAGGCAAATCCGATGCCGCCCAAGGCAAGCGCGAACAGGATGGCGACCGCGACGATCATGCGTTGACCTTGTCGAGCGCATCGGCCAGTTCGCGGTCCAGATTGTAATAGCGGGCCCGCTCCCAGAAATGCGGCCGCACAATGCCGGTGCCGACATGCTTGCCCTTGAGACGGCCGGTTTCGTCTTCGCCCGTCACCTCATAGGAAACCAGGTCCTGGCTGATGACAACATCGCCTTCGGTGCCGATCACTTCGGTGACCTTGGTGATGCGGCGCGAGCCGTCGCGCATGCGCTCGGCCTGGATAATGACGTCGATGGAGCCGACGATCATTTCGCGGATGGTTTTCATGGGAAGCTGATAGCCCCCCATGGTAATCATCGATTCCAGGCGGCTCATCGCTTCGCGCGGGGAGTTGGCGTGCAAGGTGCCCATTGAGCCGTCATGGCCGGTGTTCATCGCCTGTAGCAGGTCGAAGGCTTCCGGTCCGCGCACCTCGCCCACGATGATGCGCTCGGGTCGCATGCGCAGGCAGTTCTTGACCAGATCGCGCATATTGATCTGGCCCTGACCTTCCAGGTTGGGGGGGCGGGTTTCCAGGCGCACGACATGGGGCTGCTGCAACTGCAACTCGGCGGCGTCTTCGCAGGTGATGACCCGTTCCTCGACATTGATATAGGCGGTCATGCAGTTGAGCAGGGTGGTCTTGCCCGAGCCGGTGCCGCCGGAGATCAGCACATTGCAGCGGCAGCGGCCGATCACCTGCAGCACCCGGGCGGCATCCGGACTGATGGAGCCGAACTTGACCAGATCTTCGAGCTTGAGCTTGTCCTTTTTGAATTTGCGGATGGTGAGTGTGGGGCCGTCCAGGCTGAGAGGCGGACCGATCACATTGACGCGGGAACCGTCGAGCAGGCGCGCATCGCAAATCGGGGAGGATTCGTCGACGCGGCGGCCGACCTGGCTGACGATGCGCTGGCAGATATTCATCAACTGCGCATTGTCGCGGAAGCGGATATTGGTGAGCTGCACCTTGCCGCCGACTTCGATGAAGACGCGGTTGGCGCCGTTGACCATGATGTCGGAGATATCGTCGCGGGCGAGCAGCGGCTCCAGCGGGCCATAGCCGAGCACGTCGTTGCAGATGTCCTGCAGCAGATGTTCCTGCTCGGCGATGGACATCACCACCGCCTTGATGGAGATGATTTCGTTGACGATATCGCGGATTTCTTCGCGCGCCGATTCCGGATCGAGTTGGGCGAGCTGGGCGAGATCGATCGTGTCGATCAAGGCATTAAAGATGGTCGACTTGATCTGGTAATAGTCTTCCGAGCGGGTATCGGCGGCCCAGGCGGCTGCGGCCTTGGCCTGCTGGACGGCGACTTCGTTCTTGGGTGGCGCGGCGGGGCCGGACGCGACGCGCGGCGGCGAATCCACGGCCTTGGCCCCGGAAACAGGCGGCGGCTTTACCGCCGGTTCGTTCGCGCTGCGCTTGCCGAACATCAGAGGACCCTCAGGCCTGTTTCCGGGCTTTGCTGAAGAAGGAGAGCAGCGCGGCGGAATTCTTCGCCGGCTCGGCGGCAACGCGGCCGGTGAGGGTCCGGGCGAGCCGGCGCACTGCCTCCGTGACGGGCGCCTTGGCTGCGACCTCGGTCAGCATCTGGCCATTGTTGGCAGCCTGGCCGAACTGCGCCGGATCGAAAGGCAGCACGGCCGCCGGATCGACTCCCATGGTTTCGGCGAAATCCTTGGCGGGAATTTCGGGCCGCTTGGGCATGCCGACCTGGTTGATGACCAGGCGGGGCGGAACATCGTTGGGCCGCGTGCTCTTGATCACTTCGATGATGTTCTTGGCGTTGCGCAAGCTGGTGAGGTCGGGCGTCGCCACCACCACAATGTCGTCGGCTGCGGAGAGGCAGGCCTTGATCCACGGCGTCCAGGCATGCGGCAAATCCAGAATCACGCAAGGAGTGGACTGGCGCACCGCATCGATCACCGCCTCGAATGCTTCGGGAATCGTTTCCAGGTCGCGCTCCAAAGTGGCGGGGGCGGTGAAGAGGGAAAGATGTTCGCCGCGCTTGATCAGCAACCGGTCGAGCAGCACGTCATCCAGCCGCTCGGGGGCGCTGAGCGCGTCGGCGACGCCCTGGGTGGCTTCCTCGTTGAAGTCCAGGCCCATCGTGCCGAACGGTAGATCGCAATCGATCACCGTCGTATTGATGTGCAGTTCTTCGGCGACACACCAGCCGACATTATGCGACAGAGTGGAAGAGCCGACACCGCCCCGCGCTCCGATAAAGGCAACGACCCGGCCGATCGGGCTGGCACCCGGATCGAGATAGAGTCCGGAGATGGTTTCGATTAGTTGCAGCGGCGTCAGCGGCGCCACCAGATATTCGCTCGCGCCGCGGCGCATCAGTTCGCGGTACAACTCCACATCATTGACCCGGCCGACCACCACGACTTTGGTGGCGGGATCGCAAACTTCGGCGAGACGGTCGAGTTCGCCGAGCGCTTCCTGGCCCTTCAGCCGCGTCTCCACGATCAGCAGATTGGGCGTCACCTGGCCGGTATAGTGCTCGACCGCGGCGCCGATGCCGCCAAGTTGCACCGACAAGTGCGCCTTGGACAGGCGGCGGTCGCTGCCGATGCCCTGCAAGGCCGCGCCGGTGTCGGGAAACTCGCAGAAAGCATGAATCGAAATGCGTGGAACCGGGCGCTCATGCGGCGCCGCGCCGAAGGCTTCCACGGGAGGAGAGGGTGATTTTGCCATCGTTCGCCTATTACTTGTCCACGTCCGACACCGCGCCGGACTGCTCTGGCGCCTTTTGGGCCCCAGTCGGTTTGCCTTGTTCGTAATTGCTCAGAATGGTGGCCGTACGATTGGCGTCGCTGCCGTCCATCGGCCGCGGGCCCTGAAGATCACGCGGATCGGCCACCATCGCGGCGACATTGTGCTGCACGGCGCAGCCGAAATTCTTCGGGGTCAGATTACCGGAGGTGTCGGCGAGTTGATCCGACCAATCGCCACAGGGAGCGGTGCTGGCGCGATAGACGATATAGCTGAGCGCGAGCTTGAAATCGCCGGGCGCGTCGCGGGTGGCGACCAAAATCTTGTCGCGCGATACGCCGGAAGCGGCGATGCGTTCGGCGAACCAGCCAATGGCGGCGCGCCCGGCCTGACCCTGGGGCGCATTGATGGAGATGGAACCCGAGCCATGCAGACGATAATCGGCGAGCATGTCGTCCAGCCGGGCCGCGTCGGCGGGGTTCAGGCTTTCTTCGCCGGCCCCCCAGGAAAAGCGCTGCGAAGCCATGCCGGGCTCGACCGTGATGGGATGATTGACGTCCGGGTCTGCCATCGGACTGTCGGCGCCATTGATCGGCGCGGCACAACTTCCGGCGAACAGGAGAGCGGTGATGGCGGCGGCGCGCAACAGGTAATCACTTTTGGTCATGGCTGCCTCCTAGCGCACAACAAAGCCGGCATCGGCCTGGGCTTGCGGCGTCTGTCGTTTGTCGCCCGTGTCATTGGGACCGTGGACGGCGTTGAGACGGCCCAGCAACAGGGTTTCGGCATCGCTGGCGGGCACGAAGCCGTCGCTCGGCGTGGCGAGCTTGGATGCGGCGGTGGGCGCGACCAGATACGCGGTGACGGTCACCACCAGCTCGGTTTCGTCATTCTGGAAATCTCGGCTGCGGAACAAGGCGCCCAGCACCGGCAAATCCTTCACACCGGGAAAGGCGTCGATCATCTGCTTGGTGGTGTGCTGCATCAGGCCGGCAATGGCGAAGGAGCCGCCGGAAGGCAGTTCCACCGTGGTCTCGGCACGACGCACCGCCAAGGCAGGAATGGTGAGGCCGGGCGTGGTCACGGCCTGGCCGCTGCCATCGGTGACGGTGCCGCCCTGCAGGGTGAAAGCACCGGTATTGGTGAGTTCGCTCACTTCGGTGGAAATCTGCAAGGAAATCCGGCCGTCGCTCATCACCACAGGGGTAAAGCTGAGACCGACGCCGAACTGCTTGAACTGGATCGACACATTGCCCTGCTGGTCGCGGCCGGCCGGCACGGGAAATTCGCCGCCGGCAAGGAATTTCGCGGTTTCGCCCGATACCGCCGTGAGGTTGGGCTCGGCCAAGGTGTGGAGCAGGCCGACCTGCTCCAGCGCCTTGAAGGTGCCTTCGACATTGTTGGGACCGATAGTGCAAGTGCCCCCGGAGAGCGGATTGGCGCCGGTAGAGCAAACCTGGCCGACCTGGCCACCCGACAGATCGTCCAAGGCCCGGCCCAGCAGACCGAACTGGTTATCGGTGGACAAGGCGATCGGCACGCTTCCGGTCGCATGCATGGTGGCCGACGCGATATTGACGCCGAACTGCTTGGCGATCTGGCGCTCCATTTCCGAGACGCGCACCCTCAGCATCACCTGCTGGCCGCCCGTCACCTTCAGCATGTTGACGATTTTCTTGGGATCGCCGGCGAAGCGGCTGGCAATGTCAACGGCGCGCAAGGCTTCGAGCGCGGTGGCGACATTGCCGGACAGCACGACATTATCGTTCAACGACGAGACCTGGATGTCGGAATTGGGCAGGTTTTGCTTCATCATGATCGCCAGATCGGACGTGTCTTTCTCGACCGTGATGTCCAGCGACAGAATTTGCCGGCCGCCGGCGTCGAAGAAAAAGGCGTTGGTCTGGCCGATCTTGTTGGCGAGCAGGAAGATACGCCGCGGGCTCTTCACCACCGCATCCACAATGTCGGGATTGGAAACCAGAGCGTCGCGCGCATCGGTGTCGAGCTGAAGGATAGTGGCCTTGCTGAGCGACAGGGTCACCCGCTGATGGGTCGGCTGGCCGCGCGTGGCGATCGGAAGAATGCGGGCATCGCCGTCCGGCTTCGCATCGCCCGCGGCCATAGCGGCTTTGACCTGCGAGGCGGGAGCGCTGGCGGCGGGACCTACAGCCGCGCCCAGCAGCAAAAGGCAAAGCAGCATCTTGCGCATGGTCATCAGTTCGCCCTTCCGCCATCCGTCGCGGCGTCGGGCTTGCCGATGCCATAGCGATAAACCGTCACCGGCCCATTGTCCTGGAGGTTGCCGTTCTTGGCGCCACTGCCGGAGATCGGCGCGGGCGTATTCTGGGCCAGGGATTCGTCGAGCGAGCGCAGCGACAATTGCAGGCTGCCCATGCCGCTCGCGCGCGCAACGATCTCCGCCTGATCGGGCGTCAGCTCCAGAGTCGCAGTCTTGCCGAGAACCGTCTTGGTGTCCTTGTCCTCTTTGAAGGTCTGGTCGACCGCCAGCACGCGGATGTTGCTGAGCACGGTATTTACCCGCACCTGAGGCGGGGAGCCTTGCAGCTTCTGGGTCAGCAGAAGATCGACATGATCGTTGGGAAGAATGAATCCGCCCGCACCGGAATCGGCGCTGATCGCAATGGAGACGGCGCGCATGCCCGGTCCCAATATTGCCGCCATGAAGCCGGCGGCATCGGCATGAACGATGGCATTGCTGGTGAGCGGCTGGCCGGAAAGGACGGGGCTGCGCACCACCGTGCCTTTCACAATGCCGGCTATGGGAGTGCCGGTATTGGAGATGAAGCTGGAATCCACTGCGCTGGACGGCCATCTCTGCCAATGCACCTGGGTGGGATCAAGTTTCTGGCCGGGCTGGAGATTGGCGCTTGCCACCAGCACCTCGCTCATCGCGATGGCCGGAGGCGCGGGACGGGCCTGTACTTGGCTGGCGCCGCCGCCGATCAGACTGCGCACCAGGAAGGCGGCGGCGACCGCCGCGACCAGCGCAAGCCCGAGCACGATAATACGTTGAGTGTTCATGAGGCCCAGCTCCGTGTGCTGCCGATTGCAACACGCAACCCTTTAGAATTTGCTTAATAAGACGCTGTCGAATTGTTCTATGCCGCAGGAATCTGCGCGCCGCTTCATGCCGCTGCGAGGCGGAAGATCTCGCTCTGCGGCAGAATCCAGAACGCACCCAGCGCCAGCGCCACGCCATAAGGGATGCCGGCCTTTTCGTCATGCAGCCGCATGATCCAGCCCTGGCGCGCCAGCAATGCGGGCAACGGCAATTGGCGTACGAATAAAATGCCCAGAGTCAACGCGCCGCCGAACAGCGAAGCGACCAACGCATAAGGCGCAAGGTCGCGGAAGCCCAGCCACAGCAAGGTTGCGGCGAACAGCTTGGCATCGCCGCCGCCGATATAACCCAGTGCGAACAGCACAAAGCCGACGAGAAGCCCGGCGAGGCCCGCGAGCAGATGAAAGCCGATGGCCGGAAGGCCCAGACCGGCCGCGAGCGCGAATGCCGCGAACAGGATCAGCAGCGCGGCCGGCAGGAGATTGGGGATGGTGAAGCTTGCCAGATCCCAGGATGCGGCGGCGAACAGCAACGCCGGCAGGGCAAAAAGGACGAGGGATTCGGCAATCATGGGAAGCCTTGAAGGACAAACGGCCGCCTTTCGAGGGGCGGCCGTTTGCATGCTTGATCCGGACGGCGCCCGAGAAGCGAGCCGCCCGATCGTCCGCTACGAGCCCAGGTTGCTGGACACGGTGGTGAAGGTCGCGGACAATTTCGTGCCCACGGCCTTGATGGCGGTGATGATGACGACGGCGATGAGAGCGGCGATCAGGCCATACTCGATGGCGGTGGCGCCCGATTCATCGCGAACGAAACGCGATAGAAGGTTCATACTTGTCTCCGTTATTGACACCCTAGGATGCCGCCGCATGCGAGCCATTCGCCCGCGGCAGGCATCGCAAGCCTAGCGGCGGCGGACTTAATTTCGGCTTAATCGGGAAGTGGTTCCAAGGTGCCTTCCTGTCCCGCAGCGGAACGAAAGGGGCCGGTTGGAACCGATGCTATTTTTTCCGGTAGGCGTTCCTTCACCACGAATGTGAGTTTGCGGGATTCCCCTATTGCGATCGCCGCCGCCGCCACCGGAAATGCGCCGATCACGTCGATCAGGTGATGGCCCCCCTGAATGGGGGTGGAAACCAGCACCAGCAGATTGATCGCGGCGAGTGGCCAGCGCAGCCAAACGACCTTGCGCGCATGCCAGGCGACCACCAGGGCGAGCACGACATGATAGGAGGGAAAAGCAATCAGCCCGCGCAGATCGTTGGGCGTGATATAGCCCGGCCCATTGTGCAGCAGCGCCACAAGGTCGCGGCCATATTGGGTGGTAACCGACAGCACAAGCCGTTTCTGCGCCCAGTCCGGCAAGGTGTAGAGGGATTTGGCGCCCAGCGAGGGAGCGCATGTCCAGATGAAGATCGCGATCAGCGCGCCGACAGCGACGGCGAGACAAAAACGGTAGACCCGCTCCGGCTGGCCCGTCCAGGCGAGCGTCACCATCAAGAGCGCGATCTCGGGCAGCACGAAATTATAGACCTGGAACAACACCGCATTCAGATGGGGATGACCCGCCATGGCCAGCATGACCTGGTACCAGTCAAAGCCCAGCACCCGGTCGGCGGCGACTAGCAGATCGTCAATCCGCGGACCGGCGACGGTGAGCAGGAAATAGTTGAGCACACTGGCCGCGGCGGAGAAAACGAGCAGGAAGCTGGTTCCCATCAGCATCGCCTCCAGCGCGGGATCGGGCCGCCATTTGCGGTAGACAAGCCCGGCCGCGAACAGCGCGAGTGCAAGCAGCGCAAGGCGCCCATAGGCAGCAATGTCGATGGAGAAATGCGCGAAGGCCGCCCAGACCGTGTCGGCGGCGGCAATGAGAATGGCGAGCAGGAACAGCAGGCGCGGCAGGGTCAGCGTCATGGCTCCTTCGGCTTTCCCGTAAAGGTCACTGCTTATCGCCGCTCCCCTTAAGGCTTCTTTTACGGGGGCGGCCCTAGCGTTGGGGGGAAACTCCGGACGGATCGCCATGCGCCGTGCCATCTTCGCCGCCCTCGCCATCACTATCGCCACGCCCGCCGTCGCAGCCGACAAAGGCGCAGGCATTGCATTGACGATGGATGAGGTGCGCACCCTCACTTTCGCAAAGCCAATCGCCACAATCTATGTCGGCAACCCCTCGATCGCCGACATCACCATGATCGATGCCCGCCATGCCTTCCTGCTGGGCAAGGCATATGGCAACACCAATGTCATCGCCCTCAATCACGATGGCGAGCAGGTTTACGATGCGCGCATCGCGGTCAGCGAGGGCGGCAATGAGACCTTCACTCTCAATCGCGGCGCTCAACGCGTCACCTATGATTGCAACGCGGGCCGCTGCGAGGTTTCGCCGAGCCCCGGCGACGGCAAGGAAGCCTTCGACCAGATGGCGGGCGAGCTTGCGAGCCACGCCGACAACGCCCGCAAGGCGGCCAACGGCAACTGATCCGATCTGACACAGGCTTCAGTCCACACCCTCATCGATTCCGGATCGCGCGATTTTCGGAATCGGAACCTTAGCAAGGGCGGGCCAGGGAGCGCGATCCGAAAGCGGGTCGCGCTCCCTTTGCTTTTGCAGCGCGGCCCTTGGAGCGGTTCCAGGAAAAGCGCGTAATGGTGCCGCTACGCTGTCGCCCGGCAACTCCGTCCGGAACCGCCAAACAAAGGAATCGAGCTTTTCGCGATTCAACGAAACACGAAAGCCCGCTAGCGGGCGACGCGCAGGGCGGTAATCTGCTGGCCGATTGTGTTGAAGGTGGTGATGAGCGCGCTGGAGGTGGTGAGGTCGAAATATTTGCTGGAATCGCTGGCGCAGTTCTGCAGCACAGTGGAATTGCCTTGCGTACCGCCCAGATCCACGAAGATCGTGTAGATGACGAAGCCGGCGCTTTTGGCATTGGTGCAAGTGGCCGCCATGCGATTGTCCACCGAGGTCGATTGATCGGAGCCGTCGCCGTACCAGCGATCCTGGGTGTTGAGACCGTCCGACACAAGGATGATGTAGCGCGTGGTGTTGGACGGCAAAGTGGGCGGATCGTAAGGCGAGGCACCGCTGGTCTGGGTCATCATGCCGTGATCCAGGCCGATGGTCTGGTTGGTCGAGCCGTTGGCGGTCATCGCATTGATCTGGTTGCTCAAGGTGGTCCACTGACCGGACGTCCAGGTCTGGGGCAAAGGCGTCACGATGCTGGGGACGCAGCTTTGCGCGTTCTCAGCCGGGAACAGGCTGCTCGAGGCGGCGGACGGCGAATCGGCGGTGGTGTCGTAATTCTGGTTACGGTCCATCAGGCAGCCCGACCATGTGCTGTGGGTGTTGACCACCCACTGATGGCTGTAAGGCGCGGCCGCAACGGCGGTCACGGTGGTCGCCACACTGGTGGTGACGGTGGTGCGGGTCCAGGTGCAGGTCGTGGTGCTCCTTCTCGTGCTGCAGTTCTGGGTGCCGTCCGAAGTGCTTGAGGACGAGGAATTTGTCGTCGTGGGGCCGCTGTCGCCGGTATATCCGGCCGTCGTCGCCGTGCTGGTGTTGGTGGTCGTACTGCCGGTGTTGCTGGAGCTCTGACTGCAACTGGGCGAGCCGCTATTGATCGAAGTGCAAGCGTACTTGATCGTGGTCGGGGTCGATTGGGTTTTGGTCGTGGTGGCGGTCTGGGTCGGCGTGCTGTTGTAGCAGCCATTGTAATAGCGGCCCAAGCGGCCCGAATTATAATTCCCGGGATCCACCCCGGGGCAGATATAGCCCTTGTAGGTGCCGCTGCTGGGGATCGTGGACGTGGTCGAAGCGCTGTTGGCCGGACTGCTGGTGCAGTAATAGCCATAGGGGCTCTTCACCCGGTTGCTGCTGGTGGTGAACGGGCAGGCGCTGCCGGGGCCGACATTGCCGTTGATAGTGCTGGAATCGTTTGTGCTGCTGACCGTGACATTGGGCGGCTGGGATTCCCAGTCGGTCCAATCGATCCAGGTGACGTTGACATAGCCGGTGCCGACATTGACGTCCTTGCTGAAAGGTACGATCGCCGCCTGCACGTCGCCCACAGCGTGCGATGCGCCCTGCAGGATGGTGAGCAGCTGGGTGGCGGCCGTCTTCAGGGCGCTGATCTTGCTGGTGCCCGTGGAATCGGTTTCGGTCATCGAGCCGGTATTGTCCAGCACCAGGGTCACCCACAATTTGGTCTGGCCCCAGACCACGGTCGAAGAGGTCGAGATGTTGAGGGAGTGGATGCCGCCGACCGCCAGCAGGGTGGTGGGGACCTGCTGAGACGCGCTCAAGGTGACGGACTGGCCATTGATGATCGGCGTGCCCAGCGTCGGTGTAGGACCGTAGCTGCTGCCGGCCTTGTAATTCGCCAAGAAATATTGCTGGGCAAGGATCTGCGCCTGGGCGGCAGTGAGATTTTGGTTGTTTTGCGTGGCGCCGACTGCCAGCGCCGCGGCATCGAGCGCTTCACTCATCGCCGAGCGCGCCATCATGGAGCGCGCCATGTCCAGGCCGGCGCCAGCCGCGATCATCACGGGAACCAGCGCAATGCCGAACATCATCGCGACATTGGCGCTGCGCGACTGGCGGAAGGCGCGCAATTTCGCGGCGAAGTTGCTGATCGTCCAGTTGCTCATCGATGTCTTCCGAGAAGCTCCGATCCCATCATGCTGTCCTAAGTAGAAAAACGCCGCTGTTTTCAGGGGCCTTGGTTAGGCAAGAGTTAGCGAAATCATTCGGGTGCGAAGGGCGCCGCGCTGTTTCTCGACAAAGCGTAAAATCCCGCCCTTTCCTCTAAGCAAAGCCTTAACTTCCCGTTGAGCAAAGCACGCGCTTTCGCTTCGCCGCCACTTCCCGCGCGCGTAAAAATGCGTAGGAAAAATGCTGACGGTGCGTCCTTGAGAGTTTCTGCGCGCTACATGG
>DATATP010000121.1:0-11571 GCA_036268715.1 Rhizomicrobium sp. | reverse complement strand
TCCGGCACACGGTCCTGGACCGATTCCCAGCTCGCCAGGATGCAAAAGGGCATCAGGCCGGCGGTCAGAACCACAAACAGCATCGAGATGCCGTCCACGCCCATGTGATAGGCGATGCCGCCGCCCAGCCAGTTCGCCTTTTCGACCAGCTGGAAGCCCGGATTGTGGGGATCGAACGCCACCCAAACCGCCAGCGACAGCGCAAACGTGACAATGGTGGTGCCGAGCGCGATCCAGCGCGCCGTCTTGGCAAAAGGCCGCACCAGGATCGCGGCGACGCCAATCAACGGCACGAAGGTGACGAGAGACAGCAACGGAAGGCTCACAGTCCACCTCTCGACACCACAAACCAAGTGGCAAGCGCGACCACGCCGAGCAGCATCGCCAAGGCATAGTGATAGACATAGCCGGATTGCAGGCGAACAGCGCCCCGGCTGGCGTCCATCACCCGGGCGGCAATCCCGTCCGGACCCAGCCCGTCGATCACCATTCCGTCGCCCTTCTTCCACAGGAAGCGGGCCAGCCAGAACGCCGGCCGCACGAACAGGAAGTCATACAGCTCGTCAAAATACCATTTGTTGTAGAGGAACAGATACAGCATGCCGCGCCGCGCCGCGAGCTTGCGTGGCAAATCCGGATGCAGGATGTAGTAGTAGTAGGCGATCAGAAAGCCGAGGACGGTGAAGGCCAGCGGCCCAAACTCAACCCATAACGGCAATTCGCTTTCCTCACCCCGGCCCAGGAACATCGAAGCGCGCCAGAATGCATGTGCGCCTCCCCCGATGAAGAAATACTCGAACACGGCGCCCGCGACCGCCGCGCCCAGCGCCAGCACCGCCAGGGGTACCAGCATGGTGAGCGGAGATTCATGCACTTCGCTCAATGCCAGGGCGTGGTGTTCCTCATGGCCATGCACCTGGTCGGTATGTCCGTCCATCGGCTCGTCATGGGCATGTTCATCGGCATGGGGCAGATGCTGGTGATCCTGTCCCCGGTAGCGGCCGTGAAAAGTCATCAGAAACTGCCGCCACGAATAGAAGCTGGTCATCCCCGCCGCGACCAGCAACAGGGTGAAGGCATAAGATCCGACCCCGCTATGGGCGGCATAGGTCGCGTTGATGATCGAATCCTTGGAATAAAAGCCGGCAAAGCCGACATGCAACAGCGGGATGCCGACGCCGGTCAGCGCGAGGTTGCCGATCAGCATCATCGCATAGGTGAAGGGTATGGCCTTGTAGAGGCCGCCCATCTTGCGCATGTCCTGCTCGTGATGCACCGCCTGGATCACCGAGCCCGCGCTTAGGAACAGCAAGGCCTTGAAGAAGGCGTGGGTGAACAGATGGAACATCGCGGCGTTGTAGGCGGCGACGCCCGCCGCCGCGAACATGTAACCCAGCTGCGAGCAGGTGGAGTAGGCGATCACCCGTTTGATGTCGTTCTGGAACAGGCCGACGCTGGCGGCAAAAAAGGCGGTCGTGGCCCCGATGACGGTGACGAATTCCAGCGCATGCGGCGCAAGCTGGAACATCGGCGAGCAGCGGCAGACTAGGAACACGCCCGCCGTCACCATGGTCGCGGCATGGATCAGGGCGGAGACGGGCGTGGGGCCTTCCATCGCATCCGGCAGCCAGGTGTGCAGGCCGAGCTGCGCCGACTTGCCCATCGCGCCGACGAACAGCAGCAGGCAAAGCGTGGTGAGAATATCGACGCTGTGTCCGGCGAAAATAAAAGACTTGCCGGCCATCGCGGGCGCAGCCGCGAACACCGCGTCGAAGTCCAGGGTCTTGAACACGGCATAGACGCCGAGAATTCCCAGCGCGAAGCCGAAATCGCCCACGCGGTTGACGACGAATGCCTTGATCGCGGCGGCGTTGGCGCTGGGCCTGGTATACCAGAACCCGATCAACAGATAGGAGGCGAGACCCACGCCTTCCCAGCCGAAAAACAATTGCAGGAAATTGTTCGCCGTCACCAGCATCAGCATCGCGAAGGTGAACAGCGACAGATAGGAGAAGAAGCGCGGCCTGGATGGGTCTTCGGCCATATAGCCGAAGGAATAAAGATGGACCAGCGACGACACGCCCGTCACCACCACCAGCATCACGGCCGTCAGACTGTCCACCCGGACCGTCCAGTCTATCGCGAAATCGCCGGAATGGATCCAGGGCAGGATCGGCACAATCTGTGTCGCGCCGCCGCCCAGCGGAACATCTGCAAACGCCACGATCGATAAGGCCGCCGATACGAACAGCAGCACCGTGGTGACCAGTTCGCTCGCCCGTGCGCCGATCACGCGGCCCAGCAACCCTGCAATGGCCGACCCGATGATGGGCAGGAAGACGATGGCAGCGTACATTATCCGATCAACCCTTCATCAGATTGACGTTTTCAACCGCGATGGTGCCGCGGTTGCGGAAATAGACCACCAGGATGGCAAGGCCGATCGCAGCTTCAGCCGCGGCGACGGTCAGAACGAACAATGCGAACACCTGCCCCACCAGATCGCCCAGAAAGGCGGAAAAGGCGACGAAATTGAGGTTCACCGCGAGCAGGATCAGCTCCACCGACATCAGGATGATGATGATGTTGCGGCGGTTGAGAAAAATGCCGACCACCCCGATGGTGAACAGGACGGCCGCGACGGCGAGATAATTGGAAAGTCCGATGGTCATTCAGGCCCCTTCTTGCTGGGCGCCCTGGCCCGGCCTTATGTCGATCATCTCCACCGCCATCGCGGCGGTGCGCGCATTCTGCACTGCGATCACCTGCCGCCGCACGCCGGGACGGTGGCGCAGGGTCAGCACGATGGCGCCGATCATCGCCACCAGCAGCACCAGACCGGCAATCTGGAAGTAATAGATATAGTCCGTGTAAATGATGTGCCCCAGCGCCGCCGTGTTGGTAAGGCCGGGGGGCATCGCATGCGCCCTCATCGCGTGAGCCGCCGGTTTCAACACCCAGACACTGCCGGCCATGATCAACTCGGCCGCCAGGATGAGACCGATCAATGCTCCGAACGGAAGATATTGCAGCGTGCCGCGTTTCAACTCGGCGAAGTCGATGTCGAGCATCATCACCACGAACAGGAACAGCACCGCCACTGCGCCGACATAGACGACAACCAGGATCATTCCCAGGAACTCCGCCCCCACAAGTACGAACAAACCCGCCGCGTTGAAGAAGGCAAGGATCAGGAACAGCACCGAATAGACCGGATTGCGCGCCGCGATCACCATGAGCGCCGAGGCGATCATGATCGCGGAGAAAAACCAGAATGCGATGACTTCCAACATGTCTGTCTTTCGTCAGCCTCGCTTTCGACGGTCGCGAGGATTGCTTCACGCCTCAGGCCGGAATTCGCCGGCCTGAGGAAAAGGTCTATCGATACGGCGCGTCCAGTTCCAGGTTGCGGGCGATCTCGCGCTCCCAGCGGTCGCCGTTCGCCAGCAGGCGTTCCTTGTTGTAGTAAAGTTCCTCGCGGGTTTCGGTGGAGAATTCGAAGTTCGGCCCCTCCACGATGGCGTCCACCGGGCAGGCTTCCTGGCACAGCCCGCAATAGATGCATTTCACCATGTCGATGTCATAGCGCGTGGTGCGGCGCGAACCATCCTCGCGCGGCTCGGCCTCGATGGTGATGGCCAAGGCCGGGCAGATCGCCTCGCACAGTTTGCAGGCGATGCAGCGTTCCTCGCCGTTGGGATAGCGGCGCAGGGCATGCTCGCCCCGGAAGCGGGGCGACAGCGGGCCCTTCTCGAACGGATAATTTAGCGTCGCCTTGGGCGCGAAGAAATATCGCATCGAGAGCAGGAAGCCCTTGATGAATTCCACGAAAAAAATCTGGCGCGCGGTGCGATCGAGACTGGCCATGAAGAACCTCAGGCATGGTGGTGGAAGACGAGCACCCAGCCCGCCGTCAGTACCACCCAAAGAAGCGATGTGGGAAGAAATACCTTCCAGCCCAGACGCATGAGCTGGTCATAGCGGTAGCGCGGCACGATCGCCTTCACTATCGCCATCAGGAAGAAAAGGAACGCCAGCTTGAGCAGGAACCAAATGATGCCCAGCGCCGGGATATTCAGCGGCCAGACATTGATGGGGGACAGCCAACCACCCAGGAACAGGATGCTCATCAGGCCGCAAAGCATGATCACATTCATATATTCGGCCAGGAAAAACAGGAGAAATGGCCCGGACGAATATTCCACGAAGAACCCTGCCACCAGCTCCGATTCCGCTTCCAGCAGGTCGAAGGGCGGGCGTTGGGTCTCCGCTAGGGACGAAATGAAGAAAATAACCAGCATGGGAAATAGGATGGAAAAGAAGTTCCAGTGCAGCAGCGCCAGCACGCTTGTGCTTTTCTGGGCGCGCACAATCTCCGACAGATTCAGGCTGCCCGCGAACAGCAACACCGTGATCATGACGAAGCCGATGGACACTTCGTAGGACACCATCTGGGCCGCGCCGCGCATCGCCGACAGGAAGGCGTATTTGGAATTGGAAGCCCAACCCGCCATGATCACGCCATACACACTCAGCGACGATATGGCGAACAAATAGAGGATTCCGACATTGATGTCGGAAATGACCCAGCCCTGGCCGAAAGGGATCACCGCCCAGGCAATGAAGGCCAGGGTGACGCTGATCAAGGGCGCAAGAAGGAACAGAACCTTGTTGGCGCCGGCCGGAATGATGACTTCTTTCAAAAGGAATTTCACCGCGTCGGCGATGGTTTGCAGCAGCCCGAACGGGCCCACCACATTGGGGCCGCGCCGCATCTGCACCGCCGCCCAAATCTTGCGGTCGGCGAGAATGACCGCCGCGACCGAAAGCATCAGCACCAGGCAAAGCAGGATGATGAAGGTCGCCTGACCGAGAAACCAGGCCCAGCCATAAGGCAGCGCCGCGCCGAACAATCCTCGAAACAGCCAGGTCCAGAAAGGGATCAGCGCCATCGCCTATTCCGCCGCCATCTTGGGTTTTTCGGCGAATTCGTGGCTGCATTGGGCCATGGTCACGCTCGCCCGCGCGATGGGATTGGTGAGATAGAAATCGCCGATCGCGTAGGCTATGGGCGTCTTGTTCTCGAGCGCTCCGCTTTCGCCGATGCCGCTCCATGTCGCAGGAGAGGTATCGGCATGCATGGGCGCCCCGCCCAGGGCGGCGAAATGCGTCGCGTCCCTCTCCAGCGCCGCAACCAGCGCGGCACGATTGTCGTAAGGAAGCCGCGCGCCCAGCACGTCCGACAGGGCCCGCAGGATCGCCCAATCCTCCCTTGCCTCGCCCGGCGGGAACGTGGCGCGGCGCGCGAACTGCGCCCGGCCTTCGAAATTCACATAGATGCCGTCCTTTTCGGTATAGGCGGCGCCGGGCAGGATCACATCGGCATGATGCGCGCCGGCATCGCCATGGCTGCCTTGATAGACGATGAAGGCGCGGCCCAGATGGGCAAGGTCGAACTCATCAGCACCAAGCAGATAGATAAAGTCCACTTCGCCTTTCTGGGCGCCGTCCGTGATCCCGGCAAGGTCCCGTCCGCCCACCCCGGGCAAAAAACCCAGATCCAAGGCCGCCACCCGGCTCGCCGCGGTATGCAGAATGTTGAAGCCATTCCAGCCGCCTTCGGCATGACGGCCGGCCGGGCCGATCATGCCGGTATCGGACGCGATCTTCGCCGCCAGATTCAGGACCGCCGCGCCATCGGCGCGGGCGATGGCACCCGGCCCCAGAATGATCATCGGACGCTTGGCGTCGGTCAGCACCTTGGCAAAGGCATGGCTGCCATCGGCGATGGCGGCGAGAACCGAAATGTCAGTGCCGAGTTGCTCGACAGGATAGGTGAGATCGACGGCGGGCCCGAGAGTGGCGATCTTGATCCCACTCGCCAGCCAGGCCTTGCGGATGCGGGCATTGAGCACCGCCGCCTCCCAGCGCGGATTGGCGCCGACCATCAGGATGGCGTCGGCCGCTTCCACGCCTGCGATGGTGGAATTGAACAGATAGCTCTGGCGCGGGCCGGCGGAAATCTTCGCGCCGTCCTGGCGGCAATCGAGATTCTTCACCCCGAGCGCCGTCATCAGGTCCTTCAGCGCCTTGATTTCCTCTGCAGCGGCAAGGTCGCCGACGATCGCGGCCATCCTCTCGGGCGCGGTTGCCCGAACGCGCGCGGCGATGGCGGCGAAGGCTTCGCTCCAGGAAGCAGGCTTCAGCTTGCCGGCGACACGGATATAAGGCTGGTCCAGGCGCTGGCGCGAAAGCCCGTCACAGGCATGGCGCGCCTTGTCGGAAATCCATTCCTCATTCACTTCCTCGTTGAGGCGCGGCAGCACCCGCATCACCTGCGGCCCACGGCTGTCGACGCGGATGTTGCAGCCCTGGGCGTCCATCACATCGACGCTCTCGGTTTTCTTCAGTTCCCAGGGCCGGGCGTTGAAGGCATAGGGTTTGGAGGTCAGTGCGCCGACGGGGCACAGATCGACCACATTGCCCGATAGTTCGGACGCGAACGCCTTCTCGAGATAGGTGGTGATCTCCATATCCTCGCCCCGGCCGGTGGCGCCGAGGTCGGGCACGCCCGCCACTTCGGTGGCAAAGCGCACGCAGCGGGTGCACTGGATACAGCGGGTCATGATGGTCTTGATCAGTGGGCCCATATATTTGTCTTCCACCGCGCGCTTGTTCTCGTTGAAGCGGTGGAAGGCGGCCCGGCCATAGCCCATCGCCTGGTCCTGCAGGTCGCATTCCCCGCCCTGGTCGCAGATCGGGCAATCGAGCGGGTGGTTGATGAGCAGGAATTCCATCACCCCTTCGCGCGCCTTGCGGGCATAAGGCGAAGTGGTGTTGATCTTGGCAGGCGTGCCGTCCTTGTTGGGGAAGATGTCCTTCACCTGCAACGCGCAGGAGGCCTGCGGCTTGGGCGCGCCGACCCATTCCACCAGGCACATGCGGCAATTGCCTGCCACCGACAGCCGTTCGTGATAGCAGAACCGCGGAATTTCCGCCCCCGCCTGCTCGCAAGCCTGCAGCAGCGTGATAGTCTCTTCCGCCTCAATTTCCCTGCCGTCGACAATGAGCTTGCGGGTCGGCATCAGGCGCCCCTCTGCCGCGCGATCAAGGTGCGCATACGCAGCGAATAATGCGGCAGATAATCCTGCTCGCGATAATAATCGCTGGCGAGATAGGGCTTGTGGGCGGCGAGCTGTGTCTCGGCGGTCTTGTACCAGCGCGGGATCGGAGCGAGGGACAGACATTCGTCCAGCACATAGACCAGCCGCGCCACATACCACTCGTAGCGCTCGAAGATTTCGCGGCTACCATTGGCTGTTCGGGATTTAAAATCGAACATCATGTCAGCCGGATCGGAGAATTGTGGATCGGCGAGCGCGACATCGCATTGTCCGAGATACAGTTTCTTGGCCTTGACCAGCCGCCATGACAGCATGTTAGCGATGCCCAGGGACAATGCGGCGAAGGCCATGGCCATCAGCGGCGGGGGCGGTTCGATCCTGGTCACAGGCTTCCACATCGCCCTACTCCGCCGCCTGCCGGTGGAATTCGGCCATCCGCCGTTCGATCTCGGGGCGGAAATGGCGAATGAGACCCTGGATCGGCCATGCCGCGGCATCGCCCAAAGCGCAGATGGTGTGACCCTCGATTTCCTTCGACACTTCCTGCAACAGGTCGATCTCCACCGGTTTGGCGTCGCCCTTCACCATGCGGGTCATCACCCGCCACATCCAGCCGGTGCCCTCACGGCAGGGCGTGCACTGGCCGCAGCTTTCATGCTTGTAGAAATAGGCTAGCCGCTGGATCGCCTTCACCACATCGCAGGACTTGTCCATCACGATGACGGCGGCGGTGCCGAGGCCCGACTGCACATTCTTCAGGGAATCGAAATCCATCAGCACCGTGTCACAGATCGATTTTGGCAACAGTGGCACCGACGCGCCGCCGGGGATCACCGCCAGCAGATTGTCCCATCCGCCACGCACCCCGCCCGCATGGCGATCGACCAGTTCGCGCATCGAGATGCCCATTTCCTCTTCCACATTGCACGGCTTGTTTACATGGCCGGAGATGCAGAACACTTTGGTGCCCGTATTGTTGGGGCGCCCGATGCCCGCGAACCAGTCGGCGCCGCGGCGGATGATGGTCGGCGCCACCGCGATGCTCTCGACATTGTTGACGGTGCTTGGGCAGCCATAAAGGCCGACATTGGCGGGGAATGGCGGCTTCAGGCGCGGCTGACCCTTTTTGCCTTCCAGACTTTCCAGCAGCGCCGTTTCCTCGCCGCAGATATAGGCGCCCGCGCCATGATGGACATAGAGATCGAAGTCCCAGCCATGAATATTGTTCTTGCCGATCAGCTTGGCTTCATAGGCTTCGTCCACGGCGCGTTGCAGCGCCTCGCGCTCGCGGATGAATTCGCCCCGTACATAGACGTAGCAGGCATGGGCGCGCATGGCGAAGCTGGCGACCAGGCAACCCTCGACCAATGTATGCGGATCGTTGCGCATGATGTCCCGGTCCTTGCAGGTGCCGGGTTCGGATTCGTCGGCGTTGACGACCAGGTAATGCGGCCGCTCCTTCACTTCTTTGGGCATGAAGGACCATTTCAGTCCGGTCGGGAAACCCGCGCCGCCGCGGCCGCGCAGGCCGGACTTCTTCATGACATCGACGATGCCTTCGGGGCCGAGTGCGAGGATGGCCTTGGTATTGTCCCATTGGCCGCGCTTCTTCGCGGCTTCCAGACCCACATCCTGGAAACCGTAGAGATTGGTGAAGATGCGATCCCTGTCGGCGAGCATCAGGTGGCCGCTCCCGGCGGTTTCTGGACAGGTGCCTCGCGGTCGGAGGCGCCTTGGGTTAGCTTCTTGGCCTCGGCATCGGTCGCAGCCGGTTGAGGCACTTGATGGTGATACTGGCCGATCATCGAGCCGTCATACAGCGATGGGTCCAGCAGGGTCAGCGCACCGCCTTCCGGCTCGGACGAAACGCGGCCGTAATTCTGCGGTCCCGGCTTGACCGCTTTTCCAGCGCGCAAATCGGCGATCATCCGTTCGGTCGTCGGACCGTCCAGGTCTTCGTAGAAATCCTTGCCGATCTGCAGCATCGGCGCATTGACGCAAGCACCCAGGCATTCGACTTCCATCCAGGAGAATTTGCCATCCGCCGAAACCATGTGCGGCCTGGGCCCGATATGCTTCTTGCAGGCTTCCACCACCGCGTCGGAGCCGCGCAGCCAGCAGGGCGTGGTGGTGCAGACCTGGACAAGATAGGTGCCCACCGGCTCCAGGTTGAACATGGTGTAGAAGGTCGCTACCTCCAGCACCCGAATGAACGGCATCGACAGCATCTTGGCGACGCTTTCGACCATCGGATGGGTGACCCAGCCTTCCTGCTCCTGGCCGCGCCAGAGCAGCGAGATCACCGCGCTGGCCTGGCGGCCCGGCGGGTATTTGGCGATCTGCGCCTTTGCCCAATGCGCATTTTCCGCCGTGAAGGCGAAACTGCCGGGCTGCATTTCGGGCGGAGCGAGACGGCGCAAGCTCACCGGTCCACCTCCCCGAACACGATGTCGAGGCTGCCCAACACGGCGGACACGTCGGCCAGCATATGGCCTTTGCACATATAATCCATCGCCTGAAGATGCGCGAAGCTGGGCGCCCTGATCTTGCAGCGATAAGGCTTGTTGGAGCCGTCCGCCACCAGATAGACGCCGAACTCGCCCTTGGGCGCTTCCACCGCGGCATAGGCATCGCCCGCCGGGACATGATAGCCCTCGGTATAGAGCTTGAAGTGATGGATGAGCGCCTCCATCGAGGTTTTCATCTCGCCGCGGCGGGGCGGCACGATCTTGTTGTCGGTGGAGATCACGGGACCGGTAGGCATCTTGTTGAGGCACTGGATCATGATCTTGGTAGCCTCGCGCATCTCTTCCATGCGCATCACATAGCGGTCGTAATTATCGCCGTTCTTGCCGATCGGAATCTTGAAGTCCAGTTCGTCGTAGCATTCGTATGGCTGGCTGCGGCGTAAATCCCATTTGACGCCGGTTGAGCGCAGCATGACACCAGACATGCCCCACATTTCGGCTTCGGCGCGATTGATGACGCCGATATCGACATTGCGCTGCTTGAAGATGCGGTTCTCAGTCAGCAGTCCTTCGATGTCGTCCAGCACCTTTGGGAAATGCTCGCAGAAACCCATGATGTCTTCAGCGAGCCCCGGCGGCATATCCTGATGCACCCCGCCGGCACGGAAGTAAGCCGCATGCATGCGGCTGCCGCTGATGCGCTCATAGAACACCATCAGCTTCTCGCGCTCCTCGAAGCCCCAGAGCGGGGGGGTCAGCGCGCCGACATCCATCGCCTGGGTGGTGACATTGAGCAGATGGTTAAGCAGCCGGCCGATTTCGCAATACAGCACCCGGATATACTGGCCGCGCTTGGGTACTTCCAGGCCGACCAGCCGCTCGATTGCCAGCGCAAAGGCGTGCTCCTGGTTCATCGGCGCGACATAGTCGAGCCGGTCGAAATAGGGGAGCGCCTGGAGATAGGTCTTGTGCTCGATCAGCTTCTCGGTGCCGCGATGCAGAAGGCCGATATGCGGATCGACCCGGGTGACGATTTCGCCGTCGAGATCGAGGATCAGGCGCAGCACACCATGGGCCGCCGGATGCTGTGGTCCGAAATTGATGGTCAGTTGCGGTTCTTCGCCCGGACCTTCCGGGCCCAAGGCCTTGTTGTCGATCACGACGGTCGTCATGGCTTCTTCCCTGGATCGCCGGAAGCCACGCCTGGCGCCATCGCCGCCTTTTCGTCACCGGGCAGGATATGCGGCGCCCCTTCCCAGGGCGACATGAAATCGAAGTCGCGGAACTCCTGCACCAGTTGCACCGGCTGATAGACCACGCGCTTGAGTTCGTCGTCGAAGCGCAACTCGACATAACCGGTGAGCGGAAAATCCTTGCGCAGCGGATAACCGGAAAAGCCGTAATCGGTAAGGATGCGGCGCATGTCGGGATGTCCGTCGAAAGCCACGCCATACATGTCGAATGTCTCGCGCTCGAACCATCCGGCGGCGGGATAGAGGCCGGTGAGGGAGGCGATCGTCTCTCCCTCGCCGACCTGCGCCTTGATACGGACGCGCCGGTTCCTGGTCAGGGAAAGCAAGTGGTAAACAATGTCGAAGCGCTTGGCGCGCTGCGGCCAATCGGTGCCGCAGATATCGATCAAGACCTTGAATTCGCCGGTATCGCGCAGCCAGGTCATAACCCGGACGATGTCGGCGGCATTGACATCCAAAGTCAGCTCGCCGCGCGCCACCGTAACGCCGGTCACCGCGCCCGGCACCGCGTCTTTGATTGTCTCGCCAAGCTGCTCGAGGGTTTCCATCAGCGCCATCACCGATCAATCGTTCCGGTGCGGCGAATCTTCCGCTGCAACAGCAGGACTCCATAAACCAGCGCCTCGGCGGTCGGCGGGCAGCCGGGAACATAGATGTCCACCGGCACGATGCGGTCGCAGCCGCGCACCACGGCATAGGAATAATGGTAATAGCCGCCGCCATTGG
>DATATP010000120.1:0-19424 GCA_036268715.1 Rhizomicrobium sp. | reverse complement strand
CAGCGGCATCACCGCCAATCCGGCATTGGGGGTCTGTGCCGATCTGCTGGTGCGGGCTGGTGCCACCGTGTTGTTCTCGGAAGTGACCGAGGTGCGCGATGCCATTCATCTGCTGCTGCCGCGCGCGGCCGACGAACAGGTGGCGAAGGCTCTGCTGCGCGAGATGGCCTGGTACGACAATTATCTCGAACTGGGCGGCGCCGACCGGGCCGCAAACACCACACCAGGCAACAAGAAGGGCGGCCTTGCCAACATCATCGAGAAGTCGCTGGGGTCGGTGGCCAAGTCAGGCACCAGCACAATTTCGGGCGTACTCGCCCCGGGCGAGCGCGCGACGCACAAGGGTCTGCTCTTTGCCGCGACGCCCGCCAGCGATTTCGTCTGCGGCACTTTGCAGCTCGCCTCCGGCATGAACCTGCATGTGTTCACCACGGGCCGGGGCACGCCTTACGGTCTGGCTGCGGCGCCGGTGATCAAGGTCTCCACCCGCACCGAACTGGCGGAACGCTGGCGCGATCTGATCGACCTGGATGCCGGCAGGATTGCGACCGGCCAAGCGAGCATCGAAGGCGTGGGCTGGGAACTGTTCCACTTGATGCTGGAGGTGGCGAGCGGCCGCAAACAAGTCTGGGCCGACCATTGGGCGCTGCACAACGACCTGGTGCTGTTCAATCCCGCGCCGGTGACATAGGCGCGTGCCTCACTTGTGCTTCTGCAAGCGCGTGTTCACGATCTGGAAGAACACCGGCACGAAGAAGATCGCCAGGATGGTGGCCGTGATCATGCCGCCCACCACCCCGGTGCCGATATCGTTCTGGCTGCCCGCGCCCGCGCCGCTCGCCAGCGCCAGCGGTGTGACACCGGCGATGAAGGCGATGGAGGTCATCAGAATCGGCCGCAGGCGCAGGCGCGCCGCTTGCAGCGCCGCCTCGCGCGCTGTGGCGCCTTTCTTCTCGGCATCGACGGCGAACTCTACGATCAGGATGGCGTTCTTCGCCGACAGGCCGATGGTGGTGAGCAACCCCACCTGGAAATAGATATCGTTGAAAAGCCCGCGCCCCGTTGCCGCCAGCAGCGCGCCGATCACCCCCAACGGGATCACCAGCATCACCGAAACCGGAATCGCCCAGCTTTCATAGAGCGCCGCCAGGCAGAGAAAGATTACCAGGATCGAAAGGCCATAGAGCGCCGGCGCTTCCGCGCCCGCCGCCTGTTCCTGATAGGAAAGGCCGGTCGGTTCATAGCCGGCATCCTTGGGCAGTTTGGCAATCAGCTTGGCCATCTCCTTCAAGGCCGTGCCCGAACTGACGCCTGGCGCTCCGCTTCCCTGGATTTCGATCGAGGGCAGGCCGTTATAGCGGGTGAGCGCGGCCGGCCCCACGGTCCAGCTTGCGGTGGCGAAGGAGGAAAACGGCGTCATCGAGCCGGCCGAATTTCGCACATACCAGCGGTTCAGGTCTTCCGGCGACATGCGATACGGCGCGTCGCCCTGGATATAGACGCGCTTGACGCGTCCGCGATCGACGAAATTGTTGACGAAGCTGCCGCCCCAGGCCGCGCTGAGGGTCGAGTTGGCGGAAGCGGTGGACACGCCCAGCGCATTGGCCTTGGCCTGGTCGATATTGACATGGAGCTGGGGGGTGTCGTCCAAACTGTTGGGCCGTACCGCTTGCAAGAGAGGATCGCGCGCCGCCAGCCCAAGCAGCATGTTGCGGGCCTCGATCAATCCGGCATGGCCGAGATTGCCCCGGTCTTCAAGCTCCAGATCGAAACCGCTCGATTGACCCAATTCGGGCACGGCAGGCGGCACCAGCGAGAAGACCTGCGCGTCGGGCAATCCCATGAAACGGATAAAGGCCCGCTGGGCGATCGCCTGGGCGCTGTTCTTCGCGCCGGGGCGCTGGCCCCAGTCGCGCAGATGGGTAAAGGCGATGCCGGCATTCTGGCCGGCCCCGGAGAAGGAAAAGCCCGCCACCGTGAAGGTGAAATCGACATTGGCCTTTTCGTCCACCAGGAAATGGTGCGCCACTTGGTGCGCCACCGCCAGGGTACGCTGCTGCACCGCGCCGGCCGGCAAGGTGATCTGGGTGATGATGAAACCCTGATCCTCTTCCGGTAAAAAGCCGGTCGGCATGCGATAGAACAGCAATGCCAACACCACGACAATGACCGCAAATCCCAGCATCATCAGGCGGGAGTGGCGGAGCGCTCGCTCCAGATGGGCGCGATACCAGGCGCGGAACGCATCGAAATTGCGATTGAAGAGATGAAAGAAGCGTCCCTGCCGCTCCCGCTCGTCGGGCGGCACCGGCTGGAGCAGGGTGGCGCACAGCGCCGGCGACAACACCAGCGCCACCAGGATCGACAGCGACATGGCCGAGACGATGGTGACGGAGAATTGCCGGTAGATCACGCCAGTGGAGCCGCCGAAGAAGGCCATGGGCAGGAACACCGCCGTCAGCACGAGGCCGATGCCGATCAAGGCACCGGTGATCTCCTCCATGCCTTTGAGGGTGGCCTCGCGCGGCGACAGGCCTTCCTCATGCATGATGCGCTCGACATTCTCCACCACCACGATGGCGTCGTCGACCAGAAGGCCGATCACCAGAACCAGTGCAAACAAGGTCAATGTATTGATCGTGTAGCCGACGGCCGCCAGCACGCCGAAAGTCCCCAGCAGCACCACCGGCACGGCGATCGCCGGAATCAGTGTGGCACGCCAGTTCTGCAGGAAAAGATACATCACCAGCACGACCAGGGCGATGGCTTCCAGCAAGGTCACCACCACGTCATGGATCGAAAGCCGGATGAAGGTGGTGTTGTCGATCGGAAAGCCCATTTTCATGCCTGGCGGGAGGCTAGACTCCAGCGACTGCGCCTTGGCCTTCACGGCATCGACTGTCTTCAGCGCGTTGGCTCCGGGCGCCAGCATGATGGCGATGCCCGAGGCGGGATGGCCGTTGAACAAGCTGGTGATGGCATAGGAATCCGCCCCCAGCTCCACGCGTGCCACGTCGCTCAGATGCACCACCGCACCGGTGCTGGAGGTTTTCAGAATGATATCTCGGAACTGCTGTGGAGTCTGGAGCTGGGATTGGGCGGTGACGGTGGCGTTGAGCTGCTGGCCCTTTACCGCCGGCTGGGCGCCGATCGCCCCCGCCGAAACCTGCACGTTCTGCGCCTGGATCGCGGTCGTGATGTCGGAAGGCTGGAGACCATAATTCTGCAGCTTGAAGGGATCGAGCCAGATGCGCATCGCGTAGGGCGAGCCGAACACCTGGGTGTTGCCCACGCCGGACACGCGGCTCAGCGGGTCCTGCATCTTGCTGGTCAGGAAGTCGGAGATATCGAAATTGGTGTAGCGTCCCGTATCGTCATAGACCGCCACCACGATCAGGAAGTTGGTCTGCGCCTTGGCGACCACGATTCCTTCCTGCTGGACCTGGGCGGGCAGCTGTGGAATCGCCTGCTGCACCTTGTTCTGCACCTGCACCTGGGCGATGTCGGGATCTGTACCGGCCCCGAAAGTGGCCGTGATGGCGACGGAGCCGTCGGCGTTCGAGGAGGAGGAAAAGTAGAGCAGATTGTCCAGGCCGGTGAGCTGCTGCTCGATCACCTGGGTCACGGAATTCTGCAAGGTTGTCGCATCGGCGCCGGGATAGAAGGCGCTGATCGATACGGCCGGCGGAGCGATGTTGGGATATTGCTCCACCGGCAGCGATAAGGCCGCGATGCCTCCCGCCAGCATGATGACGATGGCGAGCACCCAGGCGAAGACCGGCCGATCGATGAAGAAGCGCGACAGCATTGTCTATTTCTGGTCCGTGGCGGGCTGCGGCGAGACTTTCATGTCGGGCTGCACTTTTTGCAGTCCCTGGACGATCATGCGGTCGCCGGGCTTGAGGCCGTCCAGCACCTGCCAGTCGCCGCCGATGGCGCGGCCGGTCTTCAGGACGCGCAGCCTGGCGATATCGTTCTGATCCACCACCAGGGCCGTGGGCTGACCCTTCTGGTCATGGCCGATCCCTTGCTGGGGCGCCAATATGCCATGGGGATCGACGCCCTGGGTCAGGACCGCGCGCACATAGAGGCCCGGCAGCAAAAGGCCCTCGGGATTGGGAAAGAGGCAGCGCAGCCGCACCGACCCGGTGGTGGGATCGACCGTCACGTCGGTGAATTGCAGCTTGCCTTCATGGGCATAGGTGCTGCCATCGTCGAGCTTGAGCGTCACTTGCGCGGTAAGTGGCACATTGCGGTCCACCGTTCCCGCCCGCGCCTGGCGCTCCAGCGCGAGAAGTTCGGTGCTGGACTGGTCGATATCGACATAGATGGGATCGAGGGTGGAGATGGTGGACAGGGCCGTCGCCTGGGCCGCCGTCACCAGCGCGCCTTGGGTCACGGCGGAGGCTCCGATGCGTCCGGAGATGGGCGCGGTGATGCGGGTGTAGCCGAGATTGATGCGTGCCGCCTCCGCATTGGCCGCAGCCGTTTTCCAGGCTGCCTCGGCGTCGTCATAATCCTGGGCCGCGATCGCGTTCTGTTTGAACAGGGCGGCATAACGCGCCGCTTTCGCCTTGGCGCTGATCAAGGTGGCTTCGGCACTATCATAAACGGCCCGATAGGGAGCGGGATCAATCTGATAGAGCGGCTGTCCGGCCTTGACAGTGGAGCCTTCGACGAACAGGCGCGCCTTGATGATGCCGTTCACTTGGGGACGAACATCCGAGACCGCGAAGGGATTGGTGCGGCCAGGCAGCTCAGTGGTGAGTTGTATCGCCTGTTCCTTTATCACCACGACGCCCACCGTCGGCGGCGGGAAATGGGGCTGCTGGTGCTGACCACAGGCCGCAAGTCCCACGGCGCAGGCCCCAGCCAGCGTCCCGATCAGCCAATGCCGCATGAAATCCCCTTCTAACCGCCATCAGACAGAACTCCGCCCCACGCAACCCCAACGGGACGGCGCCTTAGATAGTGATCGCGGCCGGTATTGGAAGAGCGGATTCGGACCAAAGTGAGGAGAGGGCGGATTCCACATCTTGCGAGTTGTCGATTTGACACATCTGTGCTTTTGCTGCACGGCGCGCGGCGGGGTCGGCAGGGCATAAAGCCTGTTCGACATACCAGCCCAAATGCTTGCGGAATATTTTCAGACCGAGGACATCGCCATAAAAACGCAATGTGTCGCGCAGATGCGCAAGCGCGATGCCGAGTCGTTCCTTGGGACCGGGTTCGCGCAGACCGGCGCCACTGGTTAACGATTGCTCGACCGCCGCTGCGATCCAGGGACGGCCATAGGCGCCGCGCCCGATCATCACCGCATCCGCTCCCGATTGCGCCAGCGCCGCGCGAGCGGAAACATCGTCCACAATGTCCCCATTGACGATCACCGGCAAGCTGGTCGCCGCTTTCACCATCGCCACGGCACGCCAATCGGCCGTGCCTTTGTAGAATTGCTGACGGGTGCGGGCATGGACGGTGATGGCGCGCACCCCAAGCTGTTCGGCCCGCGCCGCCAACTCCGGCGCGTTGCGGCTCGCATCATCCCAGCCAAGCCGCATCTTCACGGTGACCGGCCTCCTCGTGGCGCTGACCGCCGCATCGATCAGCCGGGTCGCCAGTTCCAGGTCGCGCATCAGGGCGGAGCCGCACAAGGCGCCGGTCACTTCCTTGGCCGGGCAGCCCATATTGAGGTCGATGATGTGCGCACCCGCCTGTTCGGCGAGCTTCGCGCCTTTGGCAATCAATTCCGGCACGCGGCCCACAAGCTGGATCACCATCAGTGGCAGCCCGTCCCCGACCGCGGCACGGCGCACCACATCCGGGCGGCCTTTGGCGAAGTCGGCCGCCGCCACCATCTCGGTGGCGACATAGGGCGCGCCGCAAAGCGAGGCAATCCGCCGGAAGGGCAGGTCTGACACCCCGGTCATCGGTGCGGTAAGCACGCTTCCCGGTATGGTGACATCGCCAATCTGTAAAATTGTGCGCATGGCGCGGAAAATGCCTTCCCTTCCGGCTTTTGTCGAGGTTCGCGATGAAGACAGACTTTGGATTCCGCGGTGAACCGGGCACGCGCCATTAGCGGACCGTTAAAAGCGCCCTGTTAGGCTGTCCATCGCAAACCCGATGTCCCTGCATGACCATGAATCCTGCCAACCGTCTGCGCGCACTGACCCAAGGAGCGGACGCGATGCTGTGGGGCCATCGCGCCAGCGTCTGGCTGAGCAATATGGCTTGGGGCAGCACACTCGGCGGGGCGCTGGAGACGCTGCAGGGTGCCAATGTGTTGCTGCGGACCCGCGATCAATTTTTCGCCGCGCTGGCGCTGATCGATCTGGATGGCATTGCCGCGCGCATCGTTGTCGCGCCGCCGGACTTGCCCCCCAAGCATCTGGCGACGGTGATCGAACGTGCGGCCATCCACACGGTCGTGGGCGAGGATGCCGGCCTCGCCGTGCCGCACATACGTTTCGTCCCGATCCGGCTACCGCTGAGGCCGCCACCCGACCTGCCGGCGGCGCGTGACAGCGAATGGGTTCTGTTCGACTCCGATACCGGCGGCGAGCACAGGATGATGCGCCACAGCCTGGCGGGCCTGACCGCCTCGATCCGCGCCGAGACAGTGAAGAACGGCACGACAAAAGAGATCGTCTGGGGCACCTTTTGCGATATCCGCCGCCCTGACGGGTTGCAGATCTTTCTTCGCGCCCTTCTGGGCCGTACCCCGCTCGTTCTCACCGAAGCGGACGAAGGGCAGGACGACTTCCTGGCGCGGCTCAGCCGATACGGCGTTACCCATCTGACCGGCACATCCTTGCAATGGCGGCGGGCGCTGATGAGTCCTGCCAATGTGAAGATCGCTCCCCGCCGCGTGTTTCTATCGGATGGGGCCGCCGATCAGGCGGCGCTGGATCGCTTGCGGGCGCGATTTCCCGGTGCCGTGATCGCCAATGGCCGTACCTCGAGGGAAACCGGAATCGATTTCGAGGTGAGCGATAGACTGGACGACTTTCCCCTGCCTCCAATCGGCCTGGCATCGTCGTAAGCGAACAGCGTGCTGCATGGTAAGCAGACTCTTAATCGTGCCGCCGTGCGCACCGGGCGCTCAAACAAATATTTTACGCCTCGACACTAGATTGGTGCCGTGGCCCAAGCGCAGCGCCTTATCACCTCTCGCACCGTAGCGAAACACGGCACAGACACCGCCGTGGCCGGCCGGAATCTCGGTGTACCGGGTCATTTCGATCCCGGCCACATCCTCCGGTCAGCGGCCTTGTCCAACTCGTGTATCTGAGAATCCATGCCCCTGGATCGCCATGCCCGCCGTTTCCTGGAAATGCTCGCCGCGGCGGGGCAAACCCGGGGCCGTTACGAGGATGTGATGGAGCGCCGCGGGGCGCTACAGAAACTGGCGGCGCTGGTTGATCCGCATGGTCACACCCCGACAGGCGGTGTGCGCGATCATCTGATGCGCCTCGCTGACGGGAACATCTTCATGCGCGTCTATTCACCCTTGGGCGAGCCCGCCAGCCGTTTGCCGGGCATGGTATTTTTTCATGGCGGGGGCTGGGTCGCCGGCAGCGTCGATACCCATGATGGACTGTGCCGGCGCCTCAGCAACGAGACCGGCTGTCGCGTCATTTCGGTGGAATATCGTCTGGCGCCGGAGCATCCCTTTCCCCAAGGCTTGAACGATGGCTATGCCGCCGTCGCCCATATAATGTCGAACGCACGTGAATTCGGCGTCGATCCAGCGCGGCTGGGGGTGGCGGGGGATTCGGCGGGCGCGACCCTGGCGGCGGCGATCTGCCGGACGGCGCGCGACGGGGGCGGCCCCCGGATCGCCTTCCAGTTGTTGATTTGCCCGATCTTGGACGTGCTGGGCGAGGCGGCCTCGCGCCGCGAACTGAGCGAAGGCTATTTCCTCGACCGCGAGATGCTGATGCGCGACTTGGAGCTCTATTGTCCGGGAGCGGAACGCGCCGATCCGCGCCTGTCGCCTCTCTGTGCCACCGAATACGACGATCTGCCGGCGGCGTTCATCCACACTGCCCAGTTCGATCCCTTCGCCGACGAAGGCGAGGCCTATGCCCAGCGCCTGGGAGCAGCGGGGATTGCGGTGCATGGGGTTGCCCATCCCGGCATGATCCATTTGTTCTATTGTATGCCGCGCATGATCCCCTATGCGCTCGATGCGCCGCGTATCATCGGCGCCGAATTGCGTTATGCGATGAATCTGCCGACGTTGCGCGAACGGCGCGCTCAGCGGCGGATGCGACCGCAACCGATTCGCAGCTAGTGTCCGAGATCGTACCGTGCCAGGAAAATTAACGCTGCGGCGGGAAAGCGGTTAACATTTGCCGGTTTTGCGGGACGAATTTGGTTAATGCGACGGAGCTAAAATCCGATTCTTTCTTGGCGGGACTGGGACGCACATGGAAGTTGTTGCACCGCGCGCTCACTTCGGTGAGGCTTGCGCCATTGGATCGTCGGCCATGCCGCAGCAATAGGGGCCTTGATGCGGGTCGAGCAGTTTTCCCTGAACCATCGCGCGCATGAATGTCCCGGCACGATACTCCATGTCGCCCTGGTCAATAACATGCCGGACGCGGCGCTGCGCAGCACGGAACTGCAATTCGCGCGTCTGCTGAAGGCGGCGGCGGGCGCGCTGGACGTGCAACTGCATCTGTACGCGATTGGCGCGATGGAGCGCGGCGAGGCCATCCGCGCCCGCATGGAGGGATTTTATGCTGACGCCGCCGCACTCGCCGACGCGCGACCGGACGCATTGATCATCACCGGCGCGGAGCCAGCGGAGCCGCAGGCCGAGCCATATTGGACCGCGCTCGCTTCACTGATTGAGTGGACCCAGGACAATACCATCTCCACCGTTTTTTCCGGCCTTGCCACACGTGCCGCGGTATTGTGCCTGGATGGCGTCGGCCCCCATGTCCTGCCGCAGAAATTGTGCGGCGTGTTTCCATCCGAGCGGGTCGAAGAAAATCTGTTGTTCGCAGGTCTACCGACCGTCAATCCCCTGCCCCATTCGCGGCGCACCGGCTTGCCGGAGGAGGCGCTGGCCGCCCGCGGGTATCGTCTTCTGTCACGGATGCCGTATGGCGATCCCGACATCTTCTTGAAGCCCGGCCGCAGCCTGATGCTGTTCTTGCAGGGTCGTCCCGAGCATGACGCGAATGCGCTGGCCCGTGAATTCCTTCGCGACACTGGCCGTTTCCTGCGCGGGGAAGATGACGAGCGTCCCGCAATGCCGGAGAATTATTTCGACCGTGCCACGGAAGATACACTGCACGAACTCGCAGGCCATGCGGTCGACCCCTCCATCCTGCCGCGCTACGCCGAAGTGGTGAAGAGTGCGATCCCGCTATATACATGGCACAATGCTACTGTGCGGCTGTTCGCCAATTGGCTGACTCTGGTTGCCGTGGAAAAGACCCGCCGCGTGATGATATGTCGTCCAGCACATGGAAGGCTCAGGGCGTAGGACGGGCGTCCGGAAATGACTTTGGGTCAAGTTTCTGCCCCTATTCTATGGGATTGGGTATTTGTCGCAAATTGTCACCTAGAGGCCCTTACTGCCGCCAAATCGATGCTCTAATACATATATAGGGGCGGGGGCCGTCGAACGGATATGTTGGTTTTCTTGCATTTGTTGGGCTGGGTCAGTGCAGGCGTCGCTCTGGTCGGCGCTGGATACGCTGCGCTTGCGGCGGTGCTGGTGTCGCGCTTCATGCGGGCCGAGCACCCTTTGCCCTCCTGTTTTCCCCCCGTGACGGTGCTTAAGCCTCTGTATAGGGGGGAGCCCGGGCTGTCGCAAAATCTCGAGACTTTTTTTGCCCAGGATTACCCGGGCGAAGTGCAACTCGTATTCGGGGTCCATGACGAAGCCGATCCCGCGATCGACGTGGTGAAGGCGCTACAAACCCGCTACCCCGGGCGCGATACTGCGGTCATTGCCAACCCGGCGATCTATGGCGCCAATGCTAAGGTTTCCAATCTCATCAACATGCTGCCGGCGGCGCGCCATGAGACGCTTATCCTCTCCGACAGCGACATTGCGGTGCCGCGCCAATGGTTGCGGCAGGTGACTAGCGCACTGGAGCGTCCCGGCATCGGTATCGTCACCTGCCTCTATACGGGCGAGCCGCAGCATGGAGAACGCCGGCTGTGGTCTTCGCTGGCGGCGATGGGCACCTCCTATGAATTCCTGCCCAATGCCGTGCTGGGCACCTCCTTGGGGCTCACCACGCCCTGTTTCGGATCCACAATCGCGCTCAAGCGTACAGTTCTGGACGAGGTTGGCGGCTTCAATGCGTTCGCGGACTATCTGGCGGATGATTACGAGATGGGCCGGGCGGTTCGGGAACACGGCTATGGCTTGGCGATGCCGGCGATGGGGGTAAGCCATACTGCGGCCGAGGCTTCCGCTGCGGAACTTTTCCGCCATGAATTACGCTGGACCCGCACGATCCGGCTGGTCAATCCCATCGGGCACCTGGGCAGTATCGTGACGTTCGGATTCCCATTTGCCGTGCTGAGCGCCTTTCTCACGGGGTTCTCGCTGCCCAGCCTCTGGGTTCTGGCTCTGACCTTGGCGGCGCGGCTGTTCCTCAAGCAACGCATCGATGGTATTTTCGGAACCTATGCGGGTCCTTACTGGCTGCTGCCGGTGCGCGACCTGTTGAGTTTTGCGGTTTTCGTGACCTCTCTGTTCGGCGAGACGGTGCATTGGCGGGGAACCCGCTTCGCCGTGGCGCCGAGCGGAGCGATGTCGCAGTCCTGAAGGAATTTATCATGCCGATGAAGTCACTTTTTCTCCAGGCCCCGTCCTTCGACGGCTATGACGGCGGTGCGGGAGCGCGCTACCAGATGAAGCGGGAGGTCAAGTCCTTCTGGTTCCCGACCTGGCTGGCCCAGGCCGCGGCGATGGTGCCCGATTCGCGCTTGATCGACGCCCCCCCCCATCGCCTTTCCTTCAAGGACATCGAACCCGAGGTGAAGGCGCATGGATTAATCGTCATTCACACTTCGACGCCCAGCTTCAAATCGGATTGCCGCACGGCGCAGATGATCCGCGACGTCAATCCCGCCGCCAAAATCGGCTTCATCGGCGCCAAAGTGGCGGTCGAGCCGGAAGAAAGCCTGAAGGCCTGTCCCGCGCTCGATTTCGTCGCCCGCAATGAATATGAATTCACCATCCAGGAATTGGCGAACGGCACAGAGTGGTCCGGAATCAAGGGCCTGTCCTGGCGCGCGAACGATGGCGCCATCGTGCACAATCCCGAGCGCGAAATCCTGATGGACATGGACAGGCTGCCCTCGGTGCTGCCGCTTTACAAGCAGCTTAAGGTCGAGAATTATTTCGGCGGCTATCTGCTGCATCCCTATATGTCCTGGTACACCGGTCGGGGCTGCAAGTCGCGCTGTACCTTCTGCCTCTGGCCGCAGACCATCGGCGGCCACAAATACCGCTACAAATCGATCGCCAAGGTGGTCGAGGATGTGACGTATGTGCGGGACAATTTTCCGCAGGTGAAGGAGATTTTCTTCGACGACGACACCCTGACCGACGATCATGATCGCGTCGAAGAACTGGCGCGGGCGCTGGGACCGCTGGGCGTCACTTGGTCGTGCAACGCCAAGGCGAATGTGCCGCGCAAGACCCTGGAGGTGATGAAGGCGAACGGGTTGCGGCTTCTGTTGGTGGGCTATGAGTCCGGCAACCAGAAGATCCTGCACAACATCAAGAAGGGCCTTCTGGTCGAAGTCGCCAAGCGTTTTTCCAGGGATTGCCATAAACTCGGCATCGTCGTGCACGGCACCTTTATCCTGGGCCTGCCGGGCGAAACCCGCGAGACCATCCAGGAGACGCTGGCCTTCGCCAAGGAAGTCAATCCGCGCACTTTGCAAGTGTCTTTGGCGGCGCCATATCCAGGCACTTTCCTCTACAAGCAGGCGAAGGAGAATGGCTGGTTCGCATCCGACGTCGATCTTCTGACCGACGACGGGACCCAGATCGCCCCGCTCAACTATCCCCATCTCGGCCACACCGAGATTTTCGAGTCGGTGGAGGAGTTCTACAAGAAATTCTACTTCCGGCCCTCCAAGATCGCAGAGATTGTGGGCGAGATGCTGACCAGCCGGCACATGCTGGTGCGTCGCCTGCGCGAGGGGGTGGAATTCTTCCAATTCCTGCGCAACCGCGAAGACATGATCGTTTCGTGATGCGCGATTTTCACCCTCCCCTTGAGGGAGGGTCGGAATTTGCCAGGCAAATTTCGGGGAGGGGTCCGGAGACTGCCGGCCATCGCGGCTCGAACCGGTCGGGCGCGGCATGAAGCGTCTTATCATTACTGCCGATGATTTCGGCGCGGCGCGCGAAGTTAATCAGGCGGTCGAGGACACCCACCGAAATGGCGTTCTCACCGCCGCCAGCCTGATGGTTTCCGGCGCCGCCGCCGCCGATGCCGTGGCGCGGGCCAAAACCATGCCCTCCCTGCGCGTCGGACTGCATCTGGTGCTGGTGGATGGCAAGCCGCTGCTGCCCGCCGCCGCCGTGCCCGACCTGGTCGATGCGTCAGGCAATTTTCGGGATGACATGGTCCGCGCCGGGGCGGCCATGTTCTTCCGCAGGCGCGTGCGCGAACAGCTCGGGCACGAGATCGCCGCCCAGTTCGAGGCGTTCCGCGCCACGGGCCTCAGGCTCGATCACGTCAACGCTCATAAGCATTTCCATCTCCATCCCACCATCGCCGCTTCGGTGCTGAAAATCGGCCGGGATTTCGGGCTGCGGGCCGTGCGGGTTCCCCTCGAGCCGCGCCGCGTGCTGCGCCAGGTAGAGCCGCTGTCCCCCTCCGGGACAGCAGCTGTTTCCGCGCCTTTCGCCCGCGCCCTGCGCCATCGGCTTCGCGCGGCCGGCATCGCCACGCCGCATCAGGTTTTCGGCTTGGCCTGGTCGGGCGCGATGACCGGCCCGAGGCTGCGCGGGCTCATCGAAAATCTGCCTCTTGGGCTGAGCGAGATCTATCTGCATCCCGCAACCGGCGATTATGCGGGTTCCGCGCCGGGCTACCGTTATCGTGAAGAGCGCGGCGCCTTGCTGGATTCGGCGGTTATGGCCGCGGCCCGGGCACCCGATATCCGCCTTGGCGGCTTTTGCGACTTTCCGATACAATAAGTGGATCGGGTTGGAGCGGCCGATCCATGGAAATCAAGGGCTTGGCGGATGACCGCCGGGCGCGCTTGAAGGATCACTCGGCAAAGGCTTGAGAAGTGTCATGAGCAGGTTTTTTGATGAGTAGCAGTGGAGCCTTCGCCATTCCGCCCGAACTGACCAGGGACACGGGCGCCTGGCCGGGCGACGGCCCCATCCGCTATGGCAGCGATGCGCATAAGCGGCTGTTCTGCAAGACCTTGCTCGACACATTCGATCCCTACAAGCCGGCGGTGCTGGACTGGCCCCGTTTGAGCGAAGAAGCCGAGAAGCGCATCACCTCCCTGCCGATCTGGGACATCGCGGTGCAGACCGAGAACCGCGCCGGACTGAATGTCTGCACCTATGCGGAAGATATTCGCGATCCGCTGCTGAAGAAGGCCGTCGAACTGAACGGCTATGAGGAGCGCCGGCACCGCCATGTGCTGGCCAACCTGGTGGAGGCGTATGGCATCGAGCTGGCGCCCGAGCCCAGCTACCCGCCACCGAAGGATCCGGAATGGGCTTTTCTGGTCACCGGCTACAGCGAATGCATCGATTCCTTCTTCGCCTTCGGTCTGTTCAAATCCGCCAAGGACACCGGCTATTTCCCGCCCGAGCTGGTCGATACCTTCGAGCCGGTGGTGCATGAGGAAGGCCGCCACATCCTGTTCTTCGTCAACTGGGTCGCATGGCACCGCCGCAACATGCCGTTCTGGCGCCGGCCCTGGTTCGAGCTGAAGGTCCTGGCTTGCTGGCTGTTTCTTATCTATGAGCGGTTGGGCATCGCCACCAACATGGATCATGGCCAGCAGGACAATAACTTCACCATGAACGGGGCCCAGCAACTCGGCGCCGATATCGATATCGGCCAGCTGATCGCCGTCTGCCTGGCCGAGAATGAACGGCGGCTTTCGATCTATGACCCCCGCTTGAAGCGCCCCCGTTTCGTACCCTTCCTGGCGCGCGTGGCCGTGAAATTCCTCGGCCCGCGGAAAACAAGAAAGCAGAAAGTGGTCTCATGAAAATCGGATCGCCGGAACATCGCGACACGTTCTGCCGCCATTTCGTGCAAACCTATACCGAGTTCGATCCGGATACGCTGCCCTGGCCGGAGCTGGACCAGGCAGCCTTGCAGCGGCTCAAATCGGTGCCCTTCTGGGAAGAGGTGTTCTACACAGAGCGCCGCGCCGGCGCGATCGTGAAAGCCTTTGTCGAAACCGTCGAAGACCCGGTGATCCGGGAGGCCGTGGCGCTGCAGGGGTTGGAGGAAACCCGCCACGCCAAACTGATCCGGGTGATGATCGAGAAGTACGGCATCGACGCCGCGGAACGCCCCCTGGAGGATGTGAGCGACGATGTCGAAACCCGATTCAAGGATTTCGGTTTCGGCGAATGCATGGATTCTTTTCTTGGCTTCGGCGTGTTCAAGATCGCGATGCAGTCGGAATTCCTTCCCAAAGAGATGTTCAATATTTTCGAAACTTTAATGTACGAGGAAACCCGCCACATCGTGTTCTTCGTCAACTGGATGGCTTATACGCAGGCGCGCAAGGGCCTCGTGGCCCGCATCCTGCTGCCGCTCACCAGCTTCCGCTATTACATGCGCGCGGTGGGGCGCATGGTCGGCACCGCCCGCCGCGGCAAGGAGCTCAACGACGGCAAGGAATTCTCCGCGACCCAGGCATCGGTGTTCCTGGACGGCTTCACCTTCCGCCGGTTCCTGGAAGACTGCTATTCCGAGAATCGCCGGCGCATGGGGGCGTTTGAACCCGAGTTGCTCAAGCCCAGCTTCCTGCCCCAGCTCGCCGAGACTGCATTGTCGGCGCTGCGTCTGTGGAGCGTCCGCGGCCGTCCGCAACCGGCCTGAACTGTTGATCGGAAGACGAGCATGAAGCTCGGAATCGTCGTTGCGCTTGTCGCCGGGCTTGTCGCTGCGGTCTATCTTCTCTGGGCGATCGGCTTCGGCGCCGTGTTCGCCAGTGTCGCCCGCATCGGCGTCGGCGGCCTGGCGCTGCTGTGCTGCTATTATCTGGTCGTGTTCGGCATTTTGGCGGCTGCCTGGATCTTCCTGTTGCCGTCTGCTGAGCGGCGCGCCCTTTCCGATTATTACCTTGCCCGGTTGGTACGCGATTCGATCGCGGAAATTTCACCCTTCTCGCCCGTCGGCGGCATGGTCGCGGCAGCGCGGCTGATGGTCCTCAAAGGGATGGGGGCCGCCTGGGCCGCGGCTTCGGTCGCCGCCGACGCCACCACCGAGGCGATGGCGCAGGTGGCCTTCCTCGCCTTCGGTCTCGCAGTGGGCTTCGCCCAGTTCCGTCAGTTGCCGGCCAGTGGCCCGCTCACAGAAGCGATGGTTGCGGTGCTGCTGCTCGCGGTTCCCGGAATCGCGCTGCTCATTTTCCTGCAGAAACGCGGCGCCCGTTTCGCCGAGAAAATCGCGGCGCGCTTCTTTCCCGAAATGCAGCGAGGCGTTTCGTTTCGCGCCGCCATCGAAACGCTTTACGATTCCCCTTCGCGGCTTGCCATTTCAGCCGCGCTGCATCTTGCGGGATGGGTCGGGGCGGGCGGTGCCACCTGGATCGCTTTCCGTCTGGCGGGCGGTCATATCGGTCTTGTTCCCGCCATCGCACTGGAGGCGCTGCTCTGCACCATCCGCAGCATTGCCGCTTTCGTGCCTGCCGCCATCGGAGTGCAGGAAGCCGGTTATGCGATGCTGGCGCCGCTGTTCGGGCTGCCGGCGGAAATGGGATTGGCGGTATCGCTCATCAAGCGGGCGCGCGAAATCGCGCTGGGCGTGCCCGCTCTACTCTATTGGCAAAGCATCGAAGGGCGCGCGGCCCTGCACGGTGCGGTGGAATTTCATGAGTGACGTTGCGCTGGTCACCGGCGCGTCCGGCTTTGTCGGCTCGGCCGTCGCGCGGGCGCTTGTCGCGCGCGGGTTGAAAGTGAAGGTGTTGATGCGGCCCAATGCCGCCCGCGCCAATATCGAGGGCCTGGATGTCGAGCCGGTCACCGGCGACATGCGCGACGAAGCGGCGATGACCGCCGCGCTTGAAGGCGTGCGCTATCTGTTCCATGTCGCGGCGGATTACCGACTCTGGGCCCGCGACCCGTCCGACATCGAGCGAAACAACCTTGCGGGTGCCCGCGCCTGCATGGGCGCCGCCCTGAAAGCCGGGGTCGAGCGGGTGGTCTACACGTCTTCGGTCGCGGCATTGAAGCCGGGCCATGGCGAAGCGGTGGACGAGACGTCCCGGCACACGGCCGAAAGCGCGATCGGCGCCTATAAGCGCAGCAAGTTGATCGCGGAACGCGAAGTCGAACGCATGATTGCGCAACAGGGGTTGCCCGCCGTGATCGTCGCGCCTTCCACGCCGATCGGGCCGCGCGATATCAAGCCGACGCCGACAGGCCGCATCATCATCGAAGCCGCCACCGGCCGCATGCCTGCCTATGTCGATACCGGACTCAATCTGGTGCATGTCGATGATGTGGCCCAGGGACACCTTCTCGCACTCGAGCGCGGCCGGATCGGCGAGAACTATATCCTCGGCGGCGAAGACGTAACCTTGGAGGCGATGCTTGCCGATATCGCCGCCCTAGCGGGCCGTCGTGCCCCGAAGATCAAGCTGCCTCGCGGCCCCTTGTTCCCGCTTGCCTATGGTGTGGAAGCGTTGGCGCGTGTAACGGGCAAGGAGCCTTTCCTCACCGCCGATGCCTTGCGCATGTCGCGCTATCGCATGTTTTTCTCCTCCGCTAAGGCCAGGCGCGAACTCGGCTATGCCGCGCGGCCCTATCGCGAGGGCCTTCAGGACGCGCTCGCCTGGTTCGGCGCGCAGGGATATCTCAAATGATCTTGGGGATCATTTTCGCGGTCCTGCCGCTGCTGATCTGGCTTTATCTGTTGTTCGGGCGCGACCGTTTCTGGTTGTTCGCCGAACGGGACGACAGCGATGCGGACACGACTGGCGAAACGCAGGATTGGCCTTGCGTGGTCGCGGTGGTGCCCGCGCGCAACGAGGCGGACGTGATTGGACGCAGCCTCGGCAGCCTGCTGGCCCAGGATTATCGCGGCAGCTTTCATGTCGTGCTGGTGGATGACCAAAGCGATGACGGCACGGGCGAGATTGCCCATGGCCTTGGCTCGGAAAGACTGACTGTTCTGTCCGGCGCGTCCCGCCCGCCGGGCTGGACCGGCAAGCTCTGGGCGATGAGTCAGGGTGTCGAAGCGGCGGCGCAGTATGCGCCGGATTTTCTCTGGTTCACGGATGCGGACATCGCCCATTCGCCGAGCAACCTTTCGCAACTGGTGGCGCGCGCAGGCACCGACAAGGTGCTGGTCTCGCTGATGGCGCGCCTGTCATGCCAGACGCCGGCCGAGCATTTTCTTGTCCCCGCCTTCGTGTTCTTCTTCGCCATGCTCTATCCCTTCGGTGCCGTGAACCGGCCGGATCGCGCCGTTGCCGCAGCGGCGGGGGGCTGCATGCTGGCGCGCCGGACGGCGCTGGTCGCGGCGGGAGGCATCGCGGCGATCCATCACAACATCATCGACGACTGCGCCCTGGCGCGGCTGATGAAACGGCAGGGCCCGATCTGGCTTGGCCTCACCAACCGTGCCAGATCCTTGCGCCCCTATCCGCATCTCTCGGATATCCGCCAGATGGTATCGCGCTCGGCCTATGCCGAACTTGATTATTCGTGGTTGCGGCTGCTGGGCACCCTGGCCGGCCTGGTGCTGGTCTATATCGCGCCCGTCGCGATAGTGCTGTTTGCCGATGGCCCGATCCAATGGGCCGGTGCCGCCGCGTGGCTGTTGATGGCGCTCGCGCTTCAGCCGATCCTGCGCTTCTATCGTCTGTCGCCGTTCTGGGGTTTTTTGTTGCCGGCGATTGCGGGTTTCTATGCCGCTTTCACACTCGATTCGGCGATCCAATATTGGCGGGGCAGGGGGGGAATGTGGAAGGGCCGCGCACAAGCGGGCGAGGGGCCGGGCGAAAAGACGAGCGCGAGAGCATGAGCAGCGTCGCGCAAATGCAGTCAGGCAAGGGCCTTCATGACGAGAATTTCCCTGTCGCGTCTTTCCTGATTGCGCCGCGCCACCGGCCGGCGATTCTCGCCTTCTACCGGTTCGTGCGCGCCGCCGACGATGTCGCCGACAACGCAACCGCTGCACCCGAAGACAAGCTGGCCCTGCTTGAGGAGATGCGCGCCAGCCTGACCGGCAGCAGCGATGCGGTGCCGGAAGGCGTTGCGCTGCGCGGCGTGCTGGCGGAACGGAGCATGTCGCCGGCCCATGCGCTGGATCTGCTTGAGGCATTCCGCCGCGACGTGACCAAGTTGCGCTATCGCGACTGGGACGACCTGCTCGACTATTGCCGTTATTCGGCTATGCCGGTCGGCCGCTATGTGCTGGATGTCCATGGGGAGAGTGCGGCGCTGTGGCCGGCCAACGATGCGCTCTGTGCCGCCCTGCAGATTGTCAATCATCTGCAGGATTGCGGCAAGGATTACCAAAGCCTGAACCGTATCTATATTCCGGAACCGCTCCTGGCGGAGGCTGGCATTGGTGTGGAGGCGCTGGCGGCGCCTACGGCATCGGCCGCACTCAAAGGCGTAATCGTGGACCTGGCCCGCCGCAACGCGCAGTTGCTGAAGCACTCCCGCGGCTTTTCCCCGTCGATCCGGGATCGGCGGCTTGCACTGGAAGTCGATCTGATCCAGACACTCGCGGAAGATCTCAACAGGCTGCTCGCACGCCGCGATCCGCTTTCCCAAAAGGTGCATCATTCCAAAACGGATATCGTGGGATTGTTCCTGGCTCGCCTGCCGTTTTTCCTGTTGAAGCGAGCCTTATCGTGAGCAACCCCGACCTCCTGCCCCGCAAGAAAACCGACGCCGTTCGCAAGAAGGCGAGCGGCAGCTCTTTCTATATCGCCATGCGGTTGATGCCAAAGGCGGAACGCGCGGCGATGTTCTCGATCTACGCCTTCTGCCGCAAGGCGGACGACATCGCCGATGATGGCATCGGCACGCGCAGCGAGCGGCATCACAAGCTCGATCAATGGCGCGAAGCCATCGAAACTTTATATGCCGGCGGCAATGCCGGTATGGCGGAGTTCCTCAAACCGGCGGTCGCCGGCTTTGGCCTGCGCAAAGAGGACTTCCTTACGATTCTGGACGGCATGGACATGGATGTCGCGGAAGACATCGTTGC
>DATATP010000119.1:0-10011 GCA_036268715.1 Rhizomicrobium sp. | reverse complement strand
GGCCCATGCTCTGGGCGATATCGCTGGTCACCGGCTGGCCGGTGGCACCGATCCAGGCCAGCTTGACACCCTGCCCGCCTTCCACGCCTTCGACCACGCGGCGCGCCAGATTGGCGGGAATGGCGAATCCGATACCGATATTGCCGCCACTGCGGGAATAGATCGCCGTGTTGATGCCTGCCAGCTTGCCGTCGGTGGTCACCAACGCGCCGCCGGAATTGCCCGGATTGATCGCCGCATCGGTCTGGATGAAGAACTGATAATTGCCCGCCGAGATCTGGGTGCGCGCCAGCGCCGAGACGATGCCCATGGTCACAGTTTGCCCTACGCCGAACGGATCGCCGATCGCCAGAACTAGGTCGCCGACCTGCACCCGGTCGCTGTCGGCGAAGGGCACCGTGGGGAGACCGTGCGCGTCGATCTTGAGTACCGCCAGATCGGTGCGCGGATCGGCCTCCAGCACTTTGGCCTTGAATTCGCGCTTGTCGGACAGCGCCACGGTGATCTCGCTGCCGCCCTGCACCACATGGTTGTTGGTGACGATAATGCCGTCGCTGCGCACGATCACGCCCGAACCGAGGCTCTGCTGCACCCGCTGGCGCATCTCCGGCGTGGCGCCGAAGAATTGCGAAAAGAAGGGGTCGGAGAACAACGGATTGACCTGAACCTGAGTTATCGATTTGGCATAGACATTGACCACCGCCGGGGCGACCCGCTTGACCACCGGCGCGAAGGTGAGTTGCACCTGGCCCATGCTCGAGGGCGGCGCCGCCGCCCGGGCGGGGGCGGGTTCCAGCTTGAGTGGCGCTGGTTTGGTGCTATTGGGCGCGGGCGCGGCGGGTAAAACAAAGATGACCGCCGCCGCAATTGCGGCCGTGGCGGCAACGGCAATCGAAATGGCTTTCATCACACTCACCTTTTGCATCCGGCGCCAAACAACCATGATAATACAAACGCAAAAGGGCGGCATTTCTGCCGCCCCATTTCAATCTCGATCCAGCAGGAGAAGAACGGCCGAAGTTTCCAACGCCGGGCGGTTCCGGCCGGCGGTCAGGCCTGCGCTTCTTCTTCCGATACCTCCACCGGGCCGGAATCCAAACCCTTCGCGGAGACATCGCGGTCGATGAATTCGATGATCGCCATCGGCGCATTGTCGCCGTGCCGGAAGCCGGCCTTCAACACGCGGGTATAGCCGCCGGGACGCTCGGCATAGCGCGGACCGATCACCTCGAACAATTTGGTGACTTGCGCGGCATCCTTGATCTGGGCCAACGCCTGGCGGCGGGCGTGCAGATCGGCACCGCCGCGTCGGGACAAAGTGACCAGCTTCTCGATCACTGGGCGAAGGTCTTTGGCCTTCGGCAGGGTGGTCTTGATCTGCTCATGCTTGATCAGCGCCGCCGTCATGTTGCCCCACATCGCCTTGCGGTGCGATGCGGTGCGGTTGAGTTTGCGTCCTTGATTGCCGTGGCGCACTTTAATCTCCTGTCATGGCCGGAAGCCCGTTCGAAGCGACAGCATACGAACGCGTGGCCCGACCATCTCTATCATTTATTGTCACGCATGGATGGCCGGCCCCTCTTCAATTAGAAGACCGGACCGGCCATGACATGGGTTGGCTTAATACTGATCTTCGTACCGTTTCGCTAAGTCTTCGATATTCTCCGGCGGCCAGCCCGGCACTTCCATGCCGAGGTGCAGGCCCATTTCCGCTAGAACCGCCTTGATCTCGTTCAGCGACTTGCGGCCGAAATTGGGAGTGCGCAGCATCTCGGCTTCGGTCTTCTGGATGAGGTCGCCGATATAGACGATGTTGTCGTTCTTCAGGCAGTTGGCGGAGCGCACCGACAATTCCAGCTCGTCCACCTTCTTGAGCAACACCGGATTGAACGCGAGATCGGGCTTGGCCTCTTCGGCGGCACGCTCGCGCGGCTCCTCGAAATTGATGAAAACCTGGAGCTGGTCCTGCAGGATGCGCGCGGCGTAGGCCACGGCATTATCCGGCGTCACCGCCCCGTTGGTTTCCACCGTCAGGGTCAGCTTGTCGTAATCCAAAATCTGACCTTCGCGGGTGTTCTCGACCTTATAGGAGACTTTCTTCACCGGACTGAACAGCGAGTCCACCGGGATCAGGCCGATCGGCGCGTCCTCCGGCCGGTTGCGATCGGCGGGAACATAGCCCTTGCCGGTGGCGATGGTCAGTTCCATGCGGAAATCGACCTTCTCGTCCAGAGTGCAAAGGACCAGCTCGGGATTGAGGATTTCGATGTCGGAGGTGCCCTGGATGTCGCCGGCCTTCACTTCGCCCGGACCCTGCTTGCGCAACGAGACACGCTTCGGCCCTTCCGCATGCATGCGCAGCGCGATCTGCTTGACGTTGAGCACGATGTCGGTGACGTCCTCGCGAACCCCCTGAATGGAGGAGAATTCATGGAGCACACCCTCGATCTGGATCGAGGTGACGGCCGCGCCCTGCAATGAAGACAGCAACACCCGGCGCAGTGAATTGCCGAGGGTAAGGCCGAAGCCACGCTCCAGCGGCTCGGCGGTGATGGTGGCGATGCGGCCCGCGTCATGACCGGTTTCGGTCTTGAGCTTTTGCGGCTTGATCAGTTCCTGCCAGTTCTTCTGAAACATATTTTTCTCCATCGTGTCCCGGATGTGGAGAGCACACATCCCTACATGCGACGGTGTTTAAGCGAGCTCTCAAAACTCTTTGTTGGTCGCGCGGTCTTCGGAAAACCGCTTCACATTTTAATTCTGACCGACGCTCCCTAAACGCGGCGGCGCTTCGGCGGCCGGCAACCATTGTGCGGAATCGGGGTCACATCGCGGATCGAGGTGACGACCAGCCCGACCGCCTGCAAGGCGCGCAGCGCTGACTCACGACCCGAACCGGGTCCGGAGACCTCGACTTCCAAGGTACGCATGCCATGCTCGATTGCCTTGCGGCCCGCATCCTCGGCGGCCATCTGCGCCGCGTAAGGCGTGGATTTGCGCGAGCCTTTGAAGCCCATCATTCCGGCGCTCGACCAGGAAATCGCGTTGCCTTGAGCATCGGCGATGGTGACGATGGTATTGTTGAAGGTCGCCGCGACATGGGCCACCCCCACCACGATATTCTTCTTCTCTTTCTTGCGGGCGCGGGGTGCTTTGCCGCCTGATTTTGCTTCAGCCATTTACTTCGTGACCTTCTTCTTGCCTGCGATCGCCTTGGCGGGGCCTTTGCGGGTGCGGGCGTTGGTGTGGGTGCGCTGGCCGCGGACCGGCAGGCCCTTGCGGTGCCTGAGGCCGCGATAGCAGCCCAGATCCATCAGGCGCTTGATGTTCATCGCCACGTCCCGGCGCAGATCGCCTTCGACGAGATAATCGCGATCGATGGTTTCGCGGATCTGGATGATTTCCGACTCTGTCAGGTCGCTGACCCGCCGGGCCGGATCGATGCCGAGTTGGCTAATGATCTGGTGGGCGCTCTGCGGCCCGATTCCATGAATATAACGAAGGCCGATTTCGACCCGTTTCTGGGTGGGGATATTGACGCCGGCGATGCGTGCCACGGGAAGTCTCCTGGCTCCAAGCCATTGAAAGGTAAAATTCATTTGCGCGTTCTTTCGGCCAACATCCGAGCGGGGCGGTTCGCAAAAACCGGCCGAAAACTCGGAAATGACAGGAAAACTGCCGCAAGGGCGCGGATTATAGGAATCCACCTCCTCCAGTCAACAGCGATTAAAGGAAGGTTTTCAGGCCGGGAAAAAATCCGTGGGCGCCCGAGGGGATGGGCGCCCACGGTTCCGGCATGGCCCGGCAGAAGGCGTGTTCGGGACTCAGTTGCTGGCGAACCGCGCGACCCGGCCGGACAGGCCCATCACCCTGCTGATGAGATGACGGGTCGCATGGGAGAGGCACTGCTCGTAGCTCTCGCGGTAGAACATTGAGGTCTGACCGGCTTGGGGCTTTTCGACCATGCAGGCAAATGCTGCGGCCGACTGGATCCGGCTGGCGAGGACATGGGTGTCGCGGGCATTGGACAGATCGAGGTCGCCGATACGGAAACTGACGTCGTCCGCCTGGGCGGCGGAGATGGCGAGAACGAGGATGGCAATGATGGTTGACATGCGGAACATGGCAGTCTCCTAGGATTGGTGGGGTTCCGGGGTCGAAGCGTTGCCGGGTTGTTGAACGTCCACGCATCCCTTTCAGCAAGTGCCGTGCCAAATGCATTTATCTTGCTATTTCAATCGTTTACTGAAAAAAGGCCGGTGATATATGTCCGAGCGCGGACAGGTCCCGTTCAACCTGTCCGTTCTCGGACACGACGGCTCAGTTGTTGGCCAGCTTGCGGTCCGTCACTACTTGCGCTTCGGCTTGGTAGCGGGTCATCGCCGCGCTGCTGACCCGCGCGACGCAGTGGTCGTAGATCGCACCGTAATGGCTGACCGGACCGCTGACGGCGGCACGCTCCGGCGCGCAGGCCGCGGCGGCGGCGTCATGAATGCGGGCGGCCAAGCTATCGCCTGCCTGGGCGAAAGTGGCGGACAGACCGAGGATGGCGATGGTGGCGTAGATGCGAAGCATGGTGGTCTCCTTGGGTTTGGGTTGGGGTGCAAACGGCTCCGCCACCGCAGCCTTTCTGCCGGGCGCCTCGCCAACCACAGCCGCTCGCGTATAGTGGCGAACCGGTTGGTCTGGGCTGGCAATCAGACGGGGCATTTGGGCTCCTTCAGGCTTGCGCCGGATGCCCACCAATCAGGCCGGAATTCCGCCGTTTCCGATTGGGGCCGAAGCCGATGGATCGCCGATCATTGCCGTATGGTTGACCGATGAGCGACGAAACTGGCCGTTTTGGCCCCCCGATCGACTTGGCGTCCGAGAAAGACTTCGCACTGGGGAATCTGCGGATCAGCCCCTCTACCCGGGAAATCGCCCGAGGCGCGCTTCGGGAAATGCTCGAGCCGCGGGTGATGCAGGTGCTTGTGGCGCTTTCCCACGCCGAAGGCCGGGTGGCTTCAAGAGACGAACTGATCGCGCGCTGCTGGGAAGGGCGGATTGTCGGCGAGGACGCCATCAATCGGGCGATTGGCCGCCTGCGCCGGCTGTCCGAGGTCGATAACCAAGCTTCCTTTTCTGTCGAAACCATTCCCCGGGTTGGCTACCGCCTGCTACCGGGAAGCGGTCTGGCTGCCGTTCCCCTTCTGATGACCGAGTCCGGGCCGATGACAAGCCTCGCAGGCCCGGCTGAAGCCGCCAGAATTGTGGTGTCTCCGGTCCCGCCATTCTGGCGCCGGCCGCTCGTGGCGGCGATCGGTCTCGCCATCTTGGTGCTGGCGGTTGGCGCAGGCGCCTGGCTGCTGTGGCCCGCGCCGCGTTGGAGCGTGGTCGGCAGCCGACCGTTCATCTCGACCTTGGCATTGGAGGATTATCCGGCCTTTTCGCCGGGTGGTGCGATGCTCGCCTATACCTCCGCGCAGAGCGGAGGACCGCGCCAGATCTATGTTCGCAGCCTGGCTGGCGGCGAGGGTGTCCGAATCACCAACGATACGTTCGACGACATGACACCGAGCTGGTCGTCTGACGGCGCGCACCTTGCCTATGTCGCCCTGAAGCCAGGCGAGCCCTGCCGCATCATGGTCGCCACCGTTCCCGGCAGCCAGACGCGCGAGGCCGCGCGCTGCCTGAGGGCGCAGAACAGCGCGCTTACCTGGCAATCGGGTTCATCCTTCGTCTATTACGTCGAACGCGCCGGGCTCAAGGGCGATACAATCTTCCGTCTCAACCTCGACACCGGCGCGCGCGAGCCGGTCGTGCGCGAGCCGGCGCTACGCGACATCATCTCGGTGCCAAAATGCTCGCCGGACGGCCGCTGGCTGGCCTATCTGTTGCGCAACCAGATCATCATACTGCGCGATCTTTCCACCGGCCGCGAGACAACCCTGGGGGATATTTCCCAGCGGGGCGATGTTGAGGCGGCGCTCGCCTGGTCGTCGGATTCGCGCACCGTGCTGGCGAGCATCGCGGGCGGGGCCGGCGGCAGCCTGATCACGGGTTATCCGCTAAACGGCGCCGCGCCCTATCAGGTCTATGTGACGGCGATGAAGATCGGTCACATGGCGGTGAACGGCAACCTTCTGGCACTGGAAACCGACACGACCCGCACCATGCTGGCCCGCGCCGGCGCCTCGCCATCGGCAGAGCCAGACATTCTTGACCAAGCCAATGGATTCACCTGGTCGCCGACTTTCGCGCCCAACGGCACGCTCGCCTTTCTCTCCAACCGGTCGGGCACCAATGCCATTTGGGTGATGAAGGCCGGCGCGACTGCGCCCAGCATCCTGGTCGATGGCGGCTTTTCGCCGCTCTTTCGCGTACGTTTTTCGCCCGACGGGACGCGGCTCGCGGTCGCGAGTGAGACGCCGGCAAAGGTGACGGTCAAGATCATCACCGCGGCGGGCGCGGCCTTGACCTCTTTCGACGCCCCTTCGCTGGGACTCGGGCTGCCGAGCTGGACCCGCGACGGCAAAGCGGTAATCGTGTTCGATCGTCATTGTCTCTGCACATACCGTATCTCGGCCGAGAATCCGGCACGGCGCAGTGTGTTCGCGGGGGCACATTGGGTGGGCATCGCCGCCCGCTCAGACGGCGTTTTCGCAACCCGCGCCGATCCGGACGGCATCTGGCGGATCGACCAGGGCCCCACGCGCATCAGCAGCACCTATCCCAAATTCTATCTGCCTCCCATGGCGTTCCGCGGCGATGACGTGCTCGTACCCGATTACAGCACAAACCCGCCCCGAATCCTGGCGCAACCGGTGTCAGGCGGGGCGGCGGTGCCCATCGCCTATGCGCCGGGGGCGCAGAACCAGCCTTGGCTGCAGAGCGATTATGCCGTCAATCCCAGAACCGGCGAGATCGTCTATGTCGCTGCCGTCGCACAGGACACCAATATCGATCTTCTGACCCTGACTGGCCGTTAAGCGTCGACGCGGTCGAGGATATCCGCGATCTCGCGCGTCACCGCCCCGATGGGCGCCATGCCATCCAGTGTCCGCAGCTTGCCCTGAGCGCGGTAATAATCGATCAGCGGCGCAGTATTCTTGTAATAGACCGAGAGACGATAGGAGAGTGTCTCGGGCGTGTCGTCGGAGCGCGAAATGCCGCCGGCCTTGATGCGCTGCTCCACCCGCGATAGCAGCACCTGGTCATCCACCTTGAGCTCCAGCACCGCATCGATACGCCGCCCCCTTGCCGCCAGCATCTCGTCGAGGGCACGGGCCTGGGGGATGGTGCGGGGAAAGCCATCGAACACCGCGCCGCCGGCGCAGTCCGGCTGGTCATAGCGCTCGGCGATGATACCGATCACGGTCTCGTCCGAGACCAGCTCGCCCTTCTCCATCAGCGCCTTACAGGCCAAGCCGAGCGGCGTGCCCGCCTGAATGGCAGCACGCAGCATATCTCCGGTCGAAAGCTGCGGCAGGCCCCGCGTCTCGAAAAGAATTTTCGCCTGCGTTCCCTTCCCTGCCCCCGGCGGTCCGAACAGAACCAGGTTCAACGTCTCGCTCCCCTTAGCCTCGATTTCTTGAGCAGTCCTTCATATTGCTGCGCGACGAGATGACTTTGAATTTGCGCGACTGTATCCATGGTGACGCTTACCACGATCAGGATCGAGGTACCGCCCAGCACAAAAGACAGATTGTATTTGTAGTACATGAATTCCGGGATCAGGCACACGAATGTCAGATACAACGCCCCCAGAACCGTGATGCGGGTCAGCGTATAATCGATGAACTGGGCACTTTTCTTGCCGGGCCGAATGCCGGGAAACACGCCGCCATACTTCTTCAGATTGTCCGCCGTCTCCTCAGGGTTGAACACCACCGAGGTGTAGAAGAAGGTGAAGAAGATGATCAGCAGCGCATACAGCACCAGATAGAGCGGCTGACCCCGGCTGAGATAGGTGACGATCGCCTGGAGCCAGTCCGGCAGATTCTGGGCGTTAAAGCTGGCCACGGTGGTGGGCAGCAGCAGGATCGAGGAGGCGAAGATCGGCGGGATCACGCCCGACACATTCAGCTTCAACGGCAGATGCGAGCTTTCCCCGCCATAGATTTTGTTGCCGACCTGTCGCTTGGGATAGGTGACGAACAACCGTCGCTGGGCCCGTTCCATGAACACGATGAACAGCACCAGCGCAACCGCCAGAGCGGTGAACACGAGCAGCAGCAGCGGATTGGCGGCGCCGGTGCGTACCTGCTCCAGCATCTGCATGAAATAGGTAGGAAAGCGCGCCACGATACCGGCGAAAATGATGAGCGAGATGCCGTTGCCGACGCCGCGGCTGGTGATCTGCTCGCCGATCCACATCAACAAGATAGTCCCGCCCGTCAGGGTCACCATGGCCCCGATGCGGAACGCCCAGCCGGGATGCAGCACGACCCCGCCATTGCCCCAATGCTCCAGCCCGATCGCTATGCCATAAGCCTGGACCAACGCCAGGCCGACGGTGCCGTAACGTGTATACTGGTTGATGATCTTGCGGCCCGCCTCGCCCTCCTTCTTCAGGGCTTCCAGCTCTGGAAACACCGTCGTCATCAACTGAATGATGATGGAGGCGGAGATATAGGGCATGATGCCCAAAGCGAAGATGCCCATGCGGCTCGCCGCACCGCCCGCCAGAGTGTCGAACATGTCGAGCAGGCCGCCAGCATGCCCCACCTGCTGCGCCAGCGCCGCGGTGTCGATCCCCGGCATGGGGACATAAACCCCCAGCCGCGCCACAATCAGGGCGCCCAGGGTAAAGAACAGCCGCTGGCGCAGTTCCTTGGCTTTGCCGAGATTTTGGAAATTGAAATTGGCGGCCAGTTGCTCGGCTGCAGATGCCATCAGGCTGCTCCCAAATCGCGCCGATTCTTACCCTAACGCCCCGGATTGGCGAAATCCGGCTTTATGTGGGGGTACCGGCCGTCCCTTGCGAGTGGGGCGGCCCGGAAAGTCAAGCCTTGCGGGCGGCGCGCTTTTCTGCCGCATCGGCGCGGCGCTTCTGGCGCTTGCCGGGTTGGCCTTTCTTGTTGGCGTAAACCTTCTTGACGAAAATGGTGGTGACCGTGCCGCCCGCCTTCTCGACGGCTTCCTTCGCGCCTGCGGAAACGCCCGCGACTTCGATATCGAGCTTGGCGTTGATTTCGCCCTTGCCAAGCAGGCGGATGCCGTGACGGCTCTTATGGGCAAGGCCAGCCTTGCGCAGCGCCTCCTCGGTGATCTTACCCGATGCGTCGAGGCGCTTGTTGTCGATCGCCTTCTGCAGCCTTCCGATATTCACCTCGGCAAAATCGTTGCCGAAGATGTTGTTGAAGCCGCGTTTGGGCATGCGCATATGCAGCGGCATCTGGCCGCCTTCAAACCCATAGACCTTGGTTCCGGTGCGCGCCTTGGCACCCTTGACGCCACGGCCCGAGGTCTTGCCGAGGCCCGAGGATGAACCGCGGCCCAGCTTGTCCTTGCGCTTATGGGCGCCGGGATTGTTGCCGATTTCGTTGAGTTTCATGCCGTAACTCCTGTCATCCCGGCCAAGCGATGCGAAGCATCGGCAGAGCCGGGACCCAACTTACTTCTTCTCTTCCACAATCTCGACGAGATGCTTCACCGCGTGGATCATGCCGCGCACCGATGGCGTGTCTTCCAGGGTACGGGTGCGGCGGATCTTGCCCAGTCCCAGCCCGCGCAAAGTGGCGGCCTGGATTTCGGGCTTGCGGGCGGCGCTGCGGATCTGGCGCACGGTCACGGTTTTTTTCTGGGCCATGGCAGTCTTCCTAGCTTGCCGCTTCGGCGGGCACGCCTTCGCGCTTCGCCAGGATTTCGGCCACGCTGCGGCCACGGCGCTGTGCGACCATGCGCGGACTTTGTTGATGCTTCAGCGCGTCGAAGGTGGCACGCACCATGTTGTAGGGATTAGAAGTGCCGAGCGACTTGGACACCACGTCACCCACGCCCAGCGCCTCGAACACCGCGCGCATCGGG
>DATATP010000118.1:0-19014 GCA_036268715.1 Rhizomicrobium sp. | reverse complement strand
CGTCGCCGGCAGATTGGTCGCCTTCACTGCATTGGTGGTGCCGGGCGTGGTTTGGTCGATTGCGACCGTCGCGGCGATGCCGCCGCCTTCGCCGCCGCCATTGACGTTATAGACGACCTCGGCATAGGTGCCGTCGCCCATATCCTTCAGGCGCTTGGACACGCCGTTGAGGACGGGCTGCAGAATGTCGCTCATGAATTTTCCTTTCGAAGTGATAGAGCATCCGGTGTCAGGAACAGCCCCCGCTCGCGCCGCCGCCGGGCGGCAAGGCCGGGAAGCGCACGCAACACACCGCCGATACGCGCCTTGTCGAAGCGCAGAAATTCGTTGGCCGCGCCGACGATGTCGCCGCGGTTGAATTTCGCCAGCAGCGAAGAGGCGGCGAGCGCCGTCGCACCGATGTTATAGGCCAGCGACAGCAGCGCCGCGGCTTGGCCATCGGTCGGCGCACGTTCCAGACGGGGCGCCAGCGAGACCCACATTTCGGTGATCGCCGCCTCGAGCAGCACCTCTGCCGCCGCTTCGCTGATCGGCGGATCGCCCAGAGCGACGGCGCGGCCGTCGCGATAATGGGTGCTGCCCCAGCCGATGGTCACCCGCCCGCCCGCATCGCGATAAGGACAGGCGCGAAAGCCTTCCGCCGACCGGATCAGCGTCGCGGCGCCGGAGAGCATCGCTTCAGGCGCAGACATTCCAGACATTGCCGCTGCTCGAGAATTTCCAGCTCGCGCGATAGCCGGCGCCCGCCGCGGCCGCTGACGGGAAAAGTACGCCCGTCTGGCCCGTATTGGCCTGAACCGTGAGACTGGCATAAGCGTTATGGACGGCCAGGCGGAATTCCTGGCCGTCGACCGGATTGGGGGGCGTCACGACAGTCAGGCTTGTCGCGCTCACCGCATTGTCCAGGATCAGATGCTCGATGTGATCGGCGACGGTGTAAGTGCTGCCGCTGGACGGACTCGCCACGGCATACTGGGTCGCCACCAGCGCGCCGGTCAGGGTCTTGTTGGTCAAGGTCTCCGTCCCGGTCTTGCTGGCGTAATCCAGGTCGATCCAGCTTCCGCCCACATAGAGGAGGAATGCATTACTTCCCGCCACGAAAGCCCGCAGCCCGTTGAACGGGGTGAAGAAGCGCCAGCCGCCATCGATGCAATAGGCGATCTTGTAGGCATAGCCGGTCCAGGTCCCGCTTGGCGCCCCGCCGGTGAGATAAAGGTCGCCATCGGCAGGCGATGCTGGCGGTGTGTTGATGAACTGGCCCAGCAGATAGAGATCGACCAGGGCATCGAGCTGCACCAGCGCCTCGTTCCATGTCGCCGAATCCATCTCCTGCATTTGGGCCAGTTCGATCAGGGTCAGGCGCGGCGTGCTATCGGACATAAAGCTGTTCCTTCTTTTGCTGGCCGCGCCCCAGCACGGACGAGAGCTGATAAACCGCGACCGTCAGCGGGTTGGGCAGGCCGGATGGGAAGTCCGCCGCCTGCTGCGCAGCGCTGTAGACCTGGCTGTGCTGCAACACCCCGGGGAAGGTCCGCACCGCGCTCGCGCCGGCGAGAATTTCCAGATCGTAAGCCTCGCGCGTTTCGCTCATCGGCGTTTCGGCGGCGGCAATCTTCGCCGCCGCAGGACTGCGATCACGGCGCAACCAGGAAATTATCAAGTCGCCGGATGCATTCCAGGAAAAGCCGATATGGGCGGGAGCGAGCGGGATCAGCGCCGCGCCCGTGAAGGTCTGTGCCGCGCCTTGCCAGGAAATGTCGGAGACCGGCTTGCCCGCCGGTCCCCACAGATAATTGAACGGCAGCCGCGCATCGGCCTGTGTCAGGCCGAGTTGCGCCAGCGCCTCGTCCAACACCACCACCCGCGCGCCCGCTGCGACGGGATTGCGCATCGCGCCTTCGCTGCCGGCCCGGCCGCGCAGCAGCCCGGTCAGCCGATATTCGCCCGGTCCGGTGAGCAGGGCATTGGCGAACTGCACAATTTCCCATTCACCATCCGCGTTCTGCACTGCCAAAGCGTTGGCGCCGCCGAACAGCGCGATATCGTCGGCGGAAGACAGGGTGCCGCTGGTCAGCGCCACGGCCAAACCGTTGACCTTGTCCCAGCGCCAGGGCGGACCGGACCAGAAATCTGCTGTCGTGACACCGAAGCCGCATGGACGGGTCAAGGTCGCATCCAGCGCATAATTCGAATCGGTGGGGCTGCGCAGCACCGCGACCTTGCCGGGCCAGGGATCGGCATAGGCACCGACGAACGGCGCGGCTGTATTCTCATCGCTCAGGATCCAGGGCAGATCGAGGAAGAACAGCAGCGCCCGTCCCGGAGCGATCAGGCTCTGTGCCAGCCTTGGCGTGGCCGCCGGCCCGGCGATCGCTTCGTAGAGCGAGGGATCGGTCGCCACCGCTTCGATCGCGCGCGAGGCCGTGTCCTCGATCTGTGTGATGCGCAAGCGATGGGTGCGCCCGTCCGCGCCGAGCGCGATCTCGTCCGCGGGATCGAGCACGATGGCCGAGGGCGGAAGGGCGAATTTCGCCGTCTCGCGCATCACCCAGGCGTCCTGAAGCAAGGTCGCCCCAATGGTGTTCGCCTGGGTCGCGTCCATCACCAGCGGCAAGCTGGAAGTCGCGACCCGATTGGCGCTGCCGACCAGCCGTCGCGCTTCCACGCTGGCTTGGCGGTAATCCTGGTCGCCATCGATATAGCTGACGCGCGAGACCTGCGGCAGATCGCTTTCCTGCGCCCGGACGAAGGAATAGCCGAAACTCGCTTCTCCATCCGGCAGAACCAGATCGGCGGCGGCGCAATTGAAAAGCTGCGCCCGTCCCCGCATCACGAAACGAAGGCTTCCCTGGCTTTCCACCGCATCGAAAAAGGCAGCGGTGGCGAGCGGCGTGATGGCGTCGCGCGGGGCCATGATGTCGGTGACGGCATAGCCGGTGACGATTCCGTCCAGCCCGGTCACGTCATAGGCGGTGAACCCGGCATCCTCGCACAACGCCCCCACCAGATCGCCCAGCGCCACCGCGCCCAGCCGTCCGTTCAGCCAATGGCCGAACTGGTAATTGGCGGCATCGCCCCAAACATCGTCGCGCGCCGGAAAATAGGGATAGGGCCGCGCATCCCAGCACCACAGATAAATGTTGCCGACATCCAGCATCGGCGCGGAATAGGCGCCCGACACCGGATTGTTCGCGGCATCGTTCCAGAACGCCAGATGCGCTTCCAGGAAGCGCCGCTGCATCAAGTCGTCGCGGACGCCGTTGGAATAGTACGGTGAGGCGCTTTCGCTTGATTTTGGATCATAGAAAACATTCGGCTGGTTGGCGCCCTTGTCGATGGCGGGACAGCCCAGTTCGGTCAGCCAGATCGGCTTGGATTGCGGTGTCCAGGCCGTGGGCGTGCCGCTCTCGGCGCCTGAAGGCCGATCGTAATGGGCGTTCGACCACCAGCCCCACAAATCTTTCGGCCGCCAGACCCAGGGCTTGCCGAGGCCATCGGTGATGGGCGTGCGCAGTTGCGCGTCGCGATCGGCTGGAGAGGCATAATACCAATCATAATCCTCGCCACCGCGGATGTTGGATGTCAGATAGGCCTTGTCATAGATCGAGGCCGCGACGGCATAATCCAGATGCGCGGTGCCGTCGCGCCAATCGGCCAGCGGCAGGTAATTGTCGATGCCGATGAAATCGATATTCGTGTCGCTCCACAACGGATCGAGATTGAACAGCACCGCGCCTGCGGCATCGCCGGTCTGGTGATTGTTGTATTCCGACCAGTCGGCGGCATAACCGATCTTGGTGCCGGCCCCGACAATGGCGCGTACCTCCGCCGCCAGACTCTTCAGCGCCGCCACGGCGGGATAGGAGGTCGCCCCGTCGCGCACCTGGGTCAGGCCGCGCAGCTCCGAGCCGATCAGAAAGGCGTCGACCCCGCCTGCCGCACCACACAGATGGGCGTAGTGCAGCACCATGCGCCGCCAGCCCCAGTCGGTGCCTCCGGTCCAGGCCACGCTTGTGCCGCTGACGGAAAAATCCGCCGCCGTCGCGCCGCCGAAGAAATTGCCCACCTGGCTTATCGCCGCGGCGGTTTTATCGGGTGAGCCGGTCTCGCCCGCGGCGGGCGCACAGGTGATGCGGCCGCGCCAGGGATAGACGGGCTGGCCGCTTGCGCCGGTATAGGGATCGCTCAGCACATTGCCGGCCGCGATATCCATGAACAGAAAGGGACAGAACATCACCTTGAGGCCCCGCGCCTTGAGGTTCTGGATTGCCGCCACCACACTCTGGTCGGACGGCGTGCCGCCATAAGCGGGGCGGCCGTTCACCTGGCTGACCAGATGGGCGTCGCCCCGGGCTACACCGTCCACGCTCCAGGTTTCGGGATAGGTGGTCTTGGGCGACGCTTCGACACCGGGCCGGATCGTGACCGCGCCACAGTTGAGATTGTCGCCGAACCAGCCCACTACCAGCGACGCCGCCTTGAGATTGGGCGCGCTCGCGGCCAGATCGTCGAGGGAGGCCAGCATGTCGGCCTCGCCGGTCACGCCATGGACATTTTCCGCGACGGAGCCGCCCGCTCCATCGTCTTCGAACACCGCTTCCGTGGCATAGACGAACTCGCCGGCACCGGGAATCAGCGCCACACCGGTCAGCCGGTTCTCCAGACTGTCCGGATCGTCATGACCGATGCTGCGGATCAGCTCGAATTGCAATTGCGGAATGCGGTTTCCGAAATCGGCAAGCTGCATATCCTCGAACACGACATAGCAAAGGCCGCGATAGGCCGGCGTGTTGCCGGAGCCTTCGATATCGGTGATGAGAGGATCGGGCGCTTGCGTCTCGCTGCCGGCGTAAAAGCGGATCGTCTGTTGTGACAGGTCGAGCAGATTGCCGTTGGCCCAGACCCGCCCCAGCCGCGTCGCAATTCCTTCGCTCAGCCCAACCGCAAAGGAGATGGAATAGGTATAGTCGGTCTCGGTGACGGTGGTGGAAGCCCCGCCTTTGCCCCCGCTGCTGGTCTTGGTGGTGGTCGCGGTCTCCTTGAATTGCGACGCCCAGATCAGTTGCCCTGCCAGGCGCATGCGGCCGAACAGGCGCGGGATCGCGCTGCCTTCGGTCGATGCCTGGATATTGACGTCCGACAGGCGCGGTCCGCTGCGCGTGACATTCTTGCCGGGCATGAGCGCGGCGTCGATCTCCGCGCCCGCCAGCGCCCCCAAGGCGCTCCCGATCTGCGCTCCCGAGATCGTGGCGCCGAACAGCGAGACGCTACCGAACAGCGAAGGTCCCAGGGCGGAACCCGCCGCTCCTAACAACAAGGATGCCATGTCAGATCCGGAAACTGTAAGCGAGCCGTGCTTGCCAGAAGGCGGTGAACGCTTCTTCGCTCACGCGCCGGTTCTGGCGGGCATGGATCAAGGTGAGACCGCCATGCATGCCGACGTCGCGCTCAAGCAACGAAGCGTTGGCGTATCCGATAATCCCGCAATGTTTGGCAGGCGCGCGCCCCGACCGGTGTGCCATCCGAAACAGCACCACGTCGCCGGGCGCGAGATGGCCGATGTCGGCCGGCTTCAGATGCCGCGCCAACGCATCGCGCAAAGTCTCCGCGCCGGTCGCTTCCGACCAGTCCCGCGCATAAGGCGGCACCGCCTCCGGTTCCGCGCCGCGCAATTCGCGCCACACCCCGCGCAATAGTCCGAGACAATCGCAGCCCACGCCTTTGAGGCTGGCTTGGTGCTGGTACGGCGTGCCGATCCAGTCCCGGGCAGCCGTGACGATAGCGGCGGCCGTGACGCTGTCAGTTGCCATAACGGCTGCCGCCATCCAAGGTCTGGTTCGCGGCCGGGCCCGCCATCACCGCGTCATTGCCCGGCATATAGGGATAGCCGCGGAAATTGACGGCGTTGTTGAACTTGGCTTTGCAGGTGGCGAAGAGCTTGTCGCAGCCGGGCGTGACGGTGAAGGCGTCTCCCGCCAGCACGGCTTGGCTCATCGTTTGCCACAATTCGATCGAGACGATGCCGCCGCCCAGGGCGTGACGCTTGACCTCCATCGCACGGCCGGCATTGGCGCCGGATGTGAAGCTCAACTTTCCGCCCGTGAAATATCCCGAGGCGAAACTATCGAGTCCGGTCGCGGTGAAGCGCCGGCCATCCGAGGCAACCGCCACCGTCCCCGCCGTCGCGACGATCGCGGCCGAGCAGCGCGCATCGCCCAGATCGGCGTCGCACAAAGAACCGAAAGCGCGCCCCACCGGCTGGTTCAAGGCCTGGGCCAGGCCGCGAATCTCGGCCTGGAACGCATGCCCGTTGCGGGTCACCTCGCCCAAGCTACCGGCGCGCATTAACACGCGCTGATCCGGTGCAGACCAGTTGACCCGCCAGATCTCCACCCCGGCATTGTCATAGAGTCCGGCGGCGAGATCGCCCTCATTAAGGGTTGCCGACGACAACGCGCCGGCCAGGGTCAAATTGTCTACCACCAGATCGAGCGAAGACTGCACTTCACTGGCGGTGAAGCCGGATACTGCACTGTATGTGACGCCTTCGAACGTCAGCGGCCGGTCATGGTCGGTGAAACCTTGCACCACGCTGTCGCGACGCGTCAGCTTCCAGCACCAGGCGAGCGTCGTCGCGCCGCCATCGAGATGGGCCTGCAATCCGTCCGGTAGCGTTTTCACAACAGGATTTCCGTCAGAGGAATAGACGGCGCTTCGCCGGCCTGAAAACTGGCCAGGTTGATGGAAAGCGCGTCGGTGTCGAAGCGCACCGGACAGTCGAAGGCGAAACCGGCGGTGATCGCGCCGGTGGCGGGCGCAGTGGTGAACGTGACAAGGCCGGTGGTGGTATCGACGGAAAAACCGCTGGTGATCTCGCTCCCCCCCACCGCGATGCGCACTGTGCCGGTCACCGGTTTGACGATGGCGCGCGTCCAGCTTCCCACGCCCGAAGCATAGGTCTTGCTCAGTTGGAACGCGGTGGTATGGCCATCGGCGGTGCCGACGATCTGGTCGGTCTGCGAGATCGCTACGCCGGGCGCGCAGGATTTAAAGTCTGCGAAATCCTTGAAGCGGAAACCATAAAGCTGCGCGGCTCGCGCCTCGAAGAACGCGATCACCGTGGCGAGATCGTCCAGGCTGCGCACGCCGGAGCCGACATCGAAGCTGCGCCGCGAACCGGCCCATACCGCATTGCGCTCCTCATAACCGGAGCCCAAGGTGACGATTTCGGTCTTGCGGACCGGGCCGCCGGTGGAATGAAACGCCACCGCGAGGGGAAAAGAGACTTCGTGGAAATTCATGGATTATGCTGCCCTTGGGAGATGGCCCGCGCCAACACCGCCGCGATCTGGCTGCCGGGGTTTGCCGCCATCTTGTTAACTTTCAAATTGCCTATCTGTGCGATCCTGCCCGTGAGCGGTGGACAGACAACGTCATCATGACCACATGTCGTAAAGGCAGGCCCGGGAATCAATGCCGATGCTTGGATATGGAAATGCCGCTACATGGCAGAATCGCGAACTCCGAGTAGAGGCGACAGTCGTTCCGAGATACTTTTGGACGACAGCTTCTGTGGATGTATATCTCGATAATTTACGCGTCATCCGGACTGGAGGCGTATTTAAGCTAAGCGGCGCACCGACGGCCGAATTCGAACGCGATGGCAAGCATCACGTGATGCAACTATCCTGGATGAGCCGCACCACTATCCGGTATCAGTTGTGCGTCGATGGACAATCGGTTCTGGAATCGCGCGTGCTGTTTCCGCGAAACTGGCCGCTGCTGTTTCTGCCAGCGCTCGCAATCTACCTTTTGATGACTGCGGTGGAATATCTCATGCATACCGCATACTGAGCCAATACCGATCAATCGAAAAATGCGCTCTGCTTCCATGGCGGACAGCAGAGTCATAAATTCTTGTTTCCCTGTGCAATCGCCCGCGCCAGCATCGCCGCCACCTGGCTTTTTGATTTGGTGAAGCTTTGCGCATCCGGCGTGGTGATGTTGACCACTACCTGCGTCCGCGTGGCGCTGAGCGCGCTGTTCGGCGCGATGTCGCCATTGCCCGATGGCGTGAACAATTCGGGCCCGTTCTCGCCCACCAGATAGGAATTGCCCGCCCCTACCGGGCCGCCCGTGGCGCGGGCCCCCGCCACAGGCAACAGCGAACTGATTGCCGAGCCGATCACGCCCTCGACCGGTTTGACGATGAACTGGCTGACCGCGATGCGGTCGAAATCGGCCAGGATCGCGGCGGTGAGTTGGGCCATCGAATCCTGTCCGGAAACCGCCGCGCGCGAGATGGTGCTGGCGACGGAGTTGAAGCTTTTGGTCACTGCCGCCTCGATGCTCGCGGTGGTGCCGGCCACCGGGCCATTGGCGAAATCGGCAAAGGCCTGGGCGGCGCCGGAAAGACTCTGGTCGAGGGGGGAATCAGCCATCGGGAAATATCCGCATCAATCGTTCGAGTTCGCCGCGACCTAGCGGCTGGGCGCCTGTGTTGCCGAAACGGCCTTCCAGCAGCGCCCGCCATTCCGGCAGCGACAGCGCCCAGAAGACAGCGGGCGTAAGCCGCATCGCGCCCAGCGCCAGCGCTAGCCAGCGCCGCCAGGAAAAGGGACGGCATCGCGCCCCTCCCCGGCGGAGGCGGAAAGGCCGGCCGCTTCGAAGGCCTCGGTGATGCCGCGGGTCAACGCGCCCAGATCGCAAGGCAGCCGCAACACCTCGGCGGCACATATCTCATGACCGCCGCCGCGCAGCAGTGCCGCCGCGACAATGGCAAGGTCCGCCGCCCGGGTATGCGCGAGCCGAGCCCCCATCTGGGAAAGATCGTCCAGCCCCAGCCCATCCTCGATTTCCGCCAGCGCGCCCAGAGTGAGCAGCAGGCGATACTGCCGCTCGCCCGCTTCCAGCGCCGCTTCTCCGCGTGCTTTGTTGACCATCAGGAAAAGCTCAGCGCACCGGCCGAAGCCATGGATAGGGAGATTTTCAGCTCGCCGTCATAGGGACCGTCATATTGCAGGGAGGTGATCTTGAACGGACCCTGCACGGTGCCGAAACTCGGGATGGCGATCTGGTAATTGCCGCACGCCGCGTTGAAGAAGGCGATGCGCAGGGCGGTGTCCGAGGCCGCGTCCTTGAACACGCCCGAACCGGACAGGGTGGCCGATTTGACGCCGCCGCCCGCCAGCAGTTCCCGCCATTCGTTCGCGGAATCGGCATTGGTGACATCCACCGTCGTTGCATTGAACGCCAGGGTGGTGGCTCTTAGGCCCGCGACGGTGGTGAACACTTCCGGCGAGCCACCATCGCCGATCTTGATGAGCAAATCCTTGCCACGTTGGGCCGTCATGTTTGTCTCCTAGATTTCGACAAGAGCGCGAAATTTCAGCTCAGCACGGCGGGTCATGCCATCGCTTTCGCGCGCATAAGCCGCGCTGTCGAAGCTGAGGTCGATCAGAGTCGCGCCGCTCAACGTCAGCGCGGCGCCGTCCAGCGCGGTCCGCACCGCGCCGGCGATCAGCTTGGCTTCCCGGTAGCCGCTGGCGCGCGACCAGATCTGCACAGGGAACAGCAGCGAGGCGCCATGATCGGTCTTGGTGCTCCAATCGCTTTCGCTCGCATCCCCGATGACCGCATAAGGCAGCACGGCGTCGCGCGGCACCTCGTCATAAACGCGCGGCGGCTCGCCCAGCAGGGCGATGATTCCGGCGTCACCGGTCAGGGCGGCAAACACCGCCTCTTGCAGGGCCAGGGCGGCGCTCATGGCGCATCCTCACAAAGCAAAGTGACCAACTGCACCCGCGGACCGTCATCCAGAACCGCTTGGACGAGCAGAGTATGCGACGGCGTCACCAGCCTGAGTCCGGCCGCGATATCGCTGCGCCGGCGTGCGGTCACGCGGTAGCGGGCGCGGGATTCCAGCCGGTCGGGCCCGAAGGAATCCGATCCGCTCGCCGCATCCACGGCGATCCAGATGACCGCCAGTTCGCTCCAACCTTCGGTGAAGCCGCCCGCGCCGTCGGCCGTCCGCACGGCCTGCTGCAGTGAGGCATGTGTATCCAACGCGCCGATCAAAGTCTCACCAGCCGATAGGGCGCCAGCAACGTCAAGGCCACATCCGGCGTCGGTGCCGCGTCATCGCCGCGATGGGCATAAAGTACCGCGGCGATCTCCAGGATCGCCTGGCTGATCGGGCCTGGAACGGCATCGGCCCCGCCGTAACCGGCGGTGAAAGCGATCGCCGCCGCATTGATGGGGCGCAAATTCGCAAGCGCGACGCACTGTTTCAGCATCACCCGGCCCGGCTGGGATGCGGCATCGACGGTATAATTGCCTGCGCCGAGAACCGTTGCGCTGTCGTCGCGCGCATAGAGGGTGAGCGACGACACGCCCTGAAGCGGGGGCAACGGAATCTCGGCGCAGGGTTCCCGCCATTGGTCGAGCCACAAAGTCCAGCTCTGGGTGACGAAGGCGCGGCCCGTGTGCCATTCGGCGCGGGCGCGCGCGGCGCTGACAAGGGATGAGATCAGCGCATCCTCATCGCTGGTGTCGACCTTGAGCCAGGCTTTCGCCTGGTCCAGGGTCACCGGCTCGGCGGCAGGCGGGGTGTTCAGTTGCAGGGACATGCAAGCCTCGAAAAAAAGACCCTCGCGACGGGGGAGGCATCGCGAGGGTCCGGTTGCCGCTTGCGCGGCTATCGCGGCGCTCGCGCCGCGAATTCTGTCAGCACACACAGGCCTGCCCCCCCTCCATGCACGCCAGTGCATAAGAGGGGAGGTGGCCGTAGCTGGCTCTCGAGCCAGCGAAGGCCGGAGGGGTTAGGAAGCAGCAAACTTCATCAGCTTGATCGCTTCGAAATTCTGCACCCCGCCCCCGACCCGCTTGGTGGTGTAGAACAGCACATAGGGCTTGGCGCTGTAGGGATCGCGCAGCACCCTGATGCCGACCCGATCCACGATCAAATAGCCGCGGGTGAAATCGCCGAACGCCACCGAATAGGAGTTGGCGGCGATGTCGGGCATGTCCTCCACTTCCGTTACCGGATAGCCGAAGATGGTCGCGGGCTGACCCGCGGCATCGCCCGGCTGCCAGACATAATTGCCGCTGCTGTCCTTGAATTTTCGGATCGCCGCTTCCGTCTTGCGGTTCATCACCCAGCGACCATTGGCCCGGTAGCCCTGCTTGGGGGCATAGGCGAGGTCCATCAGCGCGTCGGAGGGATCGCTCGACGCGAAGGCTCCCGCCGCGCCGCTGGCGATATAGCCCAGATTGCCCCAGCTCCAGCTCGCATCCGCGACGGCGGTGTAATGCAGGAAACCGGTCGGCTTGTTGGAGCCGTCGCCATTCACAAACGCCGCTCCCTCCTGCTCGGAGAACACGATCTGCACTTCATCGGCCAGCCATTGCTCGATATCGACCTGAGAATCGTCCAGCAACACCTGGGTCGCGGCGGGCATCGCGTAAAGCTCCATCGCCGGGAAATCGATCGCCGCCAGGGTCGGGGTATTGGTCTGGCTGACAGCATCGGTCTCGCCCACCCAGCCCGAGGCCGCGCCGACCGTGGTGATCGGCTTGCGGTAAACGCCGCTGCCGATCTGGCGCACGGCTGCGATGGCGCGGATCGGGGACGCCTTGGCCAGTACCCGGTCGATGGTGCGCTCTATCTCCAGCGGCACGGTATAGCCGCCATCGGCATTGCTGCCCTCGCTCATCGCCTTGATCTCGAAACTATCGAGCCCGCCGGCATCGCCCCTGCGGACATAGCGGTCGAACGCCGCCTTGCGCTCCTTCAGCGCGGGATCGAAGGATTTCTTCTCGCCGCCCAGGCTGGGCCGCGCCGCCGCCAGCATCAGGGATTCGATCTTGTGCTTCTGCTCGTCCAGGACGCGACCGAGACGATCGACCTTCTCTTCGGCCAGCACATCGGCCGAACGACGCTCGATGTCCTTCAGGCGTTCGTCATTCTCCTGCTTGAAGGCTTCGAAGCCGCGCAGGAAATCGTCGAACGCCTGTTTGATTTCCATACCCGCCGCTTTTGATTCCAATTCCATGATGTCTCCTTGCTAACTGCGCATCGCCGCGCCGGCTGCCCGCAAGACGCGCGCCAGATCGCTTGTCTGATCCCTGCCGCGCGTCCCGGTGGCCGTGACCCTCGAACCCGCGAGCAACGGGAAGGTCACGACCGAAATTTCCCAAAGCTCGATTTCCAGAAGCGTACGCGTGCCGGCCGGCCCGCGTTTGGCCCGCACGGTGCGAAAGCCGATGGAAAGGCCGTCCAGCGCCCCCTCCGCCAAAAGCGCGCGCACGTCGCGCGCCCGTTCCACATCGCCCACCAGCCGGCCGCGCACATACAGCCCGCGCGAATCTTCCGCGATCTCCTCCCACACCCCGATCGGGGCATGGGCGAAATGCTGATACAGCATCCGCACTGCGGCCGGGCCGCGACGGCGCAGGCTGGCGGCGAATGCGCCGGGCGCCACCACATCGCCCACGCCGTCGGGCACGCCGAACAGCGAGGCGTAGCCTTCGAATTCGTTGGCCGAGAGCGGCGTCAAACCGGCATGGGTATTCTTCCGCGCCAGCGGACGGCGCGCATAGGCAATCTGAACTGTCATACTCGTTCTTTCACCCTCCCCTTGAGGGGTGAGGAATAGCCCGCGAAGCGGGTGAGCAGGTCCAGTGGACCTGCGAAAATGACGAACGCCCTGAGCGTAAGCGAAGGGCCGGAGGGTCGAATTTGCGAAGCAAATTCGGGGAGGGGTCGCGCGCGTTAGCGCGTGTCGGCGCGATCGAGCGTGGCTTCAATGCGGTCGGTACTTTCCTTGATGCCGCGCACCTGTTCCTCCAGCACGGCCACCTTCTCGATCGCCGCCTGGTCGGAGTTGAGCGTGCGCTCCAGCCCGGCAATGCGCTCTGCCGCGCTGCCCGCCCAGAACAGCGCCCCCGCCGTCTGCAACAAAAAAGCCGCCACAAGGGCGGCCGGGATTCGGCGCTCCGGCTCGCGCCGGAACGGCTCTGACATCACGCTCATGTGCTCACATCGTTTCCCGAATAGGTGATTGCCGCGGGCTGGAAATCCCAGCCGCGCAACAGCGTCACCACCTTCTCCAGCGCGTCCTTCACCGTGCCGCGCCCAATCGCCGCCAGCATCTCTTCGGTATTGAGCGATGCGGTCGCCGCCTGGCGCCCGCGCGGGCCGGGCAGCGACAGAAACAGCGGCACGGAGCTCATCACGCCTGTCACCACGAAATCCTGAAACCATTTCTGGCGCACGATTTTCAGCGGATGGCCCACCAGCATCAGCCCGATGCCGGTGGAAAGTTCGAAATCCTCCGAAATGCCTTCGGTCTCGACATAGGCAAGTACGCCCGATTTGTCCGGCCGCCACTCCGGCCCGAAAATATCCACCGTCCGCCAGGCGCAGTAATAACTGCGGCACACTGGAAAGCGCGTCTCATAGATTGCGCAGCCCTTGCCGGTGCAATGTTTGCATTTCGATCCCGAGAGCTTCTGGATTTCCGGCTTGTTGATGGTGGGCCATTCGCAGCAGACGGTGCAGTCCCCACAATCTCGTCCCGGAACCAGGGTCATACCGTCCCACATGCACGGAGATTGACAGTTTCTATAACGTGTCGCCACCCTCGACCGGCGAATAGCCGGCAGCCTGGCGTTTCTCGTTGACAGTGAGGAATGCCGCGTCGTTCAGCTTCGCCCAGGTCGCCTCCCGCGCCTCGGCCAGGGCAGGCACTGCATCGGGGTCATAATCGAGGCGCAGCCCCTCGCCGAAACATGGTCCCAGCCAGCGTGTCAGGCTGGCGGCGGTGCGCGCCACCAGCGGCAGCACGGTCTGGCGCCAGAAATTCAGATTGGCCTCGGCATAGTTGGAGAATGTGTTGTCGCCCGGAATGCCCAAGAGCATCGGCGGCACGCCGAAGGCGAGAGCGATCTCCCGTGCAGCCACCGCGCGCGTTTCGGCGAAATCCATGTCGGAGGGCGTATAGCTCATCGCCTTCCAGTCCAGGCCGCCTTCCAGCACCATCGGCCGGCCCGCATTGGCCGCGCCCTGATAGGCGTCCTCCAGCTCGCGCTTGAGCCGCCCGAACTGGTCGTCGGTCAGCCCGGGCGCGCCATCAGGCCCCTTGTATATAAGGGCGCCACTCGGCCGCGCCGCATTGTCCAAGAGCGCCTTGGTCCAGGCGGCGCCCGCATTGTGCACTTCGATCGCCCCGGCCGCCACGGCAAGCGGCGACAGGCCGTAATAATCGTCCAGAGGATGGAACAGGGTTGCGTGAAGCACCGGCAGGAAGCCGCTGGCATCGCGCGTCAATCGTGTCGTCTGTCCGTCCACGGAATAATCATAGGCGGCGGGCCAGCCCCGCGCCCCCGGCACCACCGCCACGCGGTCGGGCCGCAGCACATAAAGCGCACGCGGCACGCTTTCCAAACTGACCGCCTCCAGATAGGAATTGCCCGCGCTCTGCAGGAAGGCATACCAGCGCTCGAACAGGCCTGGCCCATCCTCCTCCCGGTTGGGCCGCGACAGGAGATCGAGCAGCGGATGGGTCTCCAATTCGGCGGCGCCGGCATAGAGCAGCCACGGCACCGACGCAGCGGCGCTGGCGATCATGCGCACACAGCGATTCGCCACCGTGTTGCCCATCACCCCGATGCGAGCGAGAGCGACGGTGTCGCGCGGCGCCCAGCGCGGGCCGCCTTGCAGCGACAACGCAATCAATGGCATGCCGCTTTTGCGCTCACGCGGCGCGCGGCGAAGGAATTCGAACATCGTATCTCCCTTAGATCGTGCGCACGCGAGGGGCCCGGCGCGGCATCACGAATAAATCCGCCAGCGCCCAGACCAGCGCATCCAGGCGGTCCGGACTTTTGGCGCCACCACTCTTTGAATTTTTTTGGCCGTCATAATGGCACATCTGATCCTCAAGCTCCGGAAAGGTGCCGGCATGATGGACCCGTCCGCGCTCATACAGCGCGGCATAGGGCGCGGCGCGGGTCAGCTTGCCCCGCGAGGCATGCACCAGCTTGACGGGCGCATCGCCCCCCGCCTGTTGCAACACGCTGCGCACCATTTCGCCACCCTGATTGGCTTCGGCGATGATCGCATCGGCCTCGAATTGCGCGAAGGCATCCATCGCCCGCGCCGCCCAGGCCGCCGGTGTGAGGCCGCCCGCCGAACGATCCGCCAACACATAACCATCGCCATTCCCGCAGCGCCCTGCGACGACGATGCCGCATTCATCGCCCTGGGATGATGCGGGCGGATCGACCGCCACCACGATACGAGTCAATTCCGGTAGATCGCGAACCCGCTTGATCCAATTGCGTTTCCACAACGCCTGTTCATTGTCGGCGATGATTTCGCCGTCCAATTCCTGCCGCCCCAATGCGCTGGCGCCATAGCGCGCCTGCATCAGGTCATAGAACCCGTCGGCCAGATTGGCCTGGTTGTCGGCCGTCCCGCTGCGGCTCACCGCCACGCCGGGCGAGTCCAGCAGCGCCGTCAGAGCCGGAATATTGCGCGGCGTCGTCGTCAGCAGCATGCGCGGATCCTCGCCTAGCCGCATCGCCATCAAGGCCATGTCCAGACCCGCCTGCGGTTCGCGCCATTTGGCAAATTCGTCTCCCCAGATGCCGTCGAACTGATGGCCCCGAAAGGAGTCCGGTTCCTCCGCCGAAAGCAAAGTCGCCATCGCGCCACCCGCCCATAGCAGCCGGCTGTTCGACGGTTCGAAGACCAGGCTTTCGACCACATTCAGCAACCCCGATTCCCCTTCCACCATCACGGCGCGGGCATCGGCATGGGTGGCGCCGATCAACCCGATACGTCTCATCCGGCCTTCGCGGACATTCCCGGCGATCCATTCCGCGCCGCTGCGGGTCTTGCCCGCGCCCCGCCCGCCGAGAAACAGCCAGATGCGCCAGTCTCCTGCGGGAGGCACTTGCGCTTCCCGGGCCCAGAAGCCCCATTCCTGCGCCAGCAAAGCGGCATCGTCATCGCTCAGGCTTGCCAGAACCGCCGTCCGTTCTTGCGGCGGCAAGCCGTTTATCCAGTCGGCGCTCCAGCGCCGCGCGGGCGGAACCGTCATGCTTGGCGATCTTCTTTTCCTTGACCGTAGCGCGCTCGCGTTCCAACCGCGTCAGCCGCTCCAGGGTCCGTTCCAGGGAGGTAAGCGTGCGCGCATCGGCAGCACGCTCACCGGCATCGCTGCCGGTGTCGTGCGCCTTCGCCACACGGTCGAGCTGGCGTTGCAGCTCGCGTTGCATTTTCGTCATCATCTCGTCCAGCCATTCGGAATCGATATCCGAGGGCATAGGCCTCGGCGTCATGGTAAAACTCATGTCGAAGCAAATCCCAGCTTTCTTCCCCGCGCCCGAAGGGATGGCGGGAAAGATGTCCGCGGCGCGAGAGCGTGTAGGGGACAGATGGGGATGAAAAAAATCGACCGGCGCGGCGCGCCGGGAAGCGAACCCAATTCCGGGGATGACGCTGGTGTATGGTTCATCCGTTCCGCCGTCAACCGCTTGGCGCGATTTCCTACACCTGTCCACCATACAGGCCTTGAATCCGCCGCAAAAATAAGGGAGCTATCCGCTCGATGTCCGACGGGCAAATTGGCTGGTACTGGGACCGGTTGCGCCAGATTGCGCAGACTCTCCGTCCTTTCGCCCCTATTTTGGCGGCGCTCACGCTGATCGTCGCGGTTCCGCTGACGATCCTTTACATGATTCCGGTGGTGCTGGGCTGGTTCGCGCCTCCGCTCGATCCGCATACGGACCTTTACGCGGTCAACCGGCCGCTGGCTTTCACTTTTCTGGACGTCGATGGCGACGAGATCGGCCATCGCGGCGCGGTGGTGGGCGACCGCCTGACCTTGGAACAGATGCCGCCCTACCTGCCCGCCGCCTTCGTCGCGATGGAAGACCGGCGCTTCTATTCCCACAACGGCATCGATGCGCGGGGCCTGGCGCGCGCGCTGTATCTGGATTTGCGCGCCGGCCATTGGGTGGCGGGCGGCTCGACCATCAGCCAGCAAACCGCCAAGATCGTCTATACCAATCAGCAGCGCACCATATCGCGCAAGCTGACCGAACTGATCGACGCGGCGGGCCTCGAAAAATCGCTGAGCAAGAAGCAGATCCTGGAGCTTTATCTTAACCGCATCTATCTCGGCTCCGGCGCCTATGGCGTGGACGGCGCGGCGCGGGTCTATTTCGGCACTTCGGCGCGCCATCTCACTTTGGCGCAGGCGGCGATGCTGGCGACATTGACCCGCGCACCATCCGTGTTCTCACCGCGCCGCGACCTGCTCAAGGCGCAGCAGCGCGCCAGCCTGGTGCTGGACGTCATGGAAGAGACCGGCGCGATCACGGATGCGGAAGCGACCTGGGCGCGCGCCCATCCCGCGGTGATCGCAAGCCATGCCGAAACCGACGCGCGCAATTTCTTCCTCGATGCGGCCGCCGACCAGGCGATGCAACTCGCGACCAGGGGCGGCGTCGCGCCCAATGCCGACATGGTGGTGCACACCACGATGGAACCCCGCCTGCAGGATGCGGCCCGCGCCGCCGTTCAGCGCATCATCCATCGTTATGGCAAGCGCGACCGCGTTCACGAAGCGGCTATGGTGATGATGAAGCCGGACGGCGCGGTCAGCGCCCTGATCGGCGGCGTCGATTACCGCGACTCGGTCTTCGACCGCGCCACCAAGGCGCACCGCCAGCCGGGCAGCGCCTTCAAGCCCTTCGTCTATCTTGCGGCGCTGGAATCGGGCATCACCCCCTGGGATTACCGCGACGATGAAGCGGTCGATATCGATGGCTGGCAGCCCGCCAATTATGGCGGCCATTCCTATGGCACCGTCACCATCGCCGAGGCGCTGGCCCATTCGGTCAACACCATCACCGCCAATCTGGCGCAGGAAGTCGGCATCCCGACGGTGATCGCGGCGGCCAAGCGCTGTGGCATCATCTCGCCGCTGGCCGATAATGCGAGCCTGGCGCTGGGCACCAGCGAAGTGACTCCGCTGGAATTGACCGACGCCTATGCCGCCTTCGCCAATGGCGGCTTCCGGGTCGATCCCTATCTCGTTACCGAGGTGGATATGGGCGGTAAACCGGTATGGCGCAGAACGCCGCCCAAGCCCAAGCGTGTGATTGCCTCCGCCACCGACCGCGACATGGTGGCGATGCTCTATGGCGTGGTGACCGGTGGCACCGGCCGGGCCGCCGCCATCCCGGGCCATGAAGCGGCGGGCAAGACCGGCACCACGCAGGATTCGCACGATGCCTGGTTTGTCGGCTTCACCACCGATTACGTCGCCGCCGCCTGGGTGGGCAACGACGATTCCTCGCCGACCCGCGGCGTCACCGGCGGCACCTTGCCAGCGCAAATCTGGCGCCAGGCGATGACGGTGGCGGAAAAGGGTTTGCCGTCCAAGGCGCTGGACAAATCCGCGCCGCCGCCGCCCCCGGAAGAAGATGCCGGCCTGCTCGCGTCCGGCGAGCCGCCATCCTATAGCGACGATGAAGCCGCCAAGCTCGGCCCACCGCCCGCGGAGGCGCCGGGCGCGCCTCCGCCGCCCGCTGTGCATCATCATCGCGGCGGCCTGCTCGGCTGGCTGTTCGGAGATGATGACGACGACGATCGAAACACCGCGCCGCCGCCGGGGAATTCAGACAGCCGCTGAAGCCGTGCTATAAGCCGGCCATGCCGATCTTGCGCATTTGTTTCGCCATCCTGCTTGCCGTGCTGGCGCTGCCGGCCCAGGCCCTCACCCACATCACTTTCGTCACGGACTGGAAAGCCCAGGCCGAGCATGGCGGCTTTTACCAGGCGCTGGCCGAAGGGCTTTACGCCAAGCGCGGGCTGGAGGTGAAAATCCTGCAGGGCGGCCCGGAGGTGAATGTGCCCCAGCTTCTCGCCAATGGCGCAGCGGATTTCGGCATCGGCTCCAACGCCTTCATCTCGCTCAACATGGTGCGCCAGGGCGTGCC
>DATATP010000117.1:0-4287 GCA_036268715.1 Rhizomicrobium sp. | reverse complement strand
CATGCCGGCGACAGCATCACGCTGGTCTCGCCGAAGGGTGCGGTAACCCCGATGGGGACGACGCCGCGCATCAAGCCCTACAAGATCGCCGCGGTGTTTGAGATCGGCATGTCCGAATATGATTCGACCTTCGTGTTCATGCCGCTGGCGGAAGCGCAGGCCTATTTCAATCGCAACAATGACGTGTCGGCGATCGAGGTATTCACCACCAACCCCGACAAGATCGAGGCCTTCCGCAAAGCCGTGACCGAGGCGGCGGGCCGGCCGGTATTTCTGGTGGACTGGCGACAGCGAAATTCGACCTTCTTCAATGCGCTGCAAGTCGAACGCAATGTGATGTTCCTGATCCTGACCATGATCGTCCTCGTCGCGGCGCTCAATATCGTCTCGGGCCTCATCATGCTGGTCAAGGACAAGGGCAGCGATATCGCGATCCTGCGCACCATGGGCGCCTCGCAGGGCTCGATCATGCGGATATTCCTGATCACGGGGGCGGCGATCGGCGTGGTCGGCACCCTGACCGGGTTTCTGGTCGGCATGCTGATCTGCCTCAATATCGAATCGATCCGGCAATTCCTGTCCTGGCTCACCAGCACCGAACTGTTTTCGCCGGAGCTTTATTTCCTCTCCAAGCTGCCGGCCGAGATCGATTTCGGCGAAACCAGCGCCGTCGTGATCATGGCGCTGACGCTGTCCTTCCTTGCCACGCTGTATCCGTCGTGGCGTGCCGCCCGCCTCGATCCCGTCGACGCGCTCCGGTACGAGTGAGGGGCAGATGGAGCAAGGGGCGGAAGATGTACCGGTCGTTTATCTTCACGATATAAAACGCCAGTACAGGCAAGGCGAAACGACGCTGACGATCCTCAGTGGCGCCAAACTCGCGCTATGGGCGGGACAGTCGGTGGCGCTGGTAGCGCCGTCGGGGGCCGGCAAATCGACGCTGCTGCATATCGCCGGCCTGCTTGAAAGCCCCGATGACGGCGAAGTCTATATCGGCGGCGCGCCGACGTCGGGATTGTCCGATATCGAGCGCACCCAGATCCGCCGCACCGATATCGGCTTCGTCTATCAATCGCACCGGCTGCTGCCGGAATTTTCCGCCCTCGAGAATGTCATGCTGCCGCAGATGATCCGCGGCCTCAAGCGCGCCGAGACCGTCAAGCGCGCCACCGAAATCCTGGCCTATCTCGGCCTCGGCGAGCGCATCAAGCACCGGCCGGCCGAACTGTCAGGCGGCGAGCAGCAGCGGGTGGCGATTGCGCGCGCGGTCGCCAACGCCCCGCGCGTCCTGTTTGCGGACGAGCCCACCGGAAATCTCGATCCGGAAACCGCCAATCATGTGTTCGGGGCGTTGATGCAACTGGTCAAGGCGACCAGGGTGGCGATGCTGATCGCGACCCACAACATGGAACTGGCCGGCCGGATGGATCGGCGCGTGTCGCTCGAGGACGGTCACGTCGTCGAACTGGAGTAACTCAGACGTGGTGGCGGCGGCGGTGATGCCGCGGGCCCGCCGGCCCTTCCGCGCTTGCGAAATATGGATTGATGAAGCACTCGGCGCCGCGGCCGGAAGCCGACTCCTTGCATTGGCCGAGCGTGACATAGCGGCATTCGGTGTAAGTGGGATCGCCAAAGACGCGCAGGCAGATCGGATAATTGTCATACGGTTGACCTGCCGCGGGCGCAGCCATCGAAACCGTCCCGATCGCCAACATCGTCAAAGCCAGAATGCGCATCAAAACTTCCTTCGGGAGAACCGGCCGCGGCCGGGTTGCAGTTCGGCGTTGGCGTTGTAGTACGGATTCGCAGCGCAAGTAGCATCCCGGCCGGAGGCCGTCGCCTGACACTGTTGATAGCTTGCAAAACTGCAGTCGCCCGAACCCGCTCCACCGCCGAAATCGCACCCTTTGATGCAAAACGGAGCACTCCCGGATGGCAGGCCACCGGCGGTAGCGGGCGCCGAGTTGACGGCGGCAAGGGCGCCGATCGCCATCAAGGCCGACAACAACCTGTGACAAGAACCGTTCAAAGAACCGTACATTGCGGGTCCTCCGTTTCAGGTTTCGAGCCAACGGCTCCGCCGTCAGCAGACAGGCCGGGTAGACCGAGGTCAAATCACGTTCACGCGTCGGATGTACCGGCAGACCGGCTGAATCGGGGAACGCCGCTTGTCAGTATGGGGAATAATAACCGGGTGCGCGATGGCGGCCGCGCGGCGGGCGCGGGTCGCCTTCGGCGATGTAATAGGGGTTAGCCATGCAGGTCAGATTGCGCCCGGAAGCCGAAGCCTGACACTGGCCGTAGCTGGTGTAGGTGCAGTAGCTGAGACCCGGATATTCATCGCCCTGGATGCAGAACGGATAGCGGGTGCCGACGGCCTGCGCCGGCGCGGTAGCAACCGCGGCGAGCCCGCTCGCGCCCAGCAAAGCCAGAACCAGGTGACGCATGAAAACCTCCGTCGGCCGCAGCCGTGTGTGCATCGATTCCTTTGCGCCAACCCAAGCCGGGCAGGCGGGTTCCCGTCAACTCACATTGTCGCATGTGATCGTCGAGATGATGGATTGCTGATTGTGTCGGAGAATTTAGGGTTGTCCGCGAAGCGTCCCGGATTTACGCTACTGACCCATGGCAAAAACTCCCGACGATTCCGTGAGCCTGATGGCGGCGCTGGTCAGCGCCGCCGCCACCGCCTACGCGCTGGCCTACATGGCCCATGCCGAATGGGGGCTGTCTCGCCCCGTCATTCGCGAGGATGCCATAGGGATGGCGGGCCTGCTCGGCGTCGCCATCATCGCCAAGATGGTGTTTCAGCGTAGGAAGAAGAAGGGGTCGTAAGCGGCGATCGCCCCAGCGCCTTATCCGGGGTGACGTTTGCGTCCGATCGGGGCGCAGGTAGCCGGCGCTTTCGAAGCTAACCGCTGGTACATTCACGAGACCGACGCTTTGCGGCCGCTTGCGTGGTGGGTCAGCTTGATTGTGGCAGCAGCCGATGAGGATTGGGAAAGTTGAGCTTCGGAACTCAAATTTCAAATCAAGGAACAACGCCGCCTGGGCGGAGTATGCTCGCCCGGCGGCGTTGGTGTCCCATGGCTGAGCACTGAAATCCCAGCAGGGACAGCCAAGCACGGAATATGCCAAGTTTATGTGACAAATGGCCATCAAACGCTTTGGAAACCCCAACCAGCAGGGAGAGGTCTGGTCGCAATCCCTGAATATCGTCACCCCATTAACCAAGCCCCTTATTTCGGAGTGCTTCTCAAAATAGAACCCACTACCACCGCTTGGGTAGTGGGTCAGTTTGATTGTGGCAGCCGGACGGGCTGGAAAAGGACCGACTCCGGGCGCATATTCGGGCTATGCGTAAAACATGGCAGACCGCCTTGGCATTTTGGATGGTCATCGGCTGTCCCGTCGCAATGCTGGCCCTTCCGACCGTGATGAGGGGAGATCGCAACTGGTTGACGCATCTGGTAGCGGCCTATCCGGTTTTGTTTCCAATTCTCGTCGTAACTGCGATTGGCCCGCTGGTTCTGGTCGGCTGGCTTTGCAGGAAATGGATGTAGGAATGACCCCCAAACGCCCTAGGGACCCCAACCAGCTCGCCAAGTCGATTATCGACATCGCGACGGGGCAGAAGCCTGACCGCGATCCTACGCCCGAAGAAGAGGGTAAGGACCCCGCTGCGGTCGCTATGGGCAAGAAGGGCGGGAAGGCGCGGGCTGATAGTCTGACCGCAGAGCAGCGATCAGAGATTGCCAAGAAGGGCGCGGCGCGGCGGTGGGAGAAATAGGGTTACGCAGACCCCAGATGTTTGGACACAGACATAATCCAAATTCCACCAGCGTCTAATTCCTCACCATCGACAATCGCGCTGGTTTCTATCTTTCCCGGACGGATCAATATTTGCTGAACTAGCAATGGTGCACGCAATACCATCTTTGGACGATTTGGGTTCAAGACTTGAGGGATGGCCTGAACGTTAATTTCCAATTCGGTGATTTTTCCACCTGGAGGAACGGCCCTCAGAATGATTGTGCTGGGAGGGTTTTCCTTGGGTGTTTCGACGGTGAAATAAAACACAAGCTGGTTAAGCATCAGCTCGTCACCGGGGATCGTTATATCAGTCGAGTAAACGCCATTCAGGTAGATCTTGTTTGTGACGGAGAAAAGAAGTTCGTCACACACAACAACGAATGCTCTGCGCCCGGTTGTCATGACACAGCCACCATTTTGGGAACAGTCAGCGTCGGCGTCGGTGTCGAGGTTGCATTAGTGGTGGCAATTGGC
>DATATP010000116.1:0-6590 GCA_036268715.1 Rhizomicrobium sp. | reverse complement strand
TCCAGCACCCAGTCGCGGGCGAATTTGCCCTGCTGGATGTCCTGCAGCACGCGCTTCATCTCGGCCTTCGTCTCCGGGGTCACGATGCGCGGGCCGGTGACATACTCGCCATATTCGGCGGTGTTGGAGATCGAATAATTCATGTTGGCGATGCCGCCTTCATAAATCAGGTCGACGATCAACTTCACTTCGTGGAGGCACTCAAAATAGGCCATCTCCGGAGCATAGCCCGCTTCCACCAAGGTCTCGAAGGCGCCGCGGATCAGTTCCACCAACCCGCCGCACAAGACCACCTGTTCGCCGAACAGGTCGGTCTCGCATTCCTCACGAAAATTGGTCTCGATGATGCCGGCGCGGCCGCCGCCGATGGCCGAGGCATAGGCCAGGCCCAGGTCGTGCGCATTGCCGCTGGCATCCTGATGCACCGCGATCAGGCAGGGCACGCCGCCGCCCTTGAGATATTCGCCGCGCACGGTATGGCCGGGGCCCTTGGGCGCGACCATCAGGATGTCGAGATCGGCACGCGGCTCGATCAGCTTGAAATGCACATTGAAGCCATGGGCGAACAGCAGCGCCGCGCCCTGCTTCATGTTCTGGGCCAGATCATCCTTGTAGATGTCGGCCTGGAGTTCGTCGGGCGTGGCCATCATCATCACATCGGCCCATTTGGCGGCGTCGGCGACGCTCATCACCTTGAAGCCGGCGGCTTCCGCCTTCTTGGCGCTGGCGCCGGGGCGCACCGCGATCACGACATCTTTCACGCCGCTGTCGCGCATGTTGAGCGCATGGGCATGGCCCTGGGACCCGAAGCCGATGACGGCGACCTTCTTGTTGATGACAAATTTCAGATCGGCATCCCGATCATAATAGACGCGCATTGTTATATTACTCCTCGTTATCTCACATTCATGGATGGCCGGGTCGCGCTTTGCTGCCGGCCATGACAAGTTCTAAGGTCACATCTGCTCCGGGCCGCGGGAGATCGCCGCCACGCCGGTACGCGACATCTCCACCAGGCCCAGCGGCCGCATCAGGTCGATAAAGCTGTCGATCTTGCCGGGGGCGCCGGTGATCTCGAACACGAAGCTGGCATGGGTGGTATCCACGGGCCGGGCGCGGAAGGCATCGGCCATGCGCAGCGCCTCCACCCGCTTCTCGCCGGTGCCCGCCACCTTGATCAACGCCATCTCGCGCTCGATGCCGCCTTTCTGGCTGGTCCAGTTGGTCACTTTGTGCACCGGAACCAGGCGGCGCAACTGCGCCTCGATCTGTTCGATCACTTGGGGCGTGCCGCTGGTGACGATGGAAATGCGCGATGTATGGGCGGCGGCATCGACCTCGGCCACCGTCAGGCTTTCGATATTGTAGCCGCGGCCGGAGAACAACCCGACCACGCGCGCCAGCACGCCGGCCTCGTTATCGACCAGCACCGTCAGCGTGTGGCGCTCGACCACGTCGCTCAGTTTGACTTTGGTGTCGTGCATTCAGACCAGCATCTTCCCAGCCTCGGTGACGGCGGGGCCGTCGTCGATCTGGGCCATGATCATCTCGTTGTGCGCCGCACCCGACGGGATCATCGGGAAGCAATTCTCCGTCGGATCGACCCGCACATCGAACAAGACCGGCTTCTTCACATTGATCATTTCCAGGATGCCGGCATCCAGTTCCGATGGCCTGGTCGCGCGCAAGCCGACACAGCCGAACGCCTCCGCCAGCTTGACGAAATCGGGCAGCGCCTCGGAATAGGAATGGGAATAGCGCCCGCCATGCAGGATTTCCTGCCACTGGCGCACCATGCCCATATATTCATTGTTGACGATGAAAATCTTGATCGGCAAGTCGTACTGCATGGCGGTCGACATTTCTTGCATCGTCATCTGCACCGATGCTTCGCCGCCGATATCGATCACCAGCGCATCCGGATGCGCCACCTGCACCCCCACCGCCGCGGGCAGGCCATAGCCCATTGTGCCCAGGCCACCGCTGGTCATCCAGCGGTTCGGCTCCTCGAACTTGAAGCGCTGGGCGGCCCACATCTGGTGCTGGCCGACTTCGGTGGTGACATAGACATCGCGCCCCCGCGTCAAAGTATAAAGACGGTCGATGGCATATTGCGGCTTGATCAAGGTATCGGAATTGCGGAACGCCAGGCTGTTCTTGCCGCGCCAAGTGTCGATCTGCTTCCACCAGGCGGTCAGCGCCGGCTTGTCCGGTTTGTGCTTGCCCGTTTTCCACACCCGCACCATCTCGCGCAGTGCCTTGGTGGCATCGGCGATGATGGGAAGGTCCACCCGCACCGTCTTGTTGATCTGGGAGGCATCAATATCCAGGTGAATCTTCTTCGACCCCGGCGAGAAGGCGCTGATCCGCCCGGTGCAGCGGTCATCGAACCGCGCCCCCAGGCAGATCATCACATCGCAATCATGCATCGCGTTGTTGGCCTCGTAGGTGCCGTGCATCCCCAGCATCCCAAGCCATTCCGGCCGCGAGGCGGGAAATGCGCCCAGCCCCAACAAGGTCGAGGTGATGGGAAAGCCGGTCAGGTCCACCAGCTCGCGCAGCAGCCTGGAGGCTTCCGGCCCGGAATTGATGATGCCGCCGCCGGTATAGAAAATCGGCCGCTTGGCCGAGGCCATCATCTCCACCGCGCGCACGATCGCGCCCATGTCGGGATCGGTCTTGGGGCGATAGGTGCGGTGCTGCACCGATTGCGGCCCGATATAGCTCCCTTTCTGGAACTGCACATCCTTGGGAATGTCCACCACCACCGGACCAGGCCGGCCCTGGCACGCGATCTGGAACGCCTCATGGAGGACGCGCGCGAGGTCGCCCACATCCTTCACCAGCCAATTGTGCTTGGTACAGGGCCGCGTGATGCCGACCGTATCGGCTTCCTGGAAAGCATCCGTGCCGATCAGATGGGTCGGCACCTGGCCGGTCAGCACCACCAGGGGAATAGAATCCATCAGCGCGTCGGTCAGGCCGGTGACGGCATTGGTGGCGCCGGGGCCGGACGTCACCAGCACCACGCCGGGCTTGCCGGTCGAGCGGGCATAGCCTTCGGCGGCATGCACCGCCCCCTGCTCATGGCGCACCAGGACATGGGTGATGCCTTCGACCTTGAACAGCGCGTCATAGATCGGCAGCACCGCGCCGCCGGGATAGCCGAAAATATGGCTGACGCCCTGATCCTTGAGGGCGCGAATTACCATCTCGGCCCCGGTCATGGTCTGGGCGGCCTCGGCGGCGTCCGCCGCCCCGGTCAGGGTATTGTCCTTGTCCATCGTCGTTCCTCAAATCAAGCAATGCGCGAAAATTCAAGCGGCAGCCAAAGATAAAGGGGCGTTTCCGCCCCTTGATGCACGCCGACGTCGCAAACGAGGGATTATCCTCGCTCCGCCGGCGGCCCCATAAGAACTACGCGCGTCCTGCTCATGGGATGGAACCTAGGATCATGCTGCACCGCCGTCAAGCAATTTCATGCGATTATGTTGCCATATTGAGTAACAATATTACTATTATATGGATCGAACCAGACATAATGTGCCATCCGATGGCGAAACCACGTTAACTGACGCTTGGCAAATTGCCGCGTTGCGGTAACGGCCGCGTCCACTGCCTGCTGCTGGGTAAGCGTCCCGAAGGCCAAGGCCTGGAGCGGCCGGAGCCCTAACAGCCGGGCGGAGGGTAAGGCGGAATCGAGGTCCTGCAGCGCCCGTGCTTCGTCCATCGCACCGGCGGCCAGCATCTTCTCGAACCGCACGGCGATCCGGGCCCGCAATCCGGCGCGTGGCGGCTCCAGGACAAAAGCGGCGATCCGGAAGTCTTTCAGCAGCGGCGCCACAGGCATGCGCTGCCATTGGATCAGCGGCCGCCCCGTCGTCTCGAACACCTCATAGGCGCGCAGCACGCGTTGAGGGTCGCTTGGGCGCAAGGTCGCGGCAGTCTCAGGATCGCGCGCGGCGAGACGGGCGTGAAGTTGCGCCACGCCGATTTCTGCCAGCAGGGCGCGTCCCGTTTCGCGCACGTCCGGGGGAATAGGCGGAACGTCGGCCAGGCCTTTCGTCAGCGCCGAAAAATACAGGCCCGTGCCGCCGGTGAAGACCGGCACGCGGTTCAGCGCGCGCGCCTCAGCAAGCGCCGCGCGCGCGTCCTCCACATAGCGTCCCACCGAATAGACTTCACGCGCGCTGACATGGCCGTAAAGCAGATGCGGCACTTGCGCCCGAGCCTCCACCGAAGGCTGGGCGGTGAGGATCGGCGCTTCGCGATAGACCTGCATGGAATCGGCATTGACGATCGCTCCGCCGATATATCCGGCAAGCTCCAGCGCGGCGTCCGACTTGCCGCTCGCGGTGGGGCCTGCAATAAGCACGGCGTCATATTTCATCGGGCCAGCATGTCCGCATTTGTTCTGAATGTCATCGGCAACGGCGCGGAGCCGGGGCTGTTTGCAGGACTGGGCGCCGGCGAAGCGGCGATGCTCTCGCCAGGTTTCGCTTTCGACCTGCCGGTTGCCGGCATCGCTGCGCTGGTTGCCGCGCGCGATATTGCCGACGGCCTGCCGCTGGATATCAATCTTGTCGCCACCAGCAAGCGCCGCAAAAAGCTGCTGATCGCCGACATGGATTCGACCATCATCAATATCGAGTGCCTGGACGAACTGGCCGACATGGCAGGCATCAAGCCGCAGATCGCCGCCATTACCGAACGGGCGATGCGCGGTGAACTGGAGTTCGAGGGCGCCTTGCGCGAACGGGTCCAGATGTTGAAGGGTTTGCCGCTCACGGCACTGGACCGCACCTATGCCGAGCGGGTGCGGCTCAATCCCGGCGCCAAAAGCCTGCTGGCGACGATGCGCGCCGATGGCGCCCACACCATGCTGGTGTCGGGCGGCTTCGGCTTCTTCACCCGGCGCGTTGCAGAAGCCGCGGGCTTTCATGCCGAGCAGGGCAATGTGCTGCTCGACGACGGCGCACATCTGACCGGCCGGGTCGGCGAGCCGATCCTGGGCCGCGAAGCCAAGCTTGCGGCGCTGGAAAAGGCGGCGGCAGAGCTGAAACTCGATTTCGCGGAAACGCTCGCGGTAGGCGACGGCGCCAACGATTTGGCGATGATCCAGCGCGCAGGCCTGGGCGTCGCCTATCATGCCAAGCCGGTGGTCGCGGCCGCGGCCAGCGCGGCCATCACGCACAATGACCTGACCGCTCTGCTCTACCTGCAAGGCTATCGGGACGCGGAGATCGTGCGAGCCTGATTTCCCATGTCATAGCCGCCCTTCAAGCCGGCCGTCGATGGCGCAGGCGGCAGGATGCTCAGTTCATGCGCAATCCCACATAGCGCAGATCGCCGTCCCGATTGATCAGCAACAATTCGGTCTTGCGGCCTGCCTTGACATCGGCTTCCACCCGCTTGGCGGCATCTTCCGGCGTCTTCACCTTCTGACCCTGCACTTCCACGATCACATCGCCTTCACGGACATTCTTCTCGCCCGCCGGGCTGGCCGGATCGACATTCGCCACCAGCACGCCCTGTACGCCGCCAGCGATCTTGTATTTGTCCCGTGCTGCGCCATCCAGTAGGCCGAGGGAAAGTCCCAGTTGCGCCAGCTTGGACTGGTGCTTGGGCGTAGGTAGCGCCTTGACTGGCCGGTCGGGTGTTTCGTCCGCCAGCTTGGCGACGGTGATGTGCAGGCTCGCCTTGCGGCGCTTGCGCAGAATATCAATGTTAACGGTCTTGCCGATCGGCGTATCGGCGACGACGCGAGGCAATACGCGCTCGTCCGCCACCGGCTTGCCGTCAAAACCGACGATCAGATCGCCATTTTGCAGCCCCGCCTTGGCGGCCGGTCCGCCCGGTGTCACCCCCGCTACGAGCGCGCCCTGAGTCGAAGTAAGTCCCAACCCGTCCGCGATCTCGGGCGTCACACCCTGGATGCGGACCCCGATCCAGCCCCGCCGCGCGATGCCGAACTGGCGCAGCTGCGCCACCACATCGCGCGCCAGATTGGAAGGGATTGCAAAGCCGATGCCGACACTGCCGCCCGATGGGGAGAATATTTCCGAATTGATTCCGATCACATTTCCCTGCATGTCAAACAGCGGGCCGCCGGAATTGCCGCGATTGATCGGCGCGTCGGTCTGGATGAAGTCGTCATAGGGCCCGGCATTGATGTTGCGGTTGCGCGCCGAGACGATGCCAGCGGTCACGGTCGAGCCGATGCCGAAGGGATCGCCGATCGCGATCACCCAATCACCGATACGCGCCTTGTCGCTGTCACCGAAATGCGTGGCGGGAAGCGGCTTCCTGGACGACACTTTCAAGAGCGCAAGATCGGTCTTGAGATCGCGGCCGACCAGCTTCGCCGGCAAACTGGTCCCATCGTTCAACGTCACCGTGATCTGGTCCGAATTCTCGATCACATGGTTGTTGGTGACGATATAGCCGCTGGGATCGATGATGAATCCCGATCCCAGCGACGTGACATGCCGCGGGCGGTTGGATCGGGGCCCGAGGAAATTCTTGAACAAATCCTCCAAGGGAGAGCCGGGCGGCAGGTTCGGCAGCGGCGAGGATTGCGGCGCCTTCAG
>DATATP010000115.1:0-8451 GCA_036268715.1 Rhizomicrobium sp. | reverse complement strand
ACGGGGGTCTGGATAGCGAAGCGCCGGAGCAATTTTCCGCTTTTCAGGTCCCGTAATTCCACCGTATCCGGTTTCAGGAAATAGAGCCGGTCGCGGGTCGCGGTAAAGGCCACGGCATCGCCGTCCAGCGCAAACAGTCGTGTCCCCGACGAAAGGTCGTGCAAGGCACCCCCGGCGACCGCAAGGGCCCGCCTGTCCGGCGAGAAGGCGAGGGCGGTGACCGGGGACTTGAATGAAAGGACTTTACGCGTGTCCCGCTGCAGCAACTCGATGCTTCCCTGCCGGGCCAGCACGACGGCGCCATCAGGACCGAGCGCCGCCTTCTCCGGCAGGGCGTCCAGCCGCAGCGTATCGCGCAACTCGCCAGCCGGAGAAAAGCTGTAGACCGCCGGCACGCCCGCATCCACCACTCTTATATTCTCGTCGCCTGCTGCGATGGAAACGGGGTGGAACAATCCGCCGGCGCGCAGGCAGGCGATGCCGTCCTTGCCGCGCTCGCCTTCGCGCGGCGCATGCAGCCGGGCGGAAACCTTGTCGGCGATGGCGCTCAAGGCGGCGACGACCTCGTTGATCCGGCCGGTCGGCATGCGATGGGCCGGCGCGGAAAGGCTCACCGCACCCACCAGTTCGCCATGCATGGCGAACAGGGGAACGGCGACGCAGCGCACCCCCGTCACGATTTCCTCCTCGTCGAATGCATAACCACGCGCTCGCACCAAGGTGAGGTCGGGCAACAGCGCGGGACTGTCCCTCAACGTATTGGGCGTGTAGCGGGCGAAATCGATGCGATCGAGCAGCTTGTGCATCCGCCGGTCTGCCAGATTGGCGAGGATCGCCTTGCCGATGGCACTGGCATGGTAGGGACGTTTTGCCCCAGTCGGGCCGCCGGGCAGGCTTTCCAGTCCCAACTGATAGCGGCCGACAATGCGCACGGCGGTGGGTTCGGGAATGCCCAGGGATACCGCCTCGCCCGTCCGCGCCGAAAGAGCGATCAGCTCTTCCTCCACCAGCGCTACAAGCCGGTGACTGCGCCGCAATGCCGCCGCCATCTGCATGAAGCGCATTCCCAGCTCGTAGGTCTGATCGCGGCGGTCCACTGCCAGAAAGCCGCGCCGCACCAGCGCCGAAAGGATCCGGTTAACGGTCGGTTTGGGATAGCCCGAGGCCAGCGCGACCGCGTTGGCCGAAAGGCGCTGGCTGGAGCGTTCGATCAGGTCGACCATGTCGAGCGCCTTGTCCAGCAACTGGGTGCCGGTGGGACTGCGTTGCGGCATGCCGCGAGGGCTGGGATAGGCCATTCCTGCGTCTATAGCAGCGCCTGGATGGAATATCATCCGGTCCCTGTCGGCGAAGCTCGTCTCAGGAAGCGGCCGTCGCGCTAGCCGGAGCCTGCGAAGCCTGGACCCGCTCGATCAGTTGCTTCAGCCGTGCCATCTCCATCTCGGTGAGGTCGGTCAGCGGTGGTCGGACCCGGCCGGCCGGCCGGCCGACCAGTTTCAGGCCCGCCTTGACGATGGAGACCGCATAGCCCGGGTTGCTGTTGCGCAAAGCGATATAGGGCAGCACGAAATTGCGCAGATCGGCTTCCACGACGCGATGATCGCGAGCGCGCGCCGCACGATAAAAGCGTAGCGCCCATTGCGGCAGGAAGTTGAAAATGGCGGAGGAATAGGTCGTGACTCCCATTTCCAGATAAGGCAGAGCGAAGGTCTCCGCCGTTGGCAGGCCGCCAAGATAGGCCAGCCGGTCGCCAAGGCGGCTATGAATGCGCGTCATCAGTTCGATGTCGCCAACCCCATCCTTGAAGCCCACCAGATTGGGATTGCGCTCGCAAAGGCGGGCCAGGGTCTCGTCATTGAGTACGGCATTGTCGCGGTTATAGACGATGACCCCCAGCCCTGTTGCCTTGCACACGGCATCGACATGAGCGGCAAGGCCATCCTGGCTCGGTTTGAGGAGATAGGGCGGCAGCAGCAGAATACCGTCCGCGCCCGCTTTTTCGGCGGCCTTCGCCATCTGCGTCGCGATCGCGGTGCCATAGCCGGCGCCTGCCAGGACCGGAATTCGCCCCGCCGTTTCCGCCGCCGCTGCGGCGACCACCCGGCTCACTTCATCCGGCGTGAGGGAAAAGAACTCTCCCGTGCCGCCGGCAGCGAACAGGCCCGAAATCTCGAAGCCCAGCAGCCAATTGCAATGGGCCCGGTAGGCCGGCTCGGCGAAATTGCCCTCGCCATCGAAATGCGTGACCGGAAAAGACAAGAGCCCGCCGGACATCTTCTGCGCCATTTCGACGGGCGTTCGATTGGTCATACGTTTCCCCAAAAGCTTCTTATCTGACAGGTGAAGGCCCACGGTCCCGTTGCCGAAGACCATGCCCCGGCCACGCTACTGACCGGCCTGAGGCAGGTCTAAGCCAAAGACGCTATCGACCAATGCGTTTTTTAGTTCAATGCGCGTCCATATGCGCGGCGCGGCGACCGTACAGGAGGGTCAGATTGATGCGGCGGTTGAGATAGCCCCCCTTAAAATCGATCGAGTCGGTTTCGTGAAACAGATCGGAATCGAAGATCACCGCGCGATTCGAGCGGTGCGGCACGATGGTCGCGTGTGCATCTTTGGCGGCCAGAAAGTTCCCCCCGGCGGCCGGGTCCACATTGTATTTCTCGAAATTCCAGTCCAGCGGTGCCGGCACATCCCAGACAACAAGCCCGCCATGTTCGGTGTTCCGGTTGGCCTCGTCGGGCGTGATCCAGAAATTGACATTGACCGCCGCGAAGTCCGCATGCAGGGGAATGCCGCCCAGCCGGCTTTCATATTTGAATGCCCAGAGTTGAAGCAGGGGGTGATCGAGGAAAATCTTTCGATACATCTTCTTCAATTCGTCCGCGATCTGCGCCAGCAGAGGGCAGGCCACACCGTGCTCGGGAAATGCGCCCAGATAGCCTTTTTCGTAAACTTCGCGCCAGATCGTAGAGCCCCAGCAGAATCGCCTGAGTCCGGTCAGCGCTTCTTCCGTCAGAAAGTCGTCAATCACCACGAGTTGGGGCTTGCCGCTCTCCCACTGCCGCTCAATGGCCGCGATATCGTTACCGCAATTGAGGGCGGGTCCCGCCAGGCGGCCGCCATCTTCCAGCCATAGGGGGCCCAGCGGATCGGGTTTGGCGGGACCGAGATAAATCCGTTGCTCCTGGTCGTGCAATCGCTTGTGCGGCAGATCGGGGCCGGATTCTGAAACCGCGCGAAGTGCGGCGTGGCGGGTGAGGGCCGCGAAGCCCTCGCCGATAGTGCCATGCTCGGTCAGTGCATAGCCCAGGCCGTAAAGGGCGCCAGCAAGGTCCGGCTTGATGTCCAGGGCCGCGCGGTAACTGGCGATCGCCTCCTCCAGCCGGCCCCCTGCGCGGTACAGATCACCCAGGTGATTGTGGCCTTCGGCAAAACGCGGCTCGGCGCCGACAGCGCGTTTATAGGCATTTTCCGCATCGTCCAGCGCCCCCTTTGCTCGCAACGCGTTGCCCTTGTTGCTATGAGCCGCAGCGGAGCTTGGGTTGGCGCCAAGAGCGGCATCATAGGCCGCAAGGGCTTCATCCATATCGCCTGCAGCAAACAGCAGCACACCCAGATTTGTATGAGCGGCGGCAAAGTCCGGCCGTGCTTTTATTGCCGCGCGATAGGCTTGTGCCGCTTCCTGCTGCCGGCCCGCGCGTTCCAAGGCGATACCCCGATTGTAATGCGCTTCGGCGTAATCGGGGCGGGCGGCGACAGCGGCGGCATAAGCGGGAAGGGGGTCGTGTCCCACCGCCGAGAGTGCATTGCCCAGATTATAATGCGCTTCTGCAAAATCCGGCTTCAGCGCGATGGCGTGCCGAAAATGGCCGATCGCCTCTTCTACACCTCCCTGGGCCTGCAGCACGCTCGCGAAATTGACATGCGCCTCGGCGAAGTCCGGCTTTAAGTCCAGCACTTTGCGGTATGCCGCCGCCGCCTGTTGCAGCCGGCCTTCACCATGATCTTTCACGGCTTGCGAATAGGTCGCAGCGATGTCCGATTCCCGACAAAGGCGCGCGATCAGCGCCTCCATTGCGCCGGCGGAGAGCCCCTGTTGCCGAGCACCCTCTGCGACGGCGATTGCCGTGGCGGTCTCTCCACAGGCGGCCAGCGCCTCGCAATAGGCCAGCCAATAATCGCCACGTGCCGCATCGAGTTCGATCGCGGCCTTCAGATGGGGGAGTCCCACGCGTGCACCGCGCTCCCGTCCGGCCGCAATGCCAAGCCGGTACTGCGCCGCAGCCTGTTCGGAATCGCCGTTCCTCATCGCGCGGATGATTAGGAAGCCCTCGCAATCGATCAAGCCAAAAGCTGCATTGGTCGATAGCGTTATTGATTTAGACCAGATTTCCGACCGCCGCTAGGCTCGGGTTGAGCGAAGGCCCATAGAGGCCTGCCGCAATAGATGACGGCTGCAGGCGCCGGTTCAACCGGCTGCAGCTGTAAATAGCAGGGGAAAACGCTATGGATCGCCGGAAATTCGTTTCGATCTCAGGTGCGGGCGCCGCCGGCCTGTTGGCTGCCGAAAGCGTCGCGATTCCAGCCGCTCAGGCACAGAATGGTTGCGGATCGGGCCATCTGCCGCCTCTCAAGGTCAAGCTCGGGCATGAACTGGGCAAGTTAAACGACAAAAGTCTAAATTATGTCACGCGCTTCGGCGTGGAATGGATCGGCGCCTCGCCGGAAATTGCCGATCCCTCCCGCATCTATGCCACGGTCGACGAGCTGAAAGCCATGCGCGATCTGGCCGAGAAACATGGCCTTCATGTCGAACTGATTAATTCCATTTTGCTCAATTCGTCCAATGTGGACCGGGAACCGCATCCTTCGATCATGCTGGCGCAAAGCCCGCAGCGGGATCGGGACATCGAGGCGTTCCAGACCCTCCTCAAGAACTGTGCTGCAGCCGGTATCCCCACCCTCAAGTACAATATGAGCATCCTGGGTGTGGTGCGCAGCGGCACGGTGCAGGGCCGCGGTGACGCTGTCTATAACAAGTGGAATTATGAAGACGCGATGAAGGAAAATCTGCCCAACACCAAGGCAGGCATCGTCAATGCCGATGCCTTCTGGGAGCGCATCGACTATTTTCTGTCGCATGTGGTGCCGGTCGCGAACGAATACAAAGTCAATATTGCTTGTCATCCCCAAGACCCCGGTATGCCGCAACCCCAGGGTTATCGCGGCGTGGACCGCGTGCTGGGCACGGTGGACGGACTCAAGAAATTCGTCGCCATGCACGAAAGCCCTTATCATGGGCTGAATTTCTGCCAGGGCACCGTGTCGGAAGACCTGGAAGACCCGAATGCCCAGATTGGCGACGTGATCCGCTATTTCGGCAGCCGCAAGAAGATATTCAACGTGCATTTCCGCAACATCCGCGGGCATCGCGGTGACTTCGTGGCCGAGATGTTCCCCGACGAAGGCTCAGTGGACTTTGTGAAGGCGCTGAAAGCCTATCGTGAAGTCGGATATGACAAGATTTTGATGCCGGATCACGCGCCGCGCGTGCCCGGCGATCCGAATGCCGCGAACGAAAATTTCGCCTTCGAGTGGGGCTATATTCGCGGCCTCATCCAGGCCGAACAGCATGTGACGTGAACAGGTGCGGAAAGGGGGCGATGATGACGAAATCTCTCGCAATTCGTGTCTGCCGAATGTCGGTTCCTGTTTTGTTGTTGATGGCCTCATTGGGGGCGCGGGCCGCGGACCTTGATGCCGATAACGCTACCGTCGCCGATGCCAAGGCGCATGGCATCATCGGCGAACAGAGTGATGGGATGCTGGGCGTGGTGCGCGGCGATCCCGATGCCGGAATCATGGGCGCGGTCGCCGAACTCAACGAAATGCGGACCGAGTCCTATCGTCAGGCGGCAGCCCGGTCCGGCGACACGGCGCAGGCCGAAGGCAGAAAAGCGGGCGAAAAGCTGATCGGCGAAGCATCTCCTGGTCAGTCCTACAAACCGTCGCGTGGCGATTGGACCAGAAAATGAGCGCGTATTTCCGCCTCGCGACAAGCGCCCGGCATCTAGCCAATTCCAGTATCGATCAATAGCGCAATTGGCTTGGACCTTTCCTGATCGGTCCTCTAGCGTTCGTCGCAACGGTGAGCGCGTTGTGGCGCGGAAATCGCCGAAGAAAGAATGCAAGGAAATCGGTTCCTTGCGGCCATGGGGAGATGCATGAATTCTCTTGATCGGCGGAAGTTCGTTGGCGTCTCCGGTGCGGGCGCCGCCGCGGCCGGTGCCGCCGCGTTGGGTGGCATGTCCGCCTCCTCCGCGGCTGCCGATGTCCGCAGGCCCGTTTATATGAAACTCGGCTGCCAGAGCGGGCCCTCTTCCGACGAGCATTTTGCTTTTCTGGCGCGCTATGGAATCGCCAACATCGTCGCCAGTCCCATTCAGGCAGATCGCTCCCGGCTCTATGCGACCGTCGATGAGATGAAGGCGCTGATCTCGCTTGCCGAGAAACATGCTCTCAGCGTGGACATGACGAATGCCGGTTTCATGAGTTCGGGCGGGCGTCCTTCCGATATCATGCTCGGCCTGCCGGGGCGGGATCGCGAGATCGAGGCGTTCCAGACCCTTATCAAGAATTGTGCCGAGGCAGGCATTCCTGCGATTAAATATAACCTGGCGCTGATGCCGATCCTACGCAGTGCCGTTATTCCCGGCCGCGGCGATACCTTCAATCATCGCTGGCGGATCAGCGAGATGCAGGGAAATCCCCTGATGACGATCTGGGACGGCGGTTCGCTGACCGAAGGCGAATTCCATCGTCCGAGCGATACGGTCGAAGCCTTCACCAAGCTTATCGGTCATCCGAGCGCGGACGAGATCTGGGGGCGTATCACGTATTTTCTCGACCGGGTGGTCCCTGTCGCGAACCAATACAAAATCCGTATGGCGCTTCATCCTGAAGACCCCGGTGTGCCGCCAGAAGGCTATCATGGCGTGGTGCGGGTACTGGGCACGATCGAAGGACTCAAAAAATTCGTCGGCATCCAGGAAAGCCCGTATCACGGCATGGCATTTTGCCAGGGCACGATCTCCGAGGATCTCGAAGACCCCGGTCACCAGATCTACGACGTCATCCGCTGGTTCGGCGAGCGCAAGAAAATCTTCCTGGTGCATTTCCGCAATGTCCGCGGCCATCGCGACGATGTCGTGATCGAAATCTTCCCGGACGAAGGTTCGGTGAACATGGCCAAGGCTGTGCGAACCTATCGTGAGGTGGGTTATGACGGGATGCTGGTGCCCGATCACATTCCGATGGGGCCTGAAAGCTCCGGCCCAGCCAATTTCGCCTTTTGCTATGGCTATATCCGCGGCCTTCTACAGTTTGCCGACGAGGAATGACCGCTATCATAATATGATAAATGTTGACATGGCTTGCCAACAAGGGATCATATTGTGATCCATTGTCCGATCCAAAGACAAGAAGGCGAAAGCCCCCGAGGACGGAGTTGCGTAACGGTTATCCAATCTCGCGCCGCGGGCGGCTCGAACCGCCGCCCAAGTCACGCGATCTATAAAGGGGGAAAAACATGAAGCGTCATCTATTCGCCACGACCTCGATCCTGGCCATCGGCCTGTTCGGCTCCGTCGCCGCAGTGGCGCAAGAGGGCACCGAAACCGTCACCGTCACCGGCTCGCGCATCGCGCGCCAGGGCTACGAGGCGCCGACGCCGCTGACGGTCACCACGGCCCAGATGCTCACCGACGCCAATCCTTCTGGGCCAGCCGACGCCCTGGTGCAGATGCCGGTGCTGGCTTCGAGCACCGAACCGCGCGGCTCGACGGGCTCGGGCGGTTCCGGCGGTACCTTCCTCAATCTGCGCAATCTGGGCGCCAACAATACGCTGGTGCTGATGGATGGCGAGCGTTTCGTGGCATCCACCGCGGCAGGCAGCGTGGATATTTCGCTGATTCCCACCGCATTGATCCAGCGGGTGGAAATTGTCACTGGCGGCGCTTCTGCGGCCTATGGCTCGGACGCGGTGACCGGTGTGGTCAACTTCATCCTGGACAACAAATTCGAAGGCATAAAAGGCAGCCTGCAGGCCGGCGTTTCGCAGTTGGGCGAGGACGGGGAATACAAAGGGACCCTGGCCGCCGGCATGAGCTTTGGCGGCGGCCACGGCCATGTGGTGATGGGCTTGGAATGGTATCATTCCAACGGCATCTATTCGCTGATCGACACGCCGCTGGGCAAGAAGAGCTGCCAGACCATCAGTCTGCCGGCCGGCAGCGCGACGACACAGGGCTATGCCTGCGACGTGCGCTCGTCTCAAGCCAATTATGCCGGCCTCATCTCCGGAAGCACCACCACCGCGAACAAATCCTCCAGCCTGCTCAAAGGCACGACCTTCGACAATTCCGGCAATGCGATTCCCTTCCACTATGG
>DATATP010000114.1:0-6265 GCA_036268715.1 Rhizomicrobium sp. | reverse complement strand
CCGCCTTCGCGGATGGCGAAGCGCAGCTTCTCTTCCATCGCGATCGGCACGATCAACTCCACCTCCACCGACACATTGTCACCCGGCATCACCATCTCCGTCCCCGCCGGAAGCTTGACGATCCCCGTCACGTCCGTGGTCCGGAAATAGAATTGCGGCCGGTAGTTGGCGAAGAACGGCGTATGACGCCCGCCTTCCTCCTTGGTCAGGATATAGGCTTCCGCCACAAACTGGGTGTGCGGCGTCACCGAACCCGGCTTGGCCAGAACCTGGCCACGCTCCACACCCTCACGCTCCACACCGCGCAGCAACGCCCCGATATTGTCTCCCGCCTGACCCTGGTCCAGCAGCTTCCTGAACATCTCGACCCCCGTCACCGTGGTCGAGGAGGTCGGACGAATGCCGATGATCTCCACCGTCTCGCCGACCTTGACCACCCCGCGCTCCACCCGGCCCGTCACCACCGTGCCGCGCCCCGAAATCGAGAACACATCCTCGATCGGCATCAGGAAAGGCTGGTCGATCGGACGCTCCGGCTGGGGAATATAGGCATCCACCTGCTTCATCAGCTCCAGGATCGCGTCATGGCCGAGCGCGGGCTCCTTGTTCTCCAAGGCCATCAACGCCGAGCCGCGCACGATCGGAATATCGTCGCCCGGAAACTGATAGCTCGACAGAAGCTCGCGCACTTCCATCTCCACCAGATCCAAAAGCTCCGGATCGTCCACCATGTCGCACTTGTTCAGAAACACCACCAGCGCCGGAACACCGACCTGCCGCGCCAGCAGAATATGCTCGCGGGTCTGAGGCATCGGGCCGTCCGCCGCCGACACAACCAGGATCGCCCCGTCCATCTGGGCCGCGCCCGTGATCATGTTCTTCACATAGTCCGCATGGCCGGGACAATCGACATGAGCGTAGTGACGCGCCGCGGTCTCATACTCCACATGCGCCGTCGAGATCGTGATCCCGCGCGCCTTCTCTTCCGGCGCCTTGTCAATCTGGTCATAGGCCGTGAACGTCGCTCCGCCCGTCTCCGCCAATACCTTCGTGATCGCAGCCGTCAGGCTCGTCTTGCCATGATCAACATGACCAATCGTCCCAATATTACAGTGCGGCTTGTTCCGCTCAAATTTCGCTTTCGCCATAACTCAAAAACTTCCTTGTCTTCTTTGTCTGCGGCCTCTTCTTCCGAAGGGGCCCTTCGTCCAAACCTTGGAGCGGGTGAAGGGAATCGAACCCTCGTCATCAGCTTGGAAGGCTGTTGCTCTACCATTGAGCTACACCCGCCTTATTCGACTTCCTTACGCGTTGCCACTCGGGACCACCTGCTACTCGACTTTCCCGCAGAGCCCCTACTGCCTCCGCTTCTTGCGTACCCCCTCGCTTCGCGGCGCCGGATGGCTATCGCCATCTGCTCGGGCCTGAAGGGCAAGAACTGGTGGGGGAGGTTGGACTCGAACCAACGAAGCTGAAAGCAGCGGATTTACAGTCCGCCCCCTTTGCCGCTCGGGACACTCCCCCATAAGTTTCTCTGCCAAAACAAAGGGTTGCACCCTGTTACCGGCCGGCGCGGCGGACTCGCCCGAGTCGGTGCGGACGAGCGGAATTAATGCCTCCTGAAGATTTGGCTGCGGATCGCGGGTTATTGGTCAATCATGCCGGGGTGTCAATAGAGCCACTCTCGGAAAAGGCCAAAAAGCCTCCCCGTCCCCGTCGCTAGCAAAAGGTGACGCGAAAAAGCCCAAAAGGCAAGCGGAACCAGGCGGCTGGCCGTTGGGGGGGCGAACACTCTATAAGCTCCGTTATGCGCCAGAAAACTCCCAAAAAGCCTGGAAAAGACCGCCGTCACTTCTATCCCAAGCCGGCCGCCAAGCCCGCCAAGGGCGGAGAACATGCCGCCGAGCACCACCGGATCCGCCACGCCAAGCCGGAAAACTGGCTTTACGGGCTTCACGCGGTGCAGGCGGCGCTGGCCAATCCTCGCCGCAAGCTGGGCCGCGCCCTGCTGACGCCCCGCGCCGCCGAGACCATCGGCAAAACCCTACTGGAGCGGGTGCGGATGGAAACCATGGACCCCGACGCCATCGGCAGGCTGCTGCCGCCTGGCGCGGTGCACCAGGGCGCGGCGCTGGAGGCGGAAGCCCTGCCCCGGCTGGAACTCGACGATGTGCTGGAGGCGGCGCCCGAGGGCAAACGCCGGATCGTGCTCGTCCTGGATCAGATTTCCGACCCCCACAATGTGGGGGCGATCCTGCGCACCGCCGCCGCCTTCGGCGCCGCCGCCGTGGTGGTACAGGACCGCCATGCCCCGCCCCAGTCGGGCGCGCTTGCCAAGGCCGCTTCGGGGGCGCTGGACATTATTCCCTATGTCGAAGCGGTGAACATCGCCCGCGCGCTGGACCAGCTTTCAGATCAGGGCTTCTGGCGCATCGCCCTCACCGGCGATGGCGAACAAAGCATCGCCGAGGCGTTGCCTCCCGGGGACGTCGCGCTGGTGCTGGGATCGGAAGGATCGGGCATCCGGCGGCTGGTGCGGGAACATTGCGAAGCGACCGCCTTCATTCCGATTGCAAAGGCCATGCAAAGCCTCAACGTCTCCAACGCGGCGGCGATCGCCCTTTACGAAATGCGCCGCTGACGACGACCAGAGGGCCGGAACTTTCCCGCCGGCACGTCTGTTATCTTCCCCAACAGCGTTGGGAGGTTGAAATGCGCTCTATTCTGCTATGGGCGATCGGAATTCCGATTCCCCTTATCATTATTCTCTGGCTGGTCACCGGTCATGCCTGACCGGAGCCGTCGCCGCCCTCAGAACAATGCAGCGACGACATTCCCTCCGCCATAATCTTCGATGAAGATCAGAACCTTATAGCCTTCGGCCATTTCCAGGCGGCCGCCGGCATCGTGCTGGAAATCGTCGCGGTTGCTGCTGCTCGCGGTGCGCCGGTCATATGCGAAGCGGGGAGCCGGGCCGTTATAAGCCGTCCGGATCAGGTGATAGAGCAGTTTGGCGTTTTCCGGGTCGATATGCACACAGCCGGCGCTGGCGCGATGGCCCAGCCGCGCCACATCCGCGCCGCTGGCGCCATGAATCGCCAGCCCGGTCGTCAGCCCGTCCTGCTGCCAGTTGAAGAACATGGAATAAGGCATCGCCTGATCCCAGGCATGAGAATGGTAGCGCCGATACATGCGGTTCGGATCGAGTTCGTAATATCCGCGCGGCGTATCGGTGACGTCATGGGTGCCGAGAGGCGTGATCTCGCTTCGCTCCCGGCCGGTGGAAGCAGCCCAGTCATAGAGCAGCGTCAATTGATTGTCCGGCCGCTTACGAAAAACATACAGGCGCTGGGCGAGCGGGCCTTTGTCAGCCTTGCTGACATACAGAAACAGGTCGAAGGACTTCAGCATCTCGTCGGAGAGGCTGGCTTTGAGACGCGACGCGGCCTCCCGCTCAGGGGCGGACAAAGGCGCCTCCCCGGTCGCGAGAGGTGGCGCGACCTGGTCCCGGGATACGGTCTGATCGGCGGGCGCGATATCCGGCAAATCGGGCAGGACGATCTGGTCGGCAAGGGCGATAAATTGCGGCGCCGTTTCGTCCGTGAGTTCATGCCGTGCGACGGCCGGCCGCGTCCACTGGACCGCGCGCCCCATATGCTGTTGCGGCGCGGCGGCAATGGCCCGGGGCTGTTGGTGGAAGAAAAGCGATTCCTCGCGCCGCGCGAAACCGACAGCCGGCTTCCACACCATCTGCTGATAGTTGCCGGCTACAGTGATCGTCTGTTCTTTAAGGAGGGGGGAAAGCCAGGGATGCGCGGCAAAACTCGCCGCCATCGCGAAAATCGATGCGGAAACAAGATAGGCTAGCCCCAGAACCCGTAACGCCGACATCAATGCCGCCCCGCGACCCGTCGCGGCTTATAGCGGAGATTGCCAGGCTCGTCTCGTTTCGGGACACCCGGGCACGCGGCGCAGAGGCCGGCTTCAATTCTCCCCGAACCGGCCCGATTTCGCCCAGCCGCGCGGCACGATGCGCCCGGCTTGCGCGCGTTGCCCACGCCACTCCTTCAGTTCGGCCGGGGTGAAGGCGCGGCCATTCTCGTCCTTGAGACCGTTTTTCCAGGTGAAACCGGTGGCATCGCGCAATATGCCATCCTTGTATTTCTGCAGATACACCCCCTGCCCCCGGGCCATTTCGGGCACTTCTTCCAAGGGGAAGATCAGCAGTTTCCGGTTATCGCCCGCCACCGCCATCGAATCGCCCGAGACGGGGCGGCACACCGCCGCCTCCACTCCCGGCTTGACATTCATCACCCGTTTGCCGCTGCGGGTCATCGCCACCGCCTCGTCCTCGCCGATGATGAAGCCGTGCCCGGAAGTCGCGGCCAGCAACAGCTTGCGGCCCGGCACATGGACGGACATCGTCACCAGGTCCGCGTCCGGCGGCAGATCGATGAAGGCGCGGATCGCTTCGCCATTGCCCCGGCCACCCGGCAGCTTCGAGCCGTCCAGAGTGAAGAACCGCCCATCGGTGGCGAACAGCATGATCCGGTCGGTGTTCTGGGCATGGATCCAGAAACGGCTGCGGTCGCCCTCCCGGTATTTCACCGCCTCGGACGGCTCCTGATGGCCTTTGAGCGCGCGCAGCCAGCCCTTTTGCGAGCAGACGATGGTGATGGGCTCGCGCGCGATTTGGGTCGCGTGTTCCTCCGCCTGCTCCGCAAGGGCGGACATCTCCGCTACATGGGCGGCGCCCGCGATCATGGTGCGGCGCTTGCCGAGTGTGGTCTTGAGGCCGAATTTCGTATCGATCGCGCGCAATTCCTCGACCAGCCTGGCAGATTTGAGCTCTTCGGAGCCGAGCAAATGGGTCAGCTCCTTGCGCTCCTTCGTCAGCGTCGCATGTTCGCGGCGGATTTCCATTTCCTCCAGCTTGCGCAGTGAACGCAATCGCATGTTGAGGATCGCGTCGGCCTGAGTCTCATTGAGCTTGAACGCCTTCATCAGGACGGGCTTGGGCTCGTCCTCGGTCCGGATGATCTTGATGACCCTGTCGAGATTGAGGAAGACGGCAAGATACCCCTCCAGCGCCTCAAGCCGCGCCGCGATCTTTTCCAACCGGTGTGTGGAGCGCCGCTCCAGCACCTCGCGGCGATGGGCAGCGAAGGCGGCCAACACCTCCTTCAAACTCATGACGCGCGGCACCAGCCCCTTGTCCAGCACATTCATGTTGAGGGACACCCGCGATTCCAGGTCGCTCTGGCGGAACAAGGATTCCATCAGGATCTCCGCATCGACGGTGCGGCTCTTGGGGCTCAGCACGACGCGGATATCTTCGGCGCTCTCGTCATGGATGTCGTCCAGCAACGGCAATTTCTTCTGCTCCAGCAGTTCGGCGATGCGCTCGATCAGCTTGGCCTTCTGTACCTGGTAGGGAATCTCGGTGACGACGATCTGATAGCCGCCGCGCGAGCCTTCCTCTTTTTCCCAGCGGGCGCGGACACGGAAGCTGCCGCGGCCCGTCCTATAGGCCTCTGCGATCGCGGCGGGGTCTTCGACGACGATGCCGCCGGTGGGGAAGTCCGGCCCCTTCACATGCCGCAGCAGGCTGCGGTCCTGCAGATTGGGATTTTCGATCAACGCGATGGTGGCAGCGCAGAGTTCTCCCAGATTGTGGGGCGGAATCGAAGTCGCCATCCCGACGGCGATACCGGATGAGCCGTTGGCCAGCAGGTTGGGAAAGGCGGCCGGCAGCACCACCGGCTCCTCTTCTTCCCCGTCATAGGTCTGGCGGAAATCGACGGCGTTCTCGTCCAGCCCCTCGAGCAGGGTGTTGGCCGCCTCGGTCAGGCGGCTTTCGGTATAGCGCATCGCCGCGGCGTTATCCCCATCGATATTGCCGAAATTGCCCTGGCCCTCGATCAGCGGATAGCGCAGCGCAAAATCCTGGGCTAGGCGCACCAGCGCCTCATAGACGGCGGTGTCGCCATGGGGATGGTATTTGCCGATCACGTCGCCGACGACGCGGGCGCATTTCTTGAATCCCGCGGCGGGATTGAGGCCGAGCAGCCGCATCGCGTGCAGCAGCCGGCGATGCACCGGCTTCAGCCCGTCCCGCGCGTCGGGCAGAGCGCGCTGGGTGATGGTGGACAGGGCATAGGCCAGATAGCGCTCGGCCAGCGCCTTCGACAGCGGTTCGGAACGGATTTCGTCTGGAATGGCAACCATGGGGCGATTCTAATCCGATTCGCGTGGCAGAATGGCG
>DATATP010000113.1:0-6358 GCA_036268715.1 Rhizomicrobium sp. | reverse complement strand
ATGCAACGCGGTGCATGTCGACGACGTCTGTCAGGCGCTGATCCGCGCCGCTGTACGGCCGGAGGCAAAAGGTCATCGCTACCTGATTTCGGGCGAGGAACCGGTAACTTGGGCCGCCTTTTTCAAGGCCCTGGCCAATGCGGTCGGCAAGCCCGGACCGCAACTGCTTCAGACGGCGGAACTAAAGCGAAAGACCGCCAATCCGTTTAGCGCGCTGCGCTTGACCCTGGGCGATCCCAAGCGCATTTTCCGCTGGGCGCCGCTGAAGGCTCTTGCCACTTGGGCCAAGCCGCGCCTGACACCATCGATGAAAGCCACGATCAAGCAGATCTACGGCCATTATAAGAAAGTGGCGCCTCCTGCCATATTTACGCCGCCGCCGCAGCAGGCCGCGCTGTTCAGCGCCCATTGCCGGGTGTCGATCGATCGCGCCAAGGTCGATCTCGGCTATCGTCCCGCCTATGATTTCAAACGCGGCATGGCGGCAACAGGCGCATGGCTGCGTTGGGCGATACCGGAGGATTGAAGTTCCCCGGGCGCTGAAGTGGATTCACGCGCGGACGAATTTGCAAAGCGCAAAAAGATTAAACTCTTATCCGTCGCTGGGCCCCGAAGCGGCTGAAGGCGGCGTGGGCCGCGGCCAGGAAATCGCGGGGCGTCAGCTCCTTGCGCGCCACCAGATAAGCGCCAATCAAGAGCTTGCGCAGGAACTCCCGCAGGCTGCCCCGCGTCGCGCCGACATAGCTGGCCAACACGGCCAGCGAGCCGCGATAATAGCGCGATCTAAGCGCGGAATTGGGATCGCGGTGTCCGACCGTGGCAGCATCGAGATAGAGCGAACGCCGGGCGAGAATGAAGGCGCGCACCGCCAAGTCGGTGTCTTCGCCGCTGCCATTGCTTGTGCCCACGCCAAGGTCCTCGTCGAACGGACAAATCCTGCGTGCCAGACTGCCCCGCAGGAAGATCGTGTTGGACGAGGCGCGCCGCACCACATCGGGCAGCCGGGGCACGCGCGGTTCTGGCTGGCCGGGCAAGCCGGCGCTGGCCGGCTCCGCCGCATAGCGGCAAAACCAGAAATCCAATTCCCGCTCGCGGGTGAAGGTGCTCACGATCATTTCGAGGGTGGCGGGCGGATACCAGCCATCGTCATCGGGAAATGCAATCAGGGTGTTTTCCCAATCCAGTTCCTCGCGAAAAGCGAGATTTAGAAGCAGGTTGCGCGCACCCGACAGCGAAACCAGCCGGTCGCTCGCCGCCAACTTGACAAAGTCAGGCGCGGAGAATTTCGCGCACATCCTCTGAGAGCAACGCTGTAACAGCAGATAGAGGCTGAGCGACCCGGCAATATTGGGGGCGGCGCGTGCCACCGAGGCGATCATGCGCTTCAGCATGTCTCCGCGCCCGCCTTTCATGTCGCAGGTCGAAATCAAAATCAGGTTCATCCGGTCATGCTCCGCGTCGGCATGGCCGCAAAAAGGCTTGTGCTGGCCCATGGCGGCACGATAGCTGGATTCCCTTCCTTCAAGGCATGCCCCGATATTGCCGAATATTCGCGGTGCCATTGATAATCCATTGCCGTCTGTTATCAATTGTTAGTGTGAACGTCCGCACGATCTCGCCGGTGTATTCGACGGTACCCCTCCCCGAAACTCCCTGCCACGCGGTTTCTGACCTAACCGCGGGATTGCGTTGCTATGCCCGCCGCTTACGCCTCCATTGTGCCGCAAAGCGCGTTTCGTTCAGATATTCAGGGGCTTAGAGCCGTCGCGATCCTGGCGGTCCTGGGATTTCATTACCATCTGCCGATGCTGACCGGCGGCTTCGCCGGGGTGGATATTTTCTTTGTGATTTCCGGCTTTCTCATCACCGGCCAGTTGTTGGGAGAGCTCGAGAAGCGCGGCGGTATCGATTTTGCTGCCTTTTATGGCAGGCGAATGCGGAGGTTGCTGCCGGCGCTGCTGGTCGTGACCTTGGCGACCATTCTCTGCGGCATGGTTTTGCTTTCGCCGGCGGAGCAGCGAACGATGGCGCACGCGGCGGGCTATTCCTCGTTTTATGTGAGCAATTTCTGGTTTGCGCGGCAGGCGATGGATTATTTCGCTCCCGAAAGCGCCGCCAGTCCCTTTCTGCATACCTGGTCACTTTCGGTGGAGGAGCAATTCTACATCGTCTGGCCGGGGCTGCTGGCGCTGGTCCAGCTGGTTCGTCCCCCGCGCCGCCGGCCAGCGCCGATCGCGGCATCCATGGGGCTGCTCACGGTCGCGTCCTTCGCTTTGTGCCTTTGGCTGATGGCCGACCGGCAACCTTGGGCCTTCTATGCCTCGCCCGCCCGAGGCTGGGAATTCGGCATCGGCAGTCTCGCGTCCCTGGCACCGGTGCGAAACTGGGGCGCACGCTGCGCCTCGGCTCCGGCGGCGGGCTGGGCCGGGCTGGCGGTGATGCTCGCGAGCCTGATTGCGATCCGGGAGGATTTTCCCTTTCCCGCCCCCGATGCACTTCTGCCGGCCTGTGCCACGGCCGTGGTAATTTTCGCCGGCTCCAACAAGGATGGACGAGGCCCCGCGAGCCTTTTGAGCATCGCTCCTCTCCAATGGATCGGAAAGCTCTCCTACTCCATCTATCTTTGGCATTGGCCGATCATCGCCTATGCCAAGATACTCGATCCGCAATTGGCCATTGGGGGATATTTCGCTTGCGCCGCCCTCACCCTGGCGCTGGCGAGCCTGACCTTCAGGTTGGTCGAGCAGCCGCTACGCTCGGACCGGCGGCTCACCAGATCGTCGCGCAGCAGCCTTAAGTTTGGTGGCGTGCTGACGGCCTGCGGACTGATTGCCGCGCTTTGCTGCGGGTTGGCGGCCCGGTGGTTCGCCGGATCCGGTATGCAAAGAATCATTGCCCAGGCGGCGGCCCAACCCTCCACCGCGACACAGAGCAACCACTATTGCCTGGCGGGATTTCTGGTCGGCACGCCCTATCCTTGCGACCTCGGTGCGCGCAGGGCCGAAAGGACAATCATTGTGTTCGGAGATTCGCATGGCGATCAATGGACCACGCCGCTTGCCGCGATCGCATCGGCGCAGGGCTGGCATTTGGTCACCTATTTGAAATCCGGCTGCCCCGTCGCGGACGTGCCCATCTATGTTCCGCGCCTCAAGCGTTATTCGCCGGAATGCGCGGCCTGGCGCGCCCAAGCGCTCGCTGCGATCGCGAGCCTGCGCCCCGACGCGGTCATCGTCGCGCAATTTTCGCGTGCTTATGTCCAGGGCTCGGGCAACCGTCTCGGCAGACATGCGGCCACGCTACCGGCGTGGCGTGCGGGTCTCCTCCGAAGCTTGCGAGCTTTGCGTGCCGCAAAAATACCTGTCGTTCTTTTGCAAGATAGCCCGACGCCGGACAGCGATGTACCGACCTGCCTTGGCCGGGCCGATTGGCGGGGCGAGTTGCTGTCTCAATGCGACACCCCGCGCGCGCGGGCACTGGATCCGGCGATCGTCGCGGCGGAACGGGCGGCCGCGAGGAATAGCGGGAGCGCCTATGTCGATTTGACCGACAGGTTCTGCGATGCCTCGCTCTGTCCCGCGATCCTGAAGGGCGACATCGTTTATCGCGACAATAGCCATCTAGCGACGCGCTATACCGCCCAGCTGGCGGGCCCCCTGGCGGGTGCGTTGCTGCCGCTGATCGCCGCGCCGGCCGCTAACCCGGCAGGCCCGATTCCCTCGGCCCTGCGCGGGCCGCCTGCCAATCTGTGAGATCGGTGGCCGAACTGGGCAGCGCCTCGTCCCGAGTCGCAAAAAAGGCCGATGCAATGAAGATGACCAGTGGCGCGATGCCGGAACTGATAGTGTTGTCGGTGGCGCTGTAGATCAGAAAGCCGGCCACCGCCGCGACGAAAATCGGACTGTAAGATACTCGTGGCGATCGCCAAATATTGAAGCACATGACGACAAGAATGCCGAAGATCGACACCACGCCGACATCGCCGCACTCCACGGCCAGCCGCAGATATTCGTTGTGTGCGGCGACCGTGCCGGTATCGCGGGTAACCGCATGGGGCACGCTAAGGATGGAATGACCCAATCCCATACCGAATAGCGGATAACGGGCATGCAATTGTTCCATCGCCGCCCAGATCTGGTCGCGGCCGCTGAGCGCGCTGCTGGCGACACGCGAAAATAGCTTTTCCGATACAAGACTCAGGCCGACGAGACCGAAGGCCGGCACCACGGCCATCACGGCCATCCGCATGAAGGTCAGGCGCCGGATCGCAAAGGAATAGGTCACCGCAGCGACAATCGCCGTCACGCCCATCGGCATGCGTGCGCCGCTGAGCAGAAGAATGATGCCGTCTATCGCCGCGACGGCGACATATCCGCGGTATCGCAGAGCGATGCACAGCATGGCGCAAAAAACGCCGAGATAACTCACGCCGCCCAGGCCCGACGGAATGCCGGACAGTTGAAGCCTTCCTTCGTACCACATGTTATGCATGCCGCGCGCCGCATAAAAGAGCCCAATTACGAGCCACAATATCGGCAGGAATGCGAAGGCCTGCAGAAGGAAATTGCGGTCGCGGCGGGTAGGCTCGGCAATCAGAAACAGAAAGGGGGCGATCAAGCTGACCAGACCGCGGCTATACCGGTCCCAGCCGAAATCCGGGTTATGGGTCAACAGCGCCATCAGAAAGGTGACAACGGCCATCAGCGCAAGCAAAAGAGCGTTTGAGACGATTAATCTTCGGGTGAGGATGAAAGCGAGCCCGGTAAGGATCAGCAGCGACTTCTCAATGATGTTGCCTTCCATAACCCCCAAGGTCCAGCGCAGGTTCAGCGCCCAGATCAGCAGGATCGGTACGAAAAGCGCGCGGACTAGCATGCGGGGACCACCGGAACCGTTTCGGAAGAATGGGCGCCACTATATCTTCGGCTGGGCCTCAAGTCGTTAACTATCCGCGGTCACCATTGGAGACTGGAAAGGCGGTGTTGCAGCTCGGCGAGGCGCGCGCGTCTGATCGCCGCGTCACTCAGAATGCCACGTCGGGCCGCCGCGCGCGACAAGCCCGCCGCAGCCAGCTCGATCTGCTTTCGATCGACGCGATCCAGAATGGATCGCAATCCTGGCGCGCTCCTGGCGGGCTTGACGATGCGCTTGAAGAATAGACCGTTGGCGATGTCGCGCAGCCGAGGTGCTGCTCGGCTAGCCTTGTATCTCATCAGCGCGCGATAATGGGCCAGCACGGCAGGCACGGCGAAATCCTTCAGCGCATAGCGCCGGCCATAGAGCGGCAGCAGAAAGTCGCGCGCCCCTTCGGTGACGCTGCTGCAGGGTAAGTCGATCGGCTCATAGGGAACCTGCATCGAGAGCGTCCAGTCGAGCCATTTGAAAGTCGAAATCTCCCGCGAGGTCCGCACCGCCACCCAAGGCACCCCCATGGCATCGGCGACGATGGCGGCGTGCATCGCGTCTGCGATTACCAGCCGTGCGGAGCGGATACGCTGGATGACATGCCGCGAGTCCTGGCATGGGCTGACAAACTCGATTCCGGCCGTGGCGCACACCTGCGGCCAGGCTCCTATGCCCAGCGCTTCGTGATGAGGCACGAAAATCGCGCCATGGCGCTCGCTTTCGGCCAAGGGCGCGAAATCCGGCAGCGCCGCGAGCAGCAGGGCACCATCGGTCACTGCCGCATCGGGCGCCAATCCCAGCGCGGCGACGGTGAGGGGGCCCCGCACGCAGACGATCTGCCATTGGGGTCCACCCAACCCCTTGGGGGGCGGCGAATAGCCGGCGCCGCTGCTGAATACGACGATCCGGCGCGCTGCCGGGATCAGATCGTCGAAGATCGTGCCCACACCACAGAACACGGTGCCATCTTGCATCCAAGCGCCGGGCAGCAATCGCTCCCACAGCCAGGAATTCAAATCGTCGCCGAAATTTCCGCGCGCATCTCGATAGTAGTGGAGCAGCATTCCTTAAGCTCCGTCCGCCTGTGGCGCACGTTTCAGCGCGTCGCGAAAGAATTCGATGATGTCGCCCAGATACCCCCGCCACAGACCCAGCCAGTCACCGCAAGTCATGCCGGCCAGGAATGTCAGTCCGCCGGCCAGCGTGGCGGCAACAAGGACAAGCGCGGGGGACGCCATGCCCAGCAGCCTGGTCACGACCAGCGTCGCCGCGACCATCACGAGCGAAGCGGCGATCGGCGGAAACAGCGACCGCCATATCCGCAAGGGGGGAATGGCCAGCGCGCGGTTCATGGTGCGGCCGTTGAAGAGTGCAAAACCCAGGGCGCGCAGCACATGCAGCCCGATCACCGCGGTGATGTTGAAATGCACGGCGATGAAAGTGAGAGTCGCGG
>DATATP010000112.1:0-7161 GCA_036268715.1 Rhizomicrobium sp. | reverse complement strand
AGACTGGCCGGTTGCGATTCGCATTATCGCGACGGCATTGCCAATCACATCGGCGGGGCGCTTCTGGCCTTGGGGTCCTTTAGGCATTAATGGCCCTTGCCAGCTTAAAGGTCACATCATCCTCAAGGAGCGATACTGTTGGGTGCTGCTGGGCAAATTTGGCGACCGCAAGTTTGAGCGCGCCCGCTATCTGTCCAGGACCCTTATCTAGCGGGAAATTCGCCCGAAAAATCACCTCGCCTGCCTTATAGACCCTAATTTCAGTCTTCATCCCCAAACGTTAGCCCCAGGCTAAGCCTCCTGCAATGCTGGCTGATTTCAAACTGTAACAGTGCCCCGTGGGGGGGCCGCGCACTGCTAAGCCTTTGATATCACCCGGGAAGAAAAGCGATACTAAACCGGAAGTTGTGTCGGTTTGACATGCCAAAGTCCCCGCCTATAGTGCGCCGCTTTTCCGGCATAAGCCGGACTACCGACAGCCACGAAAGCCGAACGAGAGATGAGCAAGCGCGCCAATTCCAAATACAAGCTGGACCGTCGGGTCGGCGAAAATCTCTGGGGCCGGCCCAAGAGTCCGGTCAACAAGCGCTCCTATGGCCCCGGCCAACACGGCCAGCGCAGGGCCAAGAAACTGTCGGACTATGGCACCCAGCTTCAGGCCAAGCAGAAGCTGAAAGGCTATTACGGCAACATCACCGAGCGGCAGTTCCGCAAATACTACCAGGATGCGGCTCGCCGCCCCGGCGACACGGGCGAGAACATGATCGGCCTGCTCGAAACGCGGCTCGATACCGTGGTCTACCGCAGCAAATTCGTGCCCACGCCGTTCGCCGCGCGCCAGCTCGTCAGCCACGGCCATGTGAAGGTCAATGGCCGGCGCGTCACCATCGCCTCCTATCATGTGAAGAGCAACGACGCGATCGAACTGTCGCCGAAGGCGCGCGAAATGGCGTTGGTGCTGGAGGCCGCCAAAAGCGCCGAGCGCGACACGCCCGATTACCTGGAAGTGGCCGAAGGGCGCACCGCCAAACTGCTGCGCACCCCCAAGCTGGCGGATGTTCCGTACGCCGTGCGGATGGAGCCGCATCTTATCGTCGAATTCTACTCCCGCTAATTCCAGCGGACAGAGTTGCAAAAAGCCCGGTGGCGACGCCGGGCTTTTTTATTGCATGCTTGGCCGGACGGAGGGCCGGCATGTTCACGCTCTATGGCGATCTGGGATCGGGCGCCTTCAGCGCCGAGGCGGCCTTGGCTGAAGCCGGCGCGCCCTACAAATTCGAGCTGGTATCCTTGGAAAAGAACGAGCAGCGGGCGCCCGCCTTCCTGGCCATCAATTCGTCCGGCAAGATGCCCGCGCTGCGCCTGGCGGAAGGCGAGATCGTCACCGAATCCGCGGCCATCCTGCTGACCCTGGCCGACAACTTCCCGGGCGCGCGCCTGTTGCCGCCCCAGGGCTCGCCGGAACGCGCCCAGGCCTATCGCTGGCTCGCTTTCATGGCCGACGAGATCTACCCCATGGTCGAGATCGTGGATTATCCCGACCGCTTTGTGCCCCAAGAAGCCCGTGAGGGGTTGCGCCTGAAGGTGCGCGACCGCATCCGCGAGCGGCTTTCCATCATCGAGCGGGTGATCGCCGGACCGTTCCTGCTGCGTGGCGGCTTTTCGGTGCTGGACATCTATGCCGCCATGTTCTCGCGCTGGGGGCATGAGCCGGAGTGGCGCGCGGCCAACCTGCCGCGCCTGATTGGGTTGGCGGGAGCCGTGTCACAACGCCCGGCAATCGCGCCGGTGTGGAAAAGGCACTTTGTAAGGGACTAGGCGGTAAGGGCTAAACGGCGGGTTCCAGCGCGACGCCTTTTTCGGCCAAGAAGGAGCCCAGTTCCTCCTGCTCGAACATCTCGCGCACGATATCGGCTCCGCCGACAAACTCGCCTTTGACATAGAGCTGGGGAATGGTCGGCCAGTTGGAGAAGGCCTTGATGCCTTCGCGGACCTCCTGGTCTTCCAGCACATTCACGGCTTTGAACTTGACCCCCAGATGGCTGAGAATTTGCACGGTCACGGCTGAGAAACCGCACTGTGGAAAGGCCGGTGTGCCCTTCATGTAGAGCAGCACGTCATTGCTGCTCACGTCATCGGCAATGCGGGCCTGGACATCGGACATGGCATGAACCCTTGGTATGCGGCTCCGGCACCTGCCGTTCGCCGCGTGTCACCTTGGCCTGATCTAAGCACGCCCCCCGCTCCGGTCAAGCCGCAGGCTGGAACCATGCGGCAATCGCGGCCCCGATCAGGGCGCGTGACGATACTGCGCCACATCGGGCAGCGGTTTTTCGTCCAGCAAAGGCGCTGGCCGGTGCCGCAATTCGCGGTCCAGAAAGGCGATGGCATAAGAGGCGATGGTCTTTTGGAATGCCGGGTTGAGCTCGGTCCAGGCAAAATGGCCCGCGCCCTGCAGCACCACCAGATATTTGGGTCCGCGTGTCTTCTCATAGCCGCCCTGCCTGAGAAGAACGGGTCCGATGCCGATATCGCGGGTGCCGGTCTGGTACATCACCGGGACAGCGAGGCGTGACAGCGTCTTGACCGCAACGAAAGGCGCGGCATAGGGCGACAGCGCCAGCACCGCCTTGATGCGGGGATCGCGCCATGCCGGCCACGCCCCGCCAAGGCCCAGCGCGGCATAGCCGCCCAACGAATGGCCCATCACCGCGATGCGCGCGGGGTCGATCGCGCTTTTATAGGGCTCATGGTTCAGCGCGTAATCGAGCAGCGCTTCCAAATCGTCACGGCGGTTGTGTTCCGTATCCGCAGTCCATTGCGCGGGAGCAGTAAAGGGTTTTTCCGGCCGGATGCCGCCAGCCCGCAGTGCCGCGGCCAACCCACCGCGATAGCGCTCGCAGCCCTCGTCGCGATGATTGGGCGCCAGCACGCCATAGCCCGCATCGGCCAACGCCTGGGTAAGAGTGCGCGATTGCTGGGCGCAGCCACCAAATCCGTGGCTGAACAGAACCAGCGGCACATCATGTCTGCGGGAGGCGAAATCCTTTGGCAGCCATTCGCGGAATGTCAGGCCGTTGTCGGTGCGCAGCAATTCGCCGCCGGAAAAGTCGAGCCCACGGGCCGCGGGCGCGGCGGCGAGAATGACGGCCGGGACGATCACGGTGTGCAGCAGGCGATGCATGGAGATTGAACGCCCCGACGCGGGAATCAGTCTCGGGCGCTGGTCTGAAGCTGCAAGGCATGCAGCACGCCGCCCATATTGCCATTCAGCGCGGCATAGACCATCTGGTGCTGTTGCACGCGGCTTTTGCCCTTGAAGGCGGCGGATTTCACCGTGGCGGCCCAGTGATTATCGTCACCCGCCAGATCGCGCATCTCGATTTCCGCATCGGGGAACGCGGCCCGGATATACGCTTCGATCTCGTTGGCCTTCATGCCCATTGGAACCTCCTTGCCGATCCTCATGTTTCGACAGGCTCAGCATGAGGATGGACTGTACGTCCTCGCCCCGAGCTTGTCGAAGGGTGAGAAAAAGTTAGTTTGTGACCGGAATCTCTTCGCCCGCCATCAGCCTGGGAAACCACCCTTCATGCGTGGCCCGCAACTGCCTCAGGGTAACAGTTTCCTTGTCGTCGAGCATTACACTGTCGCCGCCGGTGCGGCCCAGTTCGGCGATGGTGATATATTTCTCGCGCGCCTCGGCAACGATCTTTTCGGCCTGGGCGAAAGGCGCGGCGATCAGATAGCGGCCCTGGTCCTCGCCGAACCAGAAGGGGATCGGGTCGGGCGTGACGGCCTGGCCGATGGAGACGCCGATATCGCCCGCCAGCGCCATCTCGGCGATTGCTGCCAGGACGCCGCCATCCGACAGGTCGTGCACCGTGTCGGCCAGACCGCGTTCGATCAGGGAACGCACGAAATCGCCGTTCTTTTTCTCCGTGGCCAGGTCGAGCGGGGGGGCGGCGCCTTCCTCCTTGCCCTCGACCTCCCGCAAATAGATCGATTGCCCGAGATGGCCTTTGGTTTCACCGATAAGGATTACTACATCGTCTGGGCGCTTGAACGCGACGGTCGCCATCTTCGACACGTCCTTCAAAAGCCCCACGCCACCGATGGCGGGCGTGGGCAGGATGCCTTCGCCATTGGTCTCGTTGTATAGCGAGCAATTGCCGGAAACGACCGGGAAATCGAGCGCCCGACAAGCCGCGCCGATACCGTCGATCGCCGCCACGATCTCGCCCATGATCTCCGGCTTCTGGGGATTGCCGAAATTGAGATTGTCGGTGACGGCAAGCGGCGTGGCGCCCACGGCTGTCAGATTGCGCCAGGCTTCGGCGACGGCCTGCGCCCCGCCTGTGAAAGGATCGGCCTTGGCGTAGCGGGGCGTCACGTCCGTGGTGATGGCCAGAGCCTTTTTCGTGCCATGCACCCGCACCACCGCGGCATCGCCGCCGGGATGCTGCACCGTGTCCGCCATCACGCTGTTGTCATATTGCTCCCAAATCCAGCGGCGGGACGCCATGTCGGGCGAGCCGAGAATTTTTTCCAGGGATGTGAGTACCGGCTTGGTCTTGTCGTAAGCGGGCGCTTCAGCCTTCTTCTCGCGCGACACAAAGGGCCGTTGATAGACCGGCGCTTCGTCGGAAAGAGCAGTGACGGGAATATCCGCCACCACCGCGCCCTTGTGCCGGGCGACAAAACGATGTGTGTCGGTGGTGACGCCGATCACGGCGAAATCCAGCTCCCATTTGCGGAAAATCTTCTCCGCTTGCGCTTCCCTGCCCGGCTTCAGCACCGCCAGCATGCGTTCCTGGCTTTCCGACAGCAGCATTTCATAAGCGGTCATATTGGTTTCGCGCTGGGGCACATGATCGAGGTCCAGCTCGATGCCGCTGCCGCCTTTGTCCGCCATTTCGGCGGACGAAGACGTCAGCCCCGCGGCGCCCATGTCCTGGATGGCGATGATCGCGTCGGTCGCCATCAGTTCCAGGCAGGCTTCCAGCAGCAGCTTTTCGGTGAAGGGATCGCCCACCTGCACGGTGGGGCGTTTTTCTTCGCTGTTCTCGTTGAACTCGGCGCTCGCCATGGTCGCGCCATGGATGCCGTCGCGCCCCGTCTTGGAGCCGATATAGACCACGGGATTGCCCGCACCCTTCGCCGCGGAAAGGAAAATCCGGTCTGCCCGCGCCAGGCCGACGCACATCGCGTTGACGAGAATGTTGCCGTTGTAGGAGCGGTGGAAATTGACCTCGCCGCCCACCGTCGGCACGCCCATGCAATTGCCATAGCCGCCGATGCCGGAGACGATGCCCGACACAAGATGGCGGGTCTTGGGATGATCCGGCTCGCCGAAGCGCAGCGCGTTCATCATGGCGATGGGGCGCGCGCCCATGGTGAACACGTCGCGCATGATGCCGCCGACCCCGGTCGCAGCGCCCTGATAGGGCTCGATGAAGCTGGGGTGGTTGTGGGATTCCATCTTGAAGATGCAGGCATCGCCGTCGCCGATGTCGATCACACCGGCATTCTCGCCGGGCCCTTGCAAAACCCAAGGCGCCTTGGTCGGCAGCTTGCGCAGATGGGCCCGAGTGGATTTGTAGGAGCAGTGTTCCGACCACATGACGCTGAACACGCCCAGCTCGACCAGATTGGGCGCACGGCCGAGCAGCGCCTTGATGCGCTCATATTCTTCCGGCGACAGGCCGTGGTCGCGCACGATGTCAGGCGTGATCTCGGTCATGAAAGGGTTTCGATCAGGCTTTCAAACATCGCCCGCCCGTCGGTGCCGCCGGTGAGCGGATCGACCATGCGCTCGGGATGGGGCATCAGGCCCAGAACATTGCGCTTGTCGTTGAGGATGCCGGCAATGCCGCGCGCCGAGCCGTTGGGATTGTCCTGATAGCGGAACATCACCCGGCCCTCGCCCTCCAGCCGGTCGAGCGTCTCTTCATCGGCATAGTAATTGCCTTCGCCATGCGCCACCGGGAAGGTGACGGTCTGGCCGCTATCATACTTGCGGGTGAAGGCGCTCTGGGTTTCCTGGACCGTCATCGCTACATTGCGGCAAACGAATTTCAATCCCGCATTGCGCATCAGCGCGCCGGGCAGCAAGCCGGATTCGGTCAGCACCTGAAAGCCGTTGCAGATGCCCAGCACCGCGCCACCCTTTTCGGCATGGGTTTTGACCGCGCGCATAATCGGCGATTGAGCCGCCATCGCGCCGGTGCGCAGATAATCGCCATAGGAAAAGCCCCCCGGCAGCACCACCAGGTCCACATCGGGCAACTCGCTCTCCTGGTGCCAGACCATGGCAGGCGCCTTGCCGGTCATCGCGTCCAGCGCGTTCTTGGCGTCGCGGTCGCAATTGGAAGCGGGGAACACGATGACGGCGGATTTCATATCGCGTCATCTCCGAGATACTTGGGCCAATCTGGTTCGGAAAATCCCATATCGTCGCCCACTTCAAGCCAGTACATTTTGCCGAGTGGCAGTGAGTCATCATGTCGCAAACTAGAAGGCAGTAACCTCAAGGCAAGGTGAAGCGCCTGGAAAGCGTCCAAGCCATGTATGTCATGACCGTATATCTTGTCCCTGTATGTAAAGCGATAAGCGCAAACAGCTTCATTCTCACTTACATATTTCGGGACGGCCACTTCGACTCGGACCTTGTCGGTTGAATCGGCGACGGACAAAGTTCTCACAACAAACAAATCCTGCGGCGATATCGGCGCCTTCGCCATCTCTAGGCCTTAAGCTCAATCTCGTACTTTTCAATCACGGTGTTGGCGAGCAGCTTGGCGCACATCTCCTTCACGGCGGCGCGGGCCTTGGCGGTGTCGGTTTCGGCCAGTTCCAGGTCGATCACCTTGCCCTGGCGCACTTCGCCGACCGCGGCGAAGCCCAGCCCATTCAGGGCATGACCAATGGCCTTGCCCTGCGGATCAAGGACGCCGTTCTTGAGGGTGACGAAGACGCGCGCTTTCACGGCAAAAGACTCACTGTACGAGAACCGGTCCCTTGTTCTCGCCTTGCACCGATTCGGGCATGATGCCCAGGCGTCTTGCGACTTCCGAATAGGCTTCCACCACCCCGCCCAGGTCGCGGCGGAAACGGTCTTTGTCCAGCTTCTCGTTGGTTTGCAAGTCCCACAGCCGGCAG
>DATATP010000111.1:0-1992 GCA_036268715.1 Rhizomicrobium sp. | reverse complement strand
CAGTTGTTCATTCCTCGCCGATCATATCGACGGCGCGAACCTGCATCTGGGCCAGCGCGACGTGACCCTGGTATGCGTGTCGCGCGCGAAGCTGGGGGAAATTCAGGCGTTCAAGCAACGAATGGGTTGGCGCTTCAAATGGGCGTCGTCGCACGGAAGCGATTTCAACCATGACTTCCATGTGTCGTTCACGCCGGAGGAAGCCGAAGCCGGCCGGGTTTACTACAATTATGAAATGCAGGCGTTCCAGTGCGATGAGATGCCCGGGATCAGCGTGTTCTACAAAGATGACAACGGCCGCGTGTTCCACACCTACTCGTCCTTTGGGCGGGGCAACGAACTTCTTTTGGGTACCTACCATTTTCTGGACGTGGTGCCGAAAGGCCGCGACGAAACCGGGCCGCGCGGCAATATGACCGACTGGGTGCGCCACCACGATCGCTATGACAGCGGCGGCCAGTACGCCACCGCCGCCGGTAGCGAGGATGACTGCTGCCGTTAGCCCCCGGTTGCATCCGGTGATGCGGTCCGGCTAAACCGCCGCGTCGTTTGTTTGATCGCGTGATTCAGACCTCCGGCGATTCCGCCTCCGGTCATCACGCTCCAGCCGGAGTGCCCGCCATGCCCGTCAATCCCGCCGACAGCCCGATCCTCGGTACGCTCTACGGCAGCGATGCCATGCGTGCGGTGTTTGACGAAACCGCTTATTTCCAGCGCATGCTGGACGTCGAAGCGGCGCTCGCCCGCGTGCAGGGCCGCCTGGGCATCATTCCCGCCGATGCCGCGGCAACCATCATCGCGGCGGCGAAATTCGAGAACCTGCGGACCGAGGACCTCGCCGCCAGCGCGCGCAATGTCGGCTATCCGGTGGTCGGGCTGGTGGCCGGCCTGTCGAAAGCCGCCGGGGACGCCGGTGCGTGGACGCATTGGGGTGCCACCACGCAGGACATCATGGACACGGCGACGGTTTTACAGGTGCGCGATGGGCTCGACCTGATCGAGGCCGAACTGGCGCAGATTCTTCGTGCGCTTGCGGCGCAGGCGGACAGGCACCGCGGCACCGTCATGGCGGGCCGGACGCATCTGCAGCAGGCGTTGCCGGTCACGTTCGGGCTGAAATGCGCGGTCTGGGCGATGCCGTTCCTGGCGCATCTGGAGCGGCTGAAGCAGATCCGAGCGCGCGTGCAGATGGTGGAATTCGCCGGCGCGGCGGGCACGCTGGCCTCACTGGGTGACCAGGGGCTTGCGGTGATGGAGGCGCTGGCGGCGGAACTGGGGCTGGGCGCGCCGCTTGCCCCCTGGCATGTCTGCCGCGACGCGCTGGCCGAAACGGTCGGCTTCCTGGGCCTGGTGTCGGGCACGCTGGCGAAGATCGCCACCGACATCATCCTGCTGGCGCAGACCGAAGTGGGTGAGGTCGCCGAACCTTATGTCGCGGGCCGTGGCGCGTCGTCCACCATGCCGCAGAAGCGCAATCCGATTGCGTCGGAATACATCCTGGCCGCCTCGCGCATGGTGCAGGGGCTGGTGCCGGTGATGCTGGGCGCGATGGCGCAGGATCATGAGCGGGCGACCGGCCCGTGGCAGGCGGAGGCGCTGGCGTTGCCGCAGGCGTTTGTGCTGACGCATGGCGCGCTGCTGCACACGCGGGCCATTGCCGAGGGGATGGTGATCGATGCCGAGCGGATGCGGGCGAACCTGGGTGTCACTCATGGGTTGATCGTGTCGGAGGCGGTGATGATGGGGTTGGCGCCGGTCCTCGGGCGGGGTGAGGCGCATCATGTCGTCAAGCACGCCTGCGACGTCGCATTGACCCAGAAAATCCCGCTGGCCGATGCGCTGGAGCGGGATCCGGCGGTGTCCGAACGGCTCGACCGGGCGGCGATCGAGCGGCTGATCGACCCGGGGAATTATTTGGGCAGCACGCAAGGGTTCATCGACCGGGTTGTCGCTGCCGCGGGTCAGGCGGGCGGTTAGGCTCGTTTTGTTCAC
>DATATP010000110.1:0-17898 GCA_036268715.1 Rhizomicrobium sp. | reverse complement strand
GACCACGGACGTGACGGGGATCGTCAAGCTTCCGGCGGGGACGGAGATGGTGATGCCGGGTGACAATGTGTCGGTGGAGGTGGAGTTGATCGTGCCGATCGCGATGGAAGAGAAGCTGCGCTTCGCCATCCGCGAAGGCGGACGCACCGTCGGCGCCGGCGTCGTCGCAAAAATTTTGAAATAGGAGCAATGGATGGCCGGGTCGCGCTTCGCTGACGTTCGCTGCCCGGCCATGACAGGTTTAGGAGTGTAGCTCAGTTGGTAGAGCATCGGTCTCCAAAACCGAGGGCCGTGGGTTCGAATCCCTCCACTCCTGCCAAAGCGACTGAAGAAACGATATGGCTGAATTGACGAAAAATGCGATGACGGAAGGAGGCGACGCGGAGCCGCCCGCGCCGCGCCGTGTCGGCCTGGTCGAATTCATCCAGCAGGTGCGCCGCGAGACCAAGAAGGTCACCTGGCCGAGCTGGAAGGAAACCTGGCTTACCACCTTGATGGTTTTCATCATGGTGGGCCTGACCATGGTCTTCTTCGCGATCGTGGATTTTATTCTGCAATACGGCGAATGCCTGCTGATCGGATGTGTGAAACAATGAGCGAAGCCGGAACGAAAGCTCACGCCGACGCCAAGTGGTACATCGTCCACACCTACTCGAATTTCGAGAAGAAGGTGTCCGAGGAAATCCGCCGTCAGGCCAAGATCCAGGACCTTGAGGACTATGTCGCCGAAGTGATCGTGCCGACAGAAGACGTGATCGAGGTGCGGCGCGGTCAGAAGGTCAATTCCGAGCGCAAATTCCTGCCCGGCTACGTGCTGCTGCACGCCAAGCTGACCGATGAGGTCTATCACCTGGTCAAGAATGTCGCCAAGGTGACAGGCTTCCTGGGTCAGAACAACAAGCCGATGCCGCTGCGCCAGGGTGAGGTGGACCGTATCCTCAACCAGGTGACGGAAGGGGCCGAGCATCCCAAATCCACCATCAACTTTGAGATTGGCGAACAGGTGCGGGTGGCAGACGGTCCCTTCACGTCCTTCACCGGCACGGTGGAAGAGGTGGACGAGGACCGCTCGCGCCTGAAAGTGGCGGTCAGCATCTTCGGCCGCGCGACGCCGGTCGAACTGGAATACACCCAGGTCGAGAAAGTGTAGTTGGATGGCCGGCTCGCGCTGACGCTGGCCGGCCATGAAAAGTTTCAACGAGGGGAGGGACAGCCAGTCCCGCTTGAACCCCAACCCGCTAAGGAGGCGGAACGGACGTGGCGAAGAAAATAACCGGCTATATCAAATTGCAGGTGCCGGCCGGCTCTGCAAATCCCTCGCCGCCCATTGGTCCGGCGCTGGGCCAGCGTGGTCTCAACATCATGGAGTTCTGCAAGAACTTCAACGCCAAGACCCAGGACCAGGAAAAAGGCATGCCGATTCCGGTCACCATCACCGTGTTCTCGGACAAGAGCTTCACCTTCGAGATGAAGACCCCGCCCGCGTCCTATTTTCTCAAGAAGGCGGCCAAGCTGTCCTCCGGCTCCAAGAGTCCGGGCATAGCCCCGGCCGGCAGCGTGACCCGGGCGCAGGTACGCGAGATCGCGACCGCCAAGATGAAAGACCTCAACGCCAACGATGTCGAGAATGCGATGCTGATGATCGAAGGCAGCGCCCGCTCGATGGGCATCACGGTGAGGGACTGAGCACCATGGCTATTTCCAAGCGGTTCAAGAAAGCGTCCGACGGTGTGGACCCCAATAAAAGTTATGCGGTCGAAGAGGCCGTGAAGCTGGTGAAGGCGCGGGCCACCGCCAAGTTCGATGAGACCATCGAAGTGTCGCTCAACCTGGGCGTCGATCCCCGCCATGCCGACCAGATGGTGCGCGGCGTGGTTTCGCTACCATCCGGCACCGGCCGCAGTTTGCGGGTCGCGGTGTTCGCCAAGGGCGCCAAGGCCGAAGAGGCGAAAAAAGCGGGCGCCGACATCGTGGGTGCGGAAGATCTGGCCGAACAGGTGAACAAGGGCGTGATCGATTTCGACCGCTGCATCGCCACTCCGGACATGATGGGCATTGTCGGCCGGCTGGGCAAAGTGCTCGGCCCTCGCAACCTGATGCCCAACCCCAAGGTCGGCACTGTGACGATGGATGTCACCCAGGCGATTAAGGATGCCAAGGGCGGCGCGGTGGAATTCCGTGTCGAGAAAGCGGGCATCGTCCAGGCCGGCATCGGCAAGGCGAGCTTCACCGAAGACGCCATCATCGCCAATGTGAAGGCTTTCGTCGACAGCGTGATGAAAGCCAAGCCGAGTGGAGCAAAGGGCCACTACATGAAGAAGATTTCCCTCTCCTCGACCATGGGTCCCGGCGTGAAGATCACGCTGGCGTCGGTCGGCGCGGGTGGCGTGGCGTAAAGAAGTTGGGTGGTCGGGTCGTGCCCTTCGGCTGCCCGGCCATGACAAGTTCTAAGGAATTCCGGCGGACGATCGCCGGGACTGTCCGAGACCACCGGAGTCCCCAACGGGCCGCAAGGCCAAGGAGGCGGACTTAAAATTCTCCGGTGCAGACAGGGAATGAAACCGGATTTGTGAGGGCAACCTCGCCGTTTCGGGTTTGGACCCTGGGGCAGCGTTTCGAGCAACAGGGTTGGCCAAAGGATCGTCACTTTGGCCGACGTTAGGAGAGCAAAGTGGAAAAAGCCAAAAAGGCGGAAGTCGTCGAAGACTTGAACGGCGTCTTCACGAAGGCCGGCTCCGTGGTGGTCGCCCACTATTCCGGCATGACGGTGGCTCAAATGAACGACCTTCGGGGCCGCATGCGCGCGAACGGGGCGTCATTTCGTGTGGCCAAGAACCGTCTGGCGGTGCGCGCTCTGAAAGGAACGCCGATTGAAGGTATTTCGCAGCTTTTCAAGGGGCCGACCGGCATCGCCGTCAGCGATGATCCGGTTGCCGCTTCGAAGGTGGCGGCTGCCTATGCCAAGGACAATGACAAGCTTGTCATCCTGGGCGGATCGGTGGGAACGATGGCGCTGGATGCAGCGGGCGTGAAAGCCCTCGCAGCCTTGCCGTCGCTCGACGAGCTGAGGGCCAAGATCGTCGGGCTAATCCAGGCGCCCGCAACCAAGATTGCCGGGATCCTGCAGGCCCCCGCCGGTCAGCTTGCCCGCGTGATCAGCGCCTATTCCAAGAAAGATGCCGCGTAATAGCGACAATTACACAGTAAACATCCAAACCCGAACCATCGAAGGAACTTAGAAATGTCAAAGATTGAAAAGCTTGTCGACGACCTATCCACACTGACTGTTCTGGAGGCCGCAGACTTGGCGAAGTTGCTGGAAGAGAAGTGGGGCGTTTCAGCCGCCGCTCCCGTCGCAGCCGCGGCTCCGGCGGGCGCGGTCGCCGCTCCTGCTGTGGAGAAGACCGAGTTCACCGTCGTCCTAGCCGCCGCCGGCGATAAGAAGATCAATGTGATCAAGGAAGTGCGTGCGATCACGGGTCTTGGCCTCAAGGAAGCCAAGGACCTGGTCGAAGGCGCGCCCAAAGAAGTGAAAGTGGACGTCTCCAAGGACGAGGCCGCCAAGATCAAGAAACAGCTCGAAGACGCCGGTGCGAAGGTCGAGTTGAAGTAAGGAGACTTCCTCGGATTGAAAAACCTCGAGGTCGTGCATATTTCGTTAACCCGCCCCCCTTCGGTGATTCGCCCACCGAAGGGGCAGGCGGTACTTGCCATTGGTTTGAAACTGCTGGTTCCCGCCCCCGGAAACCAAAGGCCCCAAGTAACGGCTTATCGGCCGTAAAGGATCCTGATGACTCTCTCTTTCACCGGACGCAAAAGGCTTCGCAGGAATTTCGGCAAAATCGTCGAGATCGCGCAGATGCCCAACCTTATCGAGGTTCAGCGCACGTCCTATGACCAGTTCCTCCAGTTGGTTAAGCCCGGCGAAGGCCGCCGGGACGAGGGGCTCGAGACCGTGTTCCGTCAGGTGTTCCCGATCAAGGACTTCTCGGAGTCCTCGCTGCTCGAATATGTCGATTATCACTTCGAAGAGCCCAAATACGACGTCGAGGAGTGCCAGCAGCGCTCCATGACCTATGCCGCACCGCTGAAAGTGACCCTGCGCCTGATCGTGTTCGATGTGGATCAGGAGACCGGCGCCAGGTCGGTCAAGGACATCAAGGAACAGGACGTCTATATGGGCGACGTGCCGTTCATGACCGAGAACGGCACCTTCGTCGTCAACGGCACCGAGCGTGTCATCGTCTCCCAGATGCACCGCTCGCCAGGCGTGTTTTTCGACCATGACAAGGGCAAGACCCATTCCAGCGGCAAGCTTCTCTTTGCCGCCCGCGTCATTCCCTATCGCGGCTCGTGGCTCGATTTCGAATTCGACGCCAAGGATATCGTGCATGTGCGCATCGACCGCCGCCGCAAGCTTCCGGCAACGACCTTGCTCTATGCCCTGGGCCTGACCCAGGAAGAAATCCTCGGCTATTTCTACAGCAAGATCGCGTTCAAGCGTCAGAAGGACGGAAGCTGGACCACCGCGCTGGATGCGGGCTGGATGCGCACCGCCAGGACGCAAAGCGAATGGAAGAACGCCAAGACCGGCGACGTCATCCTGGAAGCGGGCGGCAAGATCACCGTGCGCGCCTTGCGCAAGCTGCAGGAAGAAGGCGTCAAGAATGTCGCGCTGCAGGAAGACGAACTGATCGGCCGCTATTCGGCGCTCGACATGGTCAATCCAGAATCGGGAGAGATCTATGTCGAGGCTGGCGACGAACTGACCGCCGACAGCCTGGCCTCGCTGGCGGAAGCGGGCTTCCATGACGTGGAAGTGTTGAACATCGACACCATCAATATCGGTCCCTATATCCGCAACACTCTGGCGGTGGACAAGAACCACAGCCGCGAGCAGGCGCTGATCGACATCTATCGCGTGATGCGTCCGGGCGAGCCGCCCACCCTCGATACCGCCGAGACCCTGTTCGGCCAGTTGTTCTTCGATTCCGAGCGCTACGACTTGTCGGCGGTCGGCCGGGTCAAGATGAATATGCGCATGGGCCTGGATGCGCCCGATACGATGCGGGTGCTGCGCAAGGAAGATATTCTTGCCATCCTCAAGGCACTGGTGGAACTGCGCGACGGGCGTGGCGAAATCGACGACATCGACAATCTTGGCAACCGCCGGGTGCGTTCGGTGGGCGAGTTGATGGAGAACCAGTTCCGCGTCGGACTGTTGCGCATGGAGCGCGCGATCAAGGAACGCATGAGCGCGGTCGATATCGACACGGTGATGCCGCATGATCTGATCAATGCCAAGCCGGTTGCGGCGGCGGTGCGGGAGTTCTTCGGCTCCTCGCAGCTTTCCCAGTTCATGGACCAGCAGAATCCCCTGTCGGAGTTGACTCACAAGCGGCGCATGTCGGCGCTGGGACCGGGCGGCTTAACCCGCGAACGCGCGGGCTTCGAGGTGCGCGACGTTCACCCTACCCATTATGGCCGCATCTGCCCGATCGAGACGCCGGAAGGCCCCAATATCGGCCTGATCAACAGCCTGGCGACCTTCGCGCGGATCAACAAATACGGCTTCATCGAAAGCCCGTATCGCAAGGTGGTGAACAAGCACCTGACGGACGAGGTGGTCTATCTGTCGGCGATGGAAGAGGCGAAATACACCATCGCCCAGGCCAACGCGACCATCGACAGCCGCAACCGGCTGACCGACGAGCTCGTTTCCTGCCGCAAGGGCGGAAATTTCGTGATGACCATACCCGACCAGGTACAGTTCATCGACGTGTCGCCCAAGCAACTTGTCTCGGTGGCCGCGGCCCTGGTGCCGTTCCTGGAGAATGACGACGCCAACCGCGCGTTGATGGGTTCCAACATGCAGCGCCAGGCCGTGCCCCTGCTGCGTCCGGAAGCGCCCCTGGTCGGCACCGGCATGGAAGAAGTCGTCGCCCGCGATTCCGGTTCCGCTATCGCGGCGCGCCGTACGGGCGTGGTCGATCAGGTGGACGCCACCCGCATCGTCATCCGCGCCACGGAAGAGACCGATCCCACCAAGCCGGGCATCGACATCTATCGCCTGCGCAAGTTCCAGCGCTCCAATGCCTCGACCTGCATCAATCAGCGTCCGCTGGTGAAGGTGGGCGATGTCGTCAGGAAGGGCGATATCGTCTGCGACGGCCCGTCCACCCAGTTGGGCGAGTTGGCGCTGGGCAAGAACGCGCTGGTCGCGTTCATGCCCTGGAACGGCTACAATTTTGAGGATTCCATCCTCATCTCCGAGCGCATTGTCCGCGACGATGTCTTCACCTCGATCCATATCGAGGAATTCGAGACCATGGCGCGCGACACCAAGCTGGGTCCGGAGGAGATCACCCGCGATATTCCCAATGTCGGCGAGGAGAATCTCAAGAATCTGGACGAGGCGGGCATCGTCTATATCGGCGCCGAGGTGCTGGCGGGCGACATTCTGGTCGGCAAGGTGACGCCCAAGGGCGAAACCCCGATGACCCCGGAAGAAAAGCTGCTGCGTGCCATCTTCGGCGAGAAAGCGGCCGATGTGCGCGACACCAGCTTGCGTGTGCCGCCGGGCGTTACCGGCACCATCGTCGAAGTGCGGGTGTTCAATCGCCATGGAGTCGACAAGGACCAGCGCGCCATGTCGATCGAGCGCGCCGAGGAGGAACGCCTGGCGGAAGACCGTGACGACGAGCTCTCTATCCTGGAGCGCAACATCTTCGCGCGTCTGTCCGAAATCCTGTTGAACAAGACCGCGGCAAGCGGCCCCAAGGGCATGGCGGCGGACACCAAGATCATGCAAAACGTGCTGGACACCATTCCGCGTCACCAATGGTGGCAGATCGGCCTGCGGAACGAGAAGGCGATGGCCGAGATCGAGGGCCTGCGCCAGCAATATGACGAATCGAAGTCGCGGCTCGACAAGCGCTTCGCCGACAAGGTGGAGAAGCTGCGCCGTGGCGATGAGCTGGCGCCCGGCGTGATGAAGATGGTGCGGGTGTTCGTGGCGGTGAAGCGCAAGCTGCAGCCGGGCGACAAGATGGCCGGCCGGCATGGCAACAAGGGCGTGATCAGCCGCATCGTGCCGATCGAGGACATGCCACATCTGGAGGACGGTACCGCGGTCGATGTGGTGCTAAATCCGCTGGGCGTGCCCAGCCGGATGAATGTCGGCCAGATTCTGGAAACCCATCTGGGTTGGGCCTGTTCGGGTCTCGGCCGACAGATCGGCGACATGCTCGATAAGGTCAAGCGCGACGGCAAATATGAGCCCCTGCGCCGCCAGTTGCGTCATGTCTATGACAATGACGAGCGGCTGGGCCAGATCGACGAAGCCGGGCTGGTGGAACTGGCAGAAAATCTCCGTCCGGGCGTTCCGATCGCCACGCCAGTGTTCGACGGCGCAAAGGAGCATGACATTGTCGACATGCTGGACCAGGCTGGGCTGACCCGTTCCGGCCAGGTGAAGCTGTTCGACGGCCGCACCGGCGACGCCTTCACACGTCCGGTCACGGTGGGCTACATCTATATGCTCAAGCTCAACCATCTGGTGGACGACAAGATCCACGCCCGTTCGATCGGCCCCTATTCGCTCGTCACTCAGCAGCCGCTGGGCGGCAAGGCGCAGTTCGGCGGCCAGCGTTTTGGCGAGATGGAAGTCTGGGCATTGGAAGCCTATGGCGCCGCCTACACCTTGCAGGAAATCCTCACCGTCAAGTCGGACGACGTGGCCGGCCGCACCAAGGTGTACGAAGCCATCGTGCGCGGCGAGGACACGTTCGAAGCCGGCATTCCGGAGTCCTTCAACGTGCTGGTCAAGGAAATGCGCTCGCTGTCGCTCAATGTGGAGTTGGTCAACGGACCTACGACGTAACCGCTTGCAACACATCCATTCATGGCCGGCCCGGTCTTTTGATTGAAAGGGGCCGGCCATCCATGGGTCGAGAATGAACTGATGCCGCCAGTTTGCGGCGAAATGGATGGCCGGTCGCGCCCTACGGGTTGCCCGGCCATGACAAGGTTTAAAGGAGCTCGTATGAATCAAGAGCTGATGAATGTCTTCGGTCAGCAGAAGGAGATTCCCGCCTTCGACCGCATCAAGATTTCGCTCGCCAGCCCGGACCAGATCCTGCGCTGGAGTCATGGCGAGATCAAGAAACCGGAAACGATCAACTATCGCACCTTCAAGCCGGAGCGGGACGGGCTGTTCTGTGCCCGCATCTTCGGGCCGGTGAAGGATTACGAATGCCTTTGCGGCAAGTACAAGCGCATGAAATACAAAGGCATCGTCTGCGAGAAGTGCGGCGTCGAGGTGACGGTGCAGAAGGTGCGCCGCGACCGCATGGGCCATATCGAACTGGCCTCGCCGGTGGCGCATATCTGGTTCCTCAAGTCGCTGCCGTCGCGCATCGGCCTGATCCTCGACATGACCTTGAAGGACCTGGAACGGGTTCTCTATTTCGAGAACTATATCGTCATCGAGCCCGGCCTGACCCCGCTCGCCGACCGCCAGCTTCTGACCGAAGACGAGTTCTACAAGGCCCAGGACGAATACGGCAATGACAGCTTCACGGCCGAGATCGGCGCCGAAGCGATCCGCAAGCTGCTTGGCGCCATAGACCTGGAAAAACTGCGCGACGAGATCCGCGCCGCCGTGGCGGACGCCCCCGGAGGCGAAAAGCAAAAGAAACTGGTTAAGCGCCTTAAGGTGGCGGAAGCCTTCATCGATTCCGGCAACCGCCCGGAATGGATGATCCTGCAGGTGGTGCCGGTAATCCCGCCCGAGCTGCGCCCGCTGGTGCCGCTGGACGGCGGCCGCTTCGCCACCTCCGACCTCAACGATCTTTATCGCCGCGTCATCAACCGCAACAATCGTCTCAAGCGCCTGATCGAGCTCAAGGCGCCCGACATCATCGTGCGCAACGAAAAGCGCATGCTGCAGGAATCGGTGGACGCGCTGTTCGACAATGGCCGCCGCGGCCGCGTCATCACCGGCGCCAACAAGCGTCCGCTGAAATCGCTGGCCGACATGCTCAAGGGCAAGCAGGGCCGTTTCCGCCAGAATCTCTTGGGCAAACGCGTGGACTATTCCGGCCGCTCGGTGATCGTGGTCGGGCCGGAGCTGAAGCTGCACCAAGCGGGCCTGCCCAAGAAGATGGCGCTGGAGCTGTTCAAGCCGTTCATCTATGCGCGGCTTGAGGCCAAGGGTTTCAGCCAGACCGTCAAGCAGTCCAAGAAGCTGGTCGAGAAGGAGAAGCCGGAAGTCTGGGATATCCTGGAAGAGGTGATCCGCGAGCATCCTATCCTGCTCAACCGCGCGCCCACATTGCATCGCCTGGGCATCCAGGCGTTCGAGCCGGTCCTGATCGAAGGCAAGGCGATCCAGCTTCACCCACTGGTCTGCACCGCTTTCAATGCCGACTTCGATGGGGACCAGATGGCCGTGCATATCCCGCTGAGCCTGGAAGCTCAGCTGGAAGCGCGGGTGTTGATGATGTCGACCAACAATATTCTCAGCCCCGCCAACGGCAAGCCGATCATCGTGCCGACCCAGGATATCGTGCTTGGCCTCTACTACCTGTCGCAGGAACGTGCCAAGGAACCCGGCGAAGGCATGGTATTCAACGATATCGGCGAGATCGAGCACGCTTTGTTCTCGAATAGCGTCACCCTGCACACCAAGATCAAGGCGCGCTACAAGACGGTCGATGCCGAAGGCAAGCCGGTGACCCGGCGGGTGGATTCCACCCCGGGCCGCATGCTGATCGCCGATATTCTGCCCCGCCATCCCAAGATCCCGTTCGAATTGGTCAACCGGCTGTTGCGCAAGCAGGAGATCAGCCAACTGATCGACGAGGTTTATCGTCACTGCGGGCAGAAGGAGACTGTGCTGTTCGCCGACGCGCTGATGGCGCTGGGCTTCCGCGAAGCCTGCAAGGCGGGCATCTCCTTCGGAAAGGACGACATGGTGGTGCCGGCCTCCAAGCAGAAGCTGATCGACGACACCCGCCACCGGGTGCGCGAATATGAGCAGCAATATCAGGATGGTCTGACCACCGACAAAGAGAAGTACAATCTCGTCGTCGACACTTGGTCGAAATGCACCGACCTGGTCGCGGCCGAGATGATGAAGGAAATTTCCGAGCCACGCATCGACCCGGAAACGGGCCGGGTGGAGGAGATGAACTCCATCTATATGATGAGCCATTCCGGCGCCCGCGGCTCGCCGCAGCAGATGAAGCAACTTGCCGGCATGCGCGGGCTGATGGCCCGTCCCGACGGCTCGATCATCGAGACGCCGATCCTGTCGAACTTCAAGGAAGGCCTCACCGTGCTGGAGTATTTCAACTCCACCCACGGCGCTCGCAAGGGCCTGGCCGATACGGCGCTCAAGACGGCGAATTCGGGCTATTTGACCCGCCGTCTGGTGGACGTAGCCAATGACTGCATCATCACGGCGGAAGACTGCGGCACCAAGAAGGGCGTCACGGTCCAGGCCGAGATCGATGGCGGCCAGGTCGTGGCTTCGCTCACCGAGCGTATCCTGGGCCGCACCGCCGCGGAGGACGTCAAGCACCCCGACACTGGCGAGATTCTCTTGAAGCGCGGCAAGGAAGTGACGGAGGATACCGCCGAGAAGATCGAGGCGGCGCACGTCCAGAAGGTTCGGGTACGTTCGGTGCTGACCTGCGAACTGCCGGAGGGCGTGTGTGGCAAATGCTATGGCCGCGATCTCGCACGCGGCACGCCGGTCAATATCGGCGAGGCGGTCGGCGTGATCGCCGCCCAGTCGATCGGCGAGCCGGGTACCCAGCTCACCATGCGCACCTTCCATATCGGCGGCGCGGCGCAGGTTGCGGGCCAGTCCAAGATCGAAGCCAGCTATGACGGCAAAGTGAAGATCGTGAACCGCAACATCGTCAAGAATACCGACGGTGAGCTGATCGCGATGGGCCGCAACATGCAGGTGGTGATCACCGACGCCAAGGGCCAGGAACGCGCCACCTACCGCGTCACCTATGGCGCGCGACTGAAGGTGGACGAAGGTGCCACCGTCAAGCGAGGCGACCGCATCGCCGAGTGGAATCCCAATGCGCTTCCGGTGCTGACCGATGTGGAAGGCACGGTGAAGTACGAGGATCTGGTGTTCGGCGTCACGGTGCGCGAAGTGTCGGACGAAAAGACCGGCGTTTCCAGCAAGGTGGTGACGGACAGCCGCGGCACGAGCTCGAAAAACGCGCCCGAGCTGCGTCCGACCCTCGTCATCCTCGACAAGAAGGGAAAGATGATCGCACTGCCGGCAGGCGGCGAGGCGCGTTACGCGATTTCGCCCGACGCCATCCTGTCGGTGGAAGACGGCTCACAGGTCCGTGCCGGTGACGTGCTGGCGCGTGTGCCGACCGAGGGCGCCAAGACCCGTGACATCACCGGCGGTCTGCCGCGGGTGGCGGAACTGTTCGAGGCGCGCAAGCCCAAGGAAGCGGCGGTGCTGGCGGAATCCGACGGCTTCGTGGAGTTCGGCAAGGACTACAAGAACAAGCGTCGCGTCATCGTCAAGCCGAAGAACGACAAGCTCGAACCCACGGAATACTTGATCCCCAAGGGCAAGCATATCAGCGTGCGCGAGGGCGATTATGTGGAGAAGGGCGATTATATCGTCGAAGGCAATCCTTCGCCGCACGACATCCTGCGCATCAAGGGCATGGAGGAACTGGCCACCTATCTGGTCAAGGAAATCCAGGACGTCTATCGCCTGCAAGGCGTGAAGATCAACGACAAGCACATCGAGGTGATCTGCCGCCAGATGATGCAGAAGCTGGAGATCATCGACGGCGGCGAGACCACCCTGATCGCCGGCGAGCATGTCGATGCCGCAGAGCTGGAAGAAGCCAACCGGAAGGCGATCGAGGATGGCCACAAGCCCGCCGATGGCCGCGCCATCCTGCTCGGCATCACCAAGGCGTCGCTCCAGACCCGCTCGGTGTTCTCGGCGGCGTCATTCCAGGAAACCACGCGCGTCCTCACCGATGCGGCGGTGAACGGCAAGGTCGACATGCTGGAAGGCCTGAAGGAGAACGTCATCGTCGGACGTCTCATTCCGGCCGGCACTGGCGGCGCCATCGCCCGCCTGCGCCATATCGCGACCGAACGCGACAAGGCGATCCAGGCGGAAGCGGCGGCCAACCAGCCCGTGGCGCAATTGGAGGCGCCTGCGACAGCGGCTGAGTAGCTCTTAATTGTCATTCCGCGAGTTCATAGCGACAGCGTATGAACAGGAATTCAACCTCGAAAAGGGCCGCTGGCGACAGCGGCCCTTTTTCCTTGTCATTCCCGCTAAAGGGGAAATGCCGGCACCAGAAGCAGAACATTCTTGAGCGCATCTCGCTCAGAGATGAGTTGAAAGCTGCCAGGTGGTCGAGCGCGCTCGTGCAAGAAGTTCAGGAACTTAACGCCGGCCTGGCGCAGCGCGCCCGGCCTGTTGGGCGGTCGCTCCAACATCCAACGGTGAAAACAGGAGGCACGCTGGCCACCGAGCACCTATATTGTCCTCATGACACTACCCAAGCCCTTTTCCTGGAACCGTGCCGAAGCCCGCGAAGGCCGCTTTGACGGCAAATTCATTATCGGCGTCCTGACCACCGGCATCTATTGTCTGCCGTCATGCCCCGCGCGCCCGCCCAAGCCGGAAAATGTGCGTCTGTTCACCAGCGAGACCGAAGCGAAAGCCGCGGGCCTGCGCGCCTGCAAGCGCTGTCGCCCCGACCTTTACTACAAGGGCGAAGACGAGAATGTTGCGCTGTTCGAAGGTCTTGCCGCCCGTGTTGTCGCCGCGCCGGAGGATTTTTCCGATGCGTCGGCGCTCGCGCGCGCCGCCGGAGTCAGTCTTTCGAAGCTGGGCGACCTGTTCCGCGACCATGCGCATCTGGCGCCCGCCCAATGGCTGCGGCGGATGCGGGTCCGGCATGCCGCCCGCGATCTTTTGAACCTGAAGGACAAGGTCGTCGATATCGGCTTCGCCGCGGGGTTCGAGTCGGAGTCGGTATTCCACCGCCAGTTTCTCGCCCAGATGCGCATGACCCCCGGCGCGTACCGCGCGCTGGATGGTGCCGAAGTGTTCATGTTGCAACTGCCGCCTGCCTATCGGGCGCTGGAAGTGCTCGCCTATCATGGCCGCGATCCGCAAGGCCGCATGGAACGCAGCGACGGCAATCGCATCTGGAAGGCACTTTCCACACCGGATGGTCCGGCGGTACTGGAATTGACCCTGGAACGCGAGAATGTCTGGGCGAAAGTCCATGCCGGGCACAAACTCGGCCGGGAAAGCATGGCGACGTTGCATGGCGCGGCGCTGCGTATGCTGGGCCTGACCTACGAAGTAACCCAGTTTGAAACCCGTCATGCCGCCTTCGCGTCGCGGCGCAAGGGCCTGCGCCTGCCGTTGCTGCCGACCGGGTTCGACGCGTTGTGCTGGGCGATTATCGGCCAGCAGATCAATATCAAATTCGCCAGCAGCCTGCGCCGCGAAATTGTTGAACTGGCCGGCGAGGATGCGTCCGATGGCATGCGCGCCCATCCCACCCCGGAACGGGTTGCCAATCTCGATGTGAGTACCCTGAACGCGCGGCGCTATTCCCGTTCGAAGGCGCGCTATCTGATCGACGCCGCGGCGGCGGTTGCGAAGGGCGAGCTGGATATCGAAAAGCTGCCCGAAGGCTCCGCCGTCGCCGCGGAAAAGAAACTGACGGCCCAACGGGGCATCGGACTGTGGACGGCGCGCTACGCCATGCTGCGGGGCGGCTTCGCCGATGCCGCTCCAGTGGGCGATAGCGCGCTGGCAACGGCGCTGCAGCGGCTGCACAAGCTCCCCGAACGGCCTGACGCCGAGCGCACCGCTCGGCTGATGAGCGCCTTCGCGCCCCATCGCAGCCTCGCCACCATGCATCTCTGGACATATCTGAAAGAACCGGTTCTCAAGGAGGCGTCATGACCAACCGCTATTGGAGCATCATCGAATCCCCGTTCCAGACTTTCGCGGCCTGGGTTGACCAGGACGGCTGTCTGTTGCGCTTCAATCTGCGCGCCAAAGGGGCGGAAAAGGTCGATCCCGAAGCGCAGAAGAGTGAAAAGAAACTGGCCGAAGTACAGCGCCAAGTGACCCAATATGCCAATGGCGAGCGCCGCGATTTCGATTTCGAGCTTGCGGCTGAAGGACCGGAGTTCAACAAGCGGGTCTGGAAGGCGTTGCTGGACATCCCTTTCGGCACCACCACCAGCTATGGCGCAATCGCAAAGAAGATCGGCCATCCCGATTCCGCTCGCGCCGTGGGAGCAGCCAATGGCGCCAATCCCATTGCCTTGGTCGTGCCCTGCCATCGGGTGATCGGCAGCGACGGTTCTCTCACCGGCTATGGCGGAGGCCTGCCGCTCAAACGCAAGCTGCTGGAACATGAAGCACGGGTGGCGGGGACGCGCTTCGATCTGTTCGACTGAGCGGGAACGGATTTATGTGTATTACGTAAACATTCCTGCGGCCAAGGATTGAAATATCCTTACCTAGCCGCTTGACCCTTTGGGACCCCCTGGATATAAGGCCCCACCTTCAGAGCAGGCCGTCTGCGCGTGTTGCGCAAAAACGCTGCTGGAAAGTCAGTTTAAGAGCTTAAGACGCGCGACTTGGAGGCCTTGACCTCTCAGTCCTCCGCTGGGTTCGGACCGGGGCAAATGTCCCCGGCGTCCGTTTTTTGAGTTTCGTTCGTCCCGTGTCGGGAATGACAAGAGGAAGAGAATGCCCACGATCAACCAGTTGATCCGCAAGCCGCGGGGCGAAAAGCCGAAGCGCAACAAGGTGCCGGCGCTTCAGCACTGCCCGCAAAAGCGGGCGGTCTGCACCCGCGTCTACACCACGACACCCAAGAAGCCGAACTCTGCGCTGCGCAAGGTCGCCAAGGTGCGGCTGACCAACGGCTATGAGGCGCTCACCTATATACCTGGCGAAGGCCACAATCTTCAGGAACACAGCGTGGTGTTGATCCGCGGCGGCCGCGTGAAGGACCTGCCGGGCGTGCGCTATCACATCATTCGTGGCGTGCTCGACACCCAGGGCGTCAAGGATCGCAAGCAACGCCGTTCGCTCTACGGCGCGAAGCGACCCAAATAAGCGAGGAGCCAGAACATGTCCCGCCGCCACCGCGCCGAACGCCGCGAAATCACACCGGACGCCAAGTTCGGCGATCTCGTCATCGCCAAATTCATGAACAGTCTGATGTATGACGGCAAGAAATCGGCCGCAGAGGGCATCGTTTATGGCGCGTTCGACTCCATCGCGGCCAAGACCAAACAGGATCCGCTGGTGCTGTTTCATGAGGCACTGCGCAATGTGGCCCCGTCGTTGGAAGTGCGCTCCCGCCGCGTCGGCGGCGCAACCTATCAGGTGCCGGTGGAAGTGCGCGCCGACCGCTCCAGGGCGCTTGCCATCCGCTGGCTGATCACCGCCGCGCGCGCGCGCAACGAGCCGACCATGACCGGGCGCCTATCGGGCGAGTTGGTGGATGCCGCCAACAATCGTGGCAGTGCCGTCAAGAAGCGCGAGGACACCCACAAAATGGCCGACGCCAACCGCGCCTTCTCGCATTACCGCTGGTAAGTCTCATGCCTCGCATCACGCCGCTCGAACGCTATCGCAATATCGGTATCGCCGCGCATATCGACGCGGGCAAGACCACCACGACCGAGCGTATCCTCTATTACACCGGCAAGAGCCACAAGATCGGCGAAGTCCATGACGGCGCCGCCACCATGGACTTTATGGAGCAGGAGCAGGAACGCGGCATCACCATCACTTCGGCAGCGACGACCTGTTTTTGGAAAGACCATCGCGTCAACATCATCGACACACCCGGCCATGTCGATTTCACCATCGAGGTGGAACGTTCGATGCGCGTGCTGGACGGCGCAGTGGCGGTATTCGACGCTGTCGCCGGGGTTGAGCCGCAGTCCGAGACCGTTTGGCGCCAGGCCGACAAATATCATGTGCCGCGCATCTGCTTCGTCAATAAGATGGATCGCACCGGCGCCGACTTCCAGCGCTGCATCGACATGATGATCGACCGCCTGGGCACCCGCCCGATGATCATCACCTGGCCGATCGGCGCGGAAAGCGAGTTCAAGGGCATCGTCGACATCGTGAAGATGAAGGCGCTGATCTGGCATGACGAGCAGTTGGGCGCGAAGTTCGACGAAATCGACATCCCCGCCGAATATGCCGAAAAGGCGAAAGAACTGCGTTCCGCGCTGGTCGAAATGGCCGTCGAAGAAGACGACGTGCTGCTCGAAGCCTATCTGGAGCAAGGCAAGGAGCCGTCCGAGGCCGATCTGAAGCGCTGCATCCGCAAGGGCGCGATGGCGTTCCATTTTGTGCCGGTGATGTGCGGCTCGGCCTTCAAGAACAAGGGTGTGCAGCCATTGCTGGACGCCGTGGTCGATTACCTGCCGTCGCCGCTCGACATTCCGCCGGTCAAGGGAACCGATCTCAAGGGCAACGAAGTCACCCGCCCCGCCGACGACAAGGCGCCGTTCGCCGGTCTGGCGTTCAAGATCATGGACGATCCGTTCGTCGGTTCGATCACTTTTGTTCGCGTCTATTCCGGCACCATCTCGTCGGGTACCGGGGCGCTTAATTCCATCAAGGACAAGACCGAGCGCGTCGGCCGCATGTTGTTGATGCATGCCAACAGTCGCGAAGACGTGAAGGAAGCCAATGCCGGCGACATCGTCGCGTTCGCGGGTCTCAAGCTCACCACCACCGGCGAGACGCTGTGCGATCCCAACAACGCGGTGATCCTGGAGCGGATGGAATTTCCCGATCCGGTCATCGAAGTCGCCATCGAACCCAAGACCAAGGCCGACCAGGAAAAGATGGGCATGGCGTTGGTGCGGTTGGCCCAGGAAGATCCGTCCTTCCGTGTCAGCACCGATCAGGAATCCGGCCAGACCATTCTCAAGGGCATGGGCGAACTGCATCTGGAAATTAAAGTCGACATCCTGCGCCGTACCTACAAAGTCGATGCCAATGTCGGCGCGCCGCAGGTTGCCTATCGCGAGACGCTCTCCAAGCCGGTCACGGTCAAATACACCCACAAGAAGCAGACCGGCGGTTCGGGTCAGTTCGCCGAAGTGACCATCGATTTCGAACCGCTGCAGGCGGGCGAGGGCTTTGTGTTCGAGAATGAAGTGGTCGGCGGTTCGGTGCCGAAGGAATTCATTCCCTCGGTGGAAAAGGGCATCAAGGCGCAGAAGGAATCCGGATTGCTAGCCGGCTTCCCGGTGATCGACTTCAAGGCCACCCTGACCGACGGCAAGTATCACGAAGTGGACTCCAACGCGCTGACCTTCGATATCGCGGCGCGCGCGGCATTCCGCGAACTGGCGTCGCGCGGCGCGGTGAAGCTGCTGGAGCCGATCATGAAGGTCGAAGTCGTGACGCCGGAAGATTTCCTCGGCGGCGTGATCGGTGATCTGAACTCCCGCCGTGGCCAGGTCCAAGGCACCGACTCCAGAGGCAACGCCCAGGTCGTCACCGCGATGGTGCCACTGGCCAACATGTTCGGCTACATCAATACCCTGCGTTCGATGTCCCAGGGCCGGGCGCAGTATTCGATGGAATTCCATCACTATGAGCAGGTGCCGCAGGCGATCGCGGACGAAGTCAAAGCCAAATACGCCTAAGCAGGGCCTCAAGTAGCGAAGTGATAGGCCTTCGAAGAGAGATTCACGGAGAACAACAATGGCGAAAGCGAAATTTGAGCGGAACAAGCCGCACTGTAATATTGGGACGATTGGTCATGTTGATCATGGCAAGACGAGCCTGACGGCTGCGATCACGAAGGTATT
>DATATP010000109.1:0-13079 GCA_036268715.1 Rhizomicrobium sp. | reverse complement strand
CCGGGCTGCTTCACCCCGCGTCATGGTAGTTAATCTGTAAAAACAACTACTTAGCAGGCGATGCGGTTCTCATTTCTTGGCGTCAGAAGTTCTCTGGGTAAGTTTTTGGGTAAGTACCAGTACCCGAGGACGAGAATCATGGGTGCCAAAGAAGCCGCGGAACCTACCCCTCGAATTCCCATAATAGCGAGGGCAATAACGCAGCATTTCAGCCGCATTCGCGGCGGGCCGAACGCAAACGAGTGCGAAATGAAGCGCGACATGAAGTGCGATTTGAGACGCGAAATGAAGCGCGAAATGGAGTGCGAAATGGAATGCGGTAAGCGTTAAGTCCGGCAAGATCCCTGCGAAAGGCCTGACCCATGTCCCACAGTCACATCCCTGGTGATGCCGCCGGCGCCATTTTGCTCATTGGCGCCTCGCGCGGTCTTGGCCACGCCATGGCCGCCGAATTCCTGAAAAGAGAATGGAAAGTCGTCGGCACAGTCCGGGCCGGTAGTGGCCGCACCAAGTTGCATGACTTAGCCGACGAGCATAGCGGTCGTGTTGAGATCGAAATCTTGGACATCAACGATGCGGGGCAGCTTGCGACGTTGCGCGACCGCCTTTCCGGCAGAGTTTTTGACATGTTGTTCGTCAATGCTGGGATCACCAATCGAGATCCGAACCAGACAATCGGAGAGGTTTCGACCGCGGAATTCAACGAAGTCATGGTCACCAACGCATTGAGCCCAATGCGCGTCATCGAGGCCTTGGAGGGTAGTGTTTCTCCGATGGGCTTGATCGGCGTGATGTCGTCCGGACAGGGCAGTATCAGCAACAATGAGGCCGGGGGACGCGAGCTATATCGCGGCAGCAAGGCGGCCTTGAACATGTTCATGCGAAGCTTCGCCGCCCGTCAGGCGAGCACATCACGGGCACTGGTGGTGATGGCGCCGGGCTGGATTCGCACTGACTTGGGTGGCCCGGACGCCCCTTTCACCATCGAAGAAAGCGCTCCTGGCCTGGTGAGCATTCTCCTTGCGAAGCGCGGCACGTCTGGCCTCGAATATCTCGACCGTCAAGGCCGGATTGTCCCGTGGTGAGCTAACTAAGGCAGGTCGCCGAGGCAATCCTTCACCCCGAATGCTGGCGGTCGCCGCCAAAATGCACAGGTGGAGGCGCGAAGTGAAGTGCACCAGTAGAGGATGCGTGTCTGACGCTACCCCGCTCGGCTGTGGGCATTTTCGGCGTATATTTCAGGCATGGCGAAGTCACAAACCAAGGCTGCGAAGAAACAGAAATCAGGCCGTCGGGCACCTGTCCTCTATCATGGCATTGTCGTGCGAGAGCCCCACGTCGCACCGGATACACCGCTTCCGATACTTCGGAAGGCGGTCAGATCTGCCGTGCGGTGGGTACTTTGATCGGTCTGCGGCGGCCGAATATCCGGCGCGCGCCTTCGGTTTCCCATTCATGCTATTGGATTGTAATGGTTTCCTGCTGCTGGTCGGGGGAGTGGAAACGCGTGCTGCGGGGATTGAAACGCGCCGTCCTGTGAGCTACATTGTAGCTACAAATAGGAACCTAAGCTATGGCCGCGACAGCAGTGGTACGGGCACGCATTACCGAGGATGTGAAAGTCGAGGCCAGTGCTGTGGCAGCACAGATGGGTCTGACGCTGTCAGACATCGTTCGCCTGACGCTGACGCGAGTCGCCAAAGATCATGCCCTGCCTTTCGACGTTAAGGTGCCAAACGCGACGACGCGCGCCGCGATAGAGGAGAGCCGTAAGCTGATGGCGTCTGGTGCGACCCGGAGAATCGGGGCAAAAAGCCTAATCGATGAACTCGACCAAAAAGCCGCCAAATCAAAGAAGGGCCGCGCTGCCGCGTGAAGTCGCCCATGCCAAGGCGTTTCAGAAAGACTGGGAGCGCTACTACCGGGCCGGCAAATACGATCTCAATCGCGCTAAAGAAGTCATGATGCTTCTGATCGCCAACGCCGGACCGCTTGGTGCGGAATGGCTGGAGCATCCGTTGGGCGGCGACTGGGAAGGGTTTCAGGAGTGCCATATCGGCGGCGACTTCCTGCTGATCTATCAACTGACCGCGACCAAGGTTGTTTTCACACGCCTGGGCACGCATGCCGAACTATTCGAATAACCTGGATATGCCAACGGCCATCGCTGCCGAGTGATCTGCTGATGTGATAGCGCAGGCGGCGGCGCAAGCCGCCGCCTTCTTCTTTTCGGAAGGGCATTTGCACGCTGTTTGCTACCGGACTTGCACAACAGGCGCAGAGCGCCCATATAACGTCTGCCACGGTTAAATCCCTGGCGTGCCCGATGGAAAACCATTGGGCCGATGGCCGTCAGGCCCAAACCCCATCCGCCGCTCCTACGGAACCAAATATTGCCCGGCGCGCGGACTCTCGAAATGTCCAAAATGATACCTCAAACTAACAACAGCGGTCGCAATCGTCCGCGCCCGAATGTCCCGCGCAACACGCGACCGGCGCAAGCGGGCCAGCAACACGCATCCAACAACCAAAACCAATGGCAGCGGAAATACGACCATTATTGCAACCTCGCGCAGGCGACCAATGGCGACGATGCCGTGACGCGCGAGCAGCATTGGCAACATGCCGAACATTATCTGCGCTTGATGAACGGTTCGGCCAGCTAACGGGCCGAATTGGCGTTCGCTTTTATGTGGCGAACTCGCCGGCGATCGCGGCAAACTGAAGCGCGACGGCGACCAACACAAAGCCGTGCCAGACCGGCTTGTGAAACGGCAACCGCGCGGCCAGGAAAAAGCCGACGCCTGCCGAATAGACCAAGCCACCCGCCACCAGCAGCCAAAGATCGGCCGACGCCAGGGCCGCCGAGAGCGGTTTGGCCACCGCTAGGACCATCCAGCCCATGGCGAGATAGAAGACCACGTTCAACCGCTCGAAACAGCGGGGAAACGTCAGTTTCAGGATCACGCCCGCCGTGGCGCACAGCCAGATGGCCGCGAGCAGCGCGACCCCGGTGCCATGGCCGAGACGGTTTGCCGCGAACGGCGTGTAAGTTGCTGCGATCATCAGAAAGATCGCGGCATGGTCGATGCGGCGCAGAAACTCCTTGGCTAAACCCTGGCGACTGAACTGATACGCCGCCGAGGCTAGCAGCATCAGCAACATGCCCCCACAATAGATCGAGACGCTCACCACCACCGACAGACCGGTGATGTGGGCGAGCAGCCATAGACTCGCATTGATGGCAAACAGGATGCCCAGGATGTGAATGGCGGCATCAGCCCGCACTTCATTGCGGCTATAGAGGCGGCCAAGCGAAGTGATATGGGCCATGGCAGCAGCACGTCCTGACGTTACCCGCGTTCCGCGCTGTCTGAGTCAAATCCGTATCAGTGACGAAATAAACTTTCCGCCGGACTGGATTCAAACGCCGCAAGGCTGGGATCGAACCGGAACAGTGTACTGCAATAAGGACACAAAATCTCGTTGCGATGGCCCATTTCCAGGAAGACATGAGGATGGTCCTCCGGCGGCGACTGGCCGATACACTCGAATTCCTTGGCGCCGATGCGTATCTCGGCCACGCCGCGGTCATTGCGGAATTTGGGATAGACATGGCCATTGTCGGGTGCGCCTACCATTCCAAGGGTCTCGATGATCGTCATGGCGTCACCCGGACGGTCAGGCACATCGGCTGGTGATCACGGCGTGTGGCTAGGATTTCGTGAACCATGCACGGCCTCCGTGTCCTTGGGACAAGCGACGGAAACGGGCCGTAGGCGATTCTGTTCCCCGATGCCTGCAACGACAGGACGCGTCCCGCGTTGCCACGGTGGGAAGGACGCCGAACCATCGTCGGCGATTGGGTGTGCGATGACCTTTGTCGTCACCGAAGCCTGCATTCGATGCAAATACATGGATTGCGTGGAGGTGTGTCCGGTGGACTGCTTTTATGAAGGCGAAAACATGCTCGTGATCCATCCGGACGAATGCATTGATTGCGGCGTGTGTGTACCGGAATGTCCCGTGGACGCCATTCACGCCGATACCGAGTCTGGCCTGGAACGATGGCTGACGCTCAATGCCGAATATGCCAAGAAATGGCCCAATATCGTGGACAAAGGAACCCCGCCGCCGGACGCGGCCACTTGGGACAGCGTACCTGACAAATATGCCACGCAGTTCAGCGGCGAACCGGCCAGCCAGAAATGATGGCGGGCCCGAAGGTTGGGCCGGTACCGGTGCCAATCGGCTTTGGCTCAAGAGAACGGGCACTAACTTTCGCCGGAAACGCCGCCCATCATTGCTGCTGCTGTTGTTGCTGGTGATAAAGCCGTTCGGGCATGGACGGCGTTGAAGGCGGTTGTACCACGGGCCGGGTGATTTTCAGAAAATCCTCATGGCGCACCGGAGCTTGGGTAGGCTGCACCGCGACGGCGATCGCCAGCTCGCTTTGCGCATCGCCCTTGAATGTGCCGCGCGTCGGCGGCACATCGGCGTAATCGCGGCCCACTGCGGCACGGATGTGCCGCTCGCCCGCCAGCATGGCATTGGTGGGGTCAAAGCCGATCCAGCCCAGGCTGGGCAGATAGGCCTCGACCCAGGCATGGGTGGCGTCGGCGCTGGAGCGGTCATTGCTGCCGCGATGATGCATATATCCCGAGACATAGCGCGTCGGGATTTTCCATTCGCGCGCCACCGCGATCATGATATGCGCGAAATCCTGGCAGACGCCCCGCTGTTCCTTCAGCGCATGTTCGATAGGCGAATGCACTTCGGTGATGCCGGACTGGTATTCGAAACTATCATGGATCGTCTGGTTGAGATGGGTAAGCGCGGTGAGTGGATCGCCCTGTGGTTTCTCGAGTCCGGTCTGTGCCATGAAACTCGCCAACATGGGCGAAAGCAACGCGAAACGCGAAGGCTCGATAAGGTCGAAATGATCGGCGCCGAGATTGAAACCATTATAGCGTTCCCATTCCAGGGGATCGACGGCGCGGGGCAATGCCGCCATGGCCGCCATCTCGACGACCGCCAGCGCCTCGATACGCAGTTCCTCATGCTGGCGCAGAAGGTTGAAATGATAGACCGCGTTTCCCAAATGATCGGTATAGGCATAAAGCTGGGCGCGTGGATTGGTTGAAATCTGGAAGCTGCGTAATGTCTGCGGACTTTCAGAACGGGGCTGCATGCGCAATTCCATCACGCTTTCGCGCACCGGCGAGGAATAGCGGAACCGCGTCACATGGCGAATGGAGTAGAACATCCTGGCTCTTTCCGGTTGATGCGGATAGGGTTGTTCACAACACGCTCTCTGCGCCATATGCGATGTAGGACGAGAATACCGCTTCGTGAATCTGCTCGCATTGCCGGGTGATATCGGCAAGAAATCCACCGATGCCACCCGCCATCAGATCGTCGATCTGGCCGAAGTCGACCAGCGCCTTGAGGCGGCCTGCCAGCCGCTCCGCCGGAACGCGGCGCAGGGACGGCGCCCCCGGCGCGATACAGGCGAGCGTGTCGGTGACGCGGTTCACCGAAAAGCGCACCGAATGGGGAAAGCCGGCATCGAACAGGAGAAATTCGGCGATCTTTTGTGGCCGGATCGAGGCGGTATAGAGCTTGGTATAGGGCTCGAATGCGCAGCAGAATTTCAGCAGCACCAGCCAGTCGAAATATTTCGGCGGTGCCATGTCGGGGTTTATGCTGAAATGCACATCCAGCAGCCGTCCTAGAAGCTGGGCGCGCTCAATGTGACGGCCAAGCTCCAGGAAATGCCAGCCTTCGCCATGGCTGAGGGTCGAATAGGTAACCCCTTCCAGGGCGTGCATGTCTTCCAGCACTTCGCGGAACAGTCGCGCGGGATGATGTACCCAGATCGACTGCACCGTCACCGGCTGGAGCCGCAAGTACAGCCGATTGAGCTTTTCCCACACCTCGGTCGAGAGTTGCTCACGTACCTGGCGGGCATTGTCGCGCGCCCGCCCCAGGCAGGAAATCAGCGAAGAGGCGTTGGCCCTGTCCAGGGCGACGGCCTGAGTGATACCGAAAGCGTCACGCGGCATGTCGGCACGGCCTTCGGCAGCAAGCCCCGCCACTACGCGCCACCAGGATGCCTCGGCATCCTCTGAAGTCTGCTCGATCATGGATTCCAGCTTCACCGCGATCAGGCGCGCAATATGCTCGCTGCGCTCGATATAGCGGCTCATCCAGTAAAGACTGTCGGCAACGCGGCTCAGCATGTCATGGATGCCTGGGTCATTGGCTGAGCACCCATGTGTCCTTGGAGCCGCCGCCCTGGCTGGAATTGACCACCAGGCTGCCGCGCTTGAGAGCGACACGGGTCAGCGCGCCGGGCACGATCTTGGTTTCCGCGCTATGCAGGATGAAGGGTCTGAGATCCACATGCCGTCCCTCAACCCCGCCTTCGACGAAGGTCGGCGCGGTGGAAAGCTGTATGGTCGGCTGGGCGATATAGTTTTCCGGATTGGATTTTATCTTGGCGGCGAACTCTTCGCGTTCCGCCGTGCTGGCATGGGGACCGACCAGCATTCCGTAACCGCCGGATTCGCCCACCGCCTTGACGACGAATTTGTCGAGATTGGCCAGCACATGCGAAAGCGAAGAGTTCTCGCGGCAAAGGAATGTCTCGACATTCTCCAGCAGGGGCTCCTCGGAAAGATAGTATCGGATCATGCGCGGCACATAGGCATAGATGGCCTTGTCGTCCGCGACGCCGGTACCCAGCGCGTTGGCGATAACGACATTGCCGGCGCGATAGGCATTGAACAGGCCCGGCACGCCCAGCGAGGAATCTTCGCGAAAAATAAGGGGGTCAACGAAATCGTCATCGATGCGTCGGTAAATCACGTCGATGCGTTTTAGGCCGCTGGTGGTGCGCGTATAGACGATATTGTCATTGACCAGCAGGTCGCGCCCTTCCACCAGTTCCACGCCCATCTGGCGTGCGAGGAAGGCATGCTCGAAATAGGCGGAATTGAAAACGCCGGGCGTCAATACCGCGATGGAAACATCTTCGTGATAAGGCGCCAGACTGCGCAAGGTGGCGAGCAGCTCTTGCGGATAATGCTCGATGGACCGCACACCCATGGAACGGAACACGCCGGGAAAAGCGCGGCGCACGACATCGCGGTTGGCGAGCATGTAGGAGACACCCGAAGGCACGCGCAGATTGTCTTCCAGCACCACAAAGGCGCCCGCCTCATTGCGCACCATGTCACTGCCGCAGACATTGATATAGGCGCCATGCGGCACCGGTACGCCGCGCATCTCGCGCCGGTAATGCCGCGAGCCATAGACCATCGAGCGCGGTACCACGCCGTCCTTGAGCACCCGGCCTTCGCCATAAATGTCCCGCAGAAACAAATTCAGGGCCTGGATGCGCTGGGCAAGACCCGCCTCTATGCGCGACCATTCCCCATGGGTGATGATGCGCGGCAGAAGGTCGGTGGGAATGATCCGCTCGGTCGCCTTGCTGTCGTTGTAGACCGTGAAGGTGATGCCCTGGTGCAGGAAGGAAAGCTCGCAGGCCTGCTGGCGGCGGTGCAGTTCGTCCGGCGCCAGGGTGCTGAGACGGTTTTCGAGCGGAAGATAATGGGCGCGAACATGGCCCTGCGCATCGAACATTTCATCGAATGCGGCGCCCAGCGCATAACCGGCATAAGGAGCCTCGCCGGGCCGGGCGGCATGAGCGCCGGTCGGAACCACAATGTCAGGGCCGCCAAAGTTTTCCAGGGTTGCGAGAAGCTCCTGCTGCATGAGCGAAGTGTGGAGGGTTGGGCATTTTCGTCAAGCCGGTAAGGGCACACGAATGGGCGGCGCTACGCTTTGGCGCAGGGCATCCCTCCGTTGCACGCATTTTGCGCACCTTTGCACCAAAATGGCGTTTTTTGCTTCCTCGAACCGGCAACAGTAAGAAGGCACCGCGTAAGAGCCGGGGATTTCGCAGAATTTATAGTGGACGGGACGGAGTCCCGCGCAGCGAAACTGCCCAATTAACCGGCGCAGTCCTATCGCAATGCCGCCATCACCATCGGGTCCAGGAGCGAGAACACCAAAAAGCGCGGATCATGCCCCGGGATCCGACCTAAATCATTCTATGCAGAGACTATCACTTTATCGGACAAATGCCTCTTGAATTGCAGTTCGACACCTAATTCTCGCCCAATAGATGTCGAGAAACTGCTCCCATCTCCGCTGTAGTAGATCATTACGAAATATGATTTTCGGTGCGCCATCGATTATTCGCCCTGACTGCTTTGGGCCCAATCGACCAGCCTTGTTCGGTACGAGCCCCGTTCAGACGCTAGCATCGGAAGACTGGCGGCGCATCCACACCCGCTATGACAGATGCGCCCACACCTTCTTCTATGCCATCTGCATCGCAGCTACCCCGATCTTCTGGATCAATCACCGAGTCCTGAGGCTAGCCGGTCCCCGCGCTAAGCCCTTGGCTCCGCGCCAGGGTTGACGTGTGTCCTGTTGATCGGCGCAACCGGCCTATCCCGAGGCACGTTCTCCGTCCGGCGCAAACGATGAACCCGACCACTTGGAGAAAATCAGCGCAATCGACGCCGACCGCGCACAGATTCAAATTATTTTGCCCGAATGCGATCCGATATTGATGGGAAGCGCACTGTCCTTTCCGCTACGGTCAATGGGTAGAGACGGGCGGTTCGGAGAGTTCACTGGTCGGCGGCAGGCGCGAATAGACGATACGTCAAGCCCAAGGGCGTGGCGGGTCCGCGCGCAGGCGCTCGCCGAGCGCGCAGTTCCGTCACCCTGCATTCGCGCGTTGCGCATTATGGAGTGGGTTGATGAAGGTTTTGACAAATGTTTTCCGTACTCGCAGACCCTGTGCCACACGGCTGATGACCGGCGTCGCCGCCTTGTCACTCCTGGTGATGCCGCTGCAAGATGCAGTCGCGCAGGCCGCGCGCGCTGCGACCGATATGGCTGCGGCCCGTCAGGGGATTTCTGGCCTCACCCGCACCAACGGCTTTATCCCATTTTACTGGGATGCCGTGCGCGGGCGCGTGCTGATGGAAATTCCGGCCTTCGATGAGGACATACTTTATTATGTGTCCGCGGCCACCAATCCGGGGTCGGTGGAATCGCCCTTCGATCGCGGCATCATCAACAGCGCGGTGATCCATTTTGTCCGCTCCGGCGACAAGGTCGTTGTCAACCAGATCAATCTGAACTTCCGTGCCCTGTCGGGCAGTGTCGCGACCAAGGAAGGGGTGACCGATTCCTTCCCCACTTCGGTGCTGGCGGTGCTGCCCATCGTCACCGATCAGGGCGGCAAGGTGGTGGTGGACGCCACGCCGTTATTCATGCGCGATGCCGGCGGAGTGGAGGCAAAATTCAAGCGTGCCAAGCTGGGCGATTTCAAATTCGATCCCGCCAAAAGCGTCTTCTATCCCAAACGGATGAAAGCCTTCCCCGAGAATACCGAGATCGAAACCATCGCCACCTTTACGTCAGATGCCCCCGGTACGGCCATCAACGCCGTCACGCCCGCGCCCGGCGTCTTCACCATCCGCATCCACCATTCCTTCCTGAAGGCCCCCGCGGGTTATACGCCGCGCGTCGCGGATCCGCGCATCGGCGTCAGTGCAATCCATTTCAAGGATTTCTCCAAACCGATCGATGATTCCCCGGTCACCGAATGGATCACCCGTTGGCGGCTGGAAAAGAAGGACCCCAATGCGGCCTTGTCCGAACCCGTAAAGCCGATCGTCTATTATTTCGATCCCGCCATTCCCGCGCCCATCCGCCATGCCTGCGAAGAAGGGCTTCTGTGGTGGAACAAGGCCTTCGAGAAGGCCGGCTTCAAGAACGCTATCGAAGCCAAGGATGCCCCGCCCGATATGGACCCGATGGATATCCGCTATGCCTATGTGCTGTGGATCCAGCGGGACCAGCGCGGTTTTTCCTCCAGCGGCAATTACCACGATCCGCGCACTGGCGAAATATTGGGCTCCAAGACCCATCTGGACACCTATCGGATGCGCACCATCGCCAATTATTACGACGCCTATAGCAGTGGCTTGCCCAAGGATGGCAGTGGCATCACCATCGCTGATCCCAACCTGGTGAGCGAGGACAAGTTCGACAAGATGCCCAAGGGTCAGCGCGACATGGCCTTCCTGCGCCAGGCGCTGCTGGCGGCACACGAGCTGGGCCACACACTGGGCTTCCAGCACAATTGGGATGCCAACCTGAACAACATGTCCTCAGTGATGGAATATCCCACCCCGCGGGTGATGGTGAAGGACGGCAAGCTGGACCTCAGCGAGTCCTTCATGAAGGCGGTCGGCGCCTATGATGACTATATGGTGCGTTACGCCTATACCCCCTTCCCCAACGACAAGCAGGGGCTGGACGACATCATCACCGACATGCACAACCATGGCATCGTCTTCACCCTGCCCAGCGATCCGCGCTATGCCTGGTATGACGACCGCGCCACGCCGATGGAGGATCTGAAAGAGACCTCGGCGGTACGCAAGATCGCGCTGGCCAATTATGGCCCCGACATGCTCAAGCCGGGCGAGCCGATCGGCGCCATGCGCGACGTGCGGCTCTGGATGGTCTATCTGAACGAACGCTATGCCATCGAATCGGCACAGCGCTATATCGGCGGCATGTTCCAGAACATCTTGGTGAAGGACGAGGAAAAGCCCCTGAAGCCGACCGAATTCATTCCCGCCGGAGAACAGCACCAGATCATGGACCTGCTGATTGATGCGGTGGAACCCGAGAATCTGGAGATTCCGGAATCCCTACTGATCCAGTTGACGCCCGATCCTGGCGAGAATCTGGAAGACCTTTCCAAAGACCCGGTGTTCGACCAGTTGCGGGCGGCGCGCATACTGTCGGCGATGGTTATCACGCCCCTGTTCGATCCTGATCGTGCCGCGCGAATGGTGGCGCTGGCCGCGCGCAAGCCTGACACGCTGACTTTCCCGGAGATGGTGAACACGGTGATGGCACACACCTGGAAGGCGACGCCGAGCGGCGACGCCCAGGAGCGGGCGTTGCTGCGCGTCACCCAGAATGTGACGATGGAATCGATGATGGCGTTGGGCGCCGCCCGGGACACGGCGCCAGCAGCGAAGGATTATGTGTTGGACCAGCTCGCCCAACTGGCAGACGATCTCAAATCCCGCAAGGACGACGATCCCTTGACAGACGCATTCTACCGGGAATCGGCGCGGCAGATCGCGCATTATCTGACCAATCCGGAAGCCAATGCGCCCAAGCAGATCGACCCGGTATGGGGCAACGGGCCGCGCTCCCGCTTCCCGATGCCGCCCGGGCCGCCGCTATAGAGTCGCGGGGAGCCGTCGTCTCCAACCGCGTCCGGAATCGCAACAAGACAGTAGGACATTTTCACGATTCAACGCGAAAATGTCCTATTTGCCTGTTCCGTCCAATATGGATGCTTCTATCTGCGCCCTTCAAATACCACCGGCGGGGTGACGCGGCGTGCAACCTCCCGCATCACGAAGCTGCTTCTGATCTTGGCGACATGCGGCAGATTGGCAAGCTCCCGGCGATAGATGCAGTCGTAGTCGTTGAAGGAATTGACGTGAATGACGATCATGAAATCTGTATCGCCGGACACGAAGCCGCAATAGGAGATCGAGGGGCACTTGACCACCTCCCGCTCGAACTCGATCAGAACCTGCTCCGCCTGGGAGCGCAATTCGATGGCGACCATCACCACGCCGCTGAAGCCCAGTGACGTCATATTGATGTTCGCGTTGTAGCCGAGAATGATGCCGTTCTCTTCCATGATCTTGCGCCGCCGCGCCACGGCTGTGCTGGACAGGTTGATGCGCTCGCCCAGCAGCACATCCGCGGCACGACCATCGCTGCATAGCTCTCTCAAGATTCGATAATCAGTGGCATCCAGCGCCGACATGTTGGAAATCAACAAATCTCATTCCAATCTTGCTCGAATTTCAAACGATAGAAGCAGAACCTGCCCGAGATTACTGAGAACCGCAATATGCTTTCTGTTACGATCTTGTCGTGATTAGCGAAAGACAAAGCTTGGAAAGAATTCACCGGTCATGCATGTGGGACTTGCGCCTAAATATTGGTCGCGGTCGCGCGAAAGAAGGGTTGTTTTGGAACATTCATGCGAGGAGAAACTCCATGAATGCAGGCAAAAAAGGGGTTCAGCGGTGATCAAACAGTAGTGGCGCGAAGCTAGACAAAATGCCCGCGGATTAACCGTGGGTCACAACAAAGGGGTGAATCGCTGCCAGGACTCGAAGTCATTTTGATGGGGAGTCTCATGACAGTCATACCGGCCGCGCAATCCGATCGGTCTTTTTTCAAGCGTTCGCAGATCAAGAACCGTGCACTGGGAAGCGTCTGCGCCGGCGTTCTCGCCTTGTCCGCCCAGGCAGCTGCCGCCCAGGACATCGCCCAGGCCGATGCCGCGACGGAACAGGTCACGGTGACCGGCACGCGCGTCGTGCGCGACGGCTACAATGCTCCGACTCCCGTCACGGTGATCGGCACCGAGCAGATTCAGGCCGAGGCGCCCGCCAATCTGGCCGATTATGTGGACCACCTGCCTTCGATGATGGGCGGCGAAAAGCCCGACACGTCCCCGGGCAGCCTGTCCAACGGACTTGCCGGCGTCAACGCGCTCAATCTCCGCGCGCTGGGCGTTGCCCGCACCCTGATCCTGCTGGACGGCCACCGTTCGGCCCCTTCCGCCGCGACCGGCGAGGTGGACATCAATACCATTCCGCAACAACTGGTGAAACGGGTCGATGTGGTGACGGGTGGCGCCTCAGCCGACTATGGCTCAGACGCCGTCGGCGGCGTGGTGAACTTCATTCTCGACAAGGAATATACCGGCGTGAAGGGGGCGGTCGAATATGGCGAGACCACCCAGGGCTTCCAACCGAGCTATAAGGTCGACGCCACCTACGGCGTTGACTTTGACGGCGGCAGAGGCCACGCCCTGCTGTCCGGCGAGTTCGTCGGTACCCAAGGGATTTATGATTACGACCCGTCGTGGAACAAGAGCG
>DATATP010000108.1:0-8873 GCA_036268715.1 Rhizomicrobium sp. | reverse complement strand
CGTCACCCACGCCCAGCGCCTCGAACACTGCGCGCATCGGTCCGCCGGCGATAATGCCGGTGCCGGCCGGTGCGGGGCGTACCAGTACCTTGCCCGCGCCATGATGACCGTGCACTTCATGATGGACGGTGCGTCCTTCCTTGAGCGGAATGCGGATCAGGGAGCGCTTGGCGGCATCGGTCGCCTTTCGGATCGCTTCCGGCACCTCACGCGCCTTGCCATGGCCGAATCCGACCCGCCCGGCCTGGTCGCCGACCACCACCAACGCTGCGAAGCCGAAGCGCCGGCCACCTTTCACCACCTTGGCGACCCGGTTGATATGCACCAGTTTGTCGACCAGATCGCTGTCGCGATCTTCCCGGTCGCGTCCGCGACCGCGGCCGCGCCCGCCTTCCTTGGAGTCCCGTTGCTGTTCGCCACGCGCCATTTTCATTCCTTACTTTCTAGAGCGACACGTCGATTCGTTCATACGCTGTCGCTATGAACTCCTCAGAATTCCAAGCCGCCTTCGCGCGCCGCATCTGCGAGCGCCTTTACCCGCCCATGATAGATATACCCGCCGCGGTCGAATACGACCTCGCGGATGCCCGCCGCCAGGGTGCGCTCGGCGATCTTCTTGCCTACGTTGGTCGCGGCTTCGACATTATAGCCCTTGGCGATGCCGGAGTCCTTTTCGGCACTCGAGGCGGCCGCAAGAGTCAACGCCTTACGATCGTCGATCACCTGGGCATAGATGTGCTTGCCGGAACGGAACACCGACAGCCGCGGACGCTCCGCGGTGCGGACGATCCGATAGCGCGTGCGCGCCCGGCGCTTCTTGAAGAGAGGATTGCTCATCTTACTTCTTCTTGCCTTCCTTGCGGCGGACATATTCGCCCTCGTACCGCACGCCCTTGCCCTTGTAAGGCTCCGGCGGGCGATAACCACGGATTTCGGCGGCTACCTGGCCGACAAGTTGCTTGTCGATGCCCGACACCGAGATCATGGTTGGCTTTTCTGTCGTGATGATGATGCCCGCGGGGATCGGATAGGCGACATCATGAGAGAATCCGAGTTGCAAGTTGAGAGTCTTGCCCTGCACCGCGGCGCGATAGCCGACACCCTGGATTTCCAGCTTCTGGGTGAAGCCGCGGGTGACGCCCTCCACCAGGTTATTCACTAAGGTACGCGACAGGCCCCACATTTGCGGGCCACGCTCCATGCCTTCGCGGGGTGTCACCTGGATGCCGTGCTCGCCCATGCTGAGACCGACATCCGGCACCAGCTTGACGGAAAGCTCGCCTTTGGGGCCCTTTACCTTCACGGTCTGGCCCTCGATCTGCGCCGTGACGCCTTTGGGCAATGCGACCGGCTTTTTTCCAATACGGGACATTGCTTGCTTCCTTAGAATACCTGGCAGAGGACTTCGCCGCCCACATTCTGTTCGCGGGCGCTGTTGTCCGTCATCAACCCCTTTGGCGTGGAGAGAATGGACACGCCCAGGCCCTGGCGATGCGGCTTCAGTTCGCCGACCGAGGAATAGACCCGCCGGCCGGGGGTAGAGACCCGCTTGAGTTCGCGGATCACCGGTTCGCCCTCGTGATACTTGAGTTCGATCTCCAGTTCTTTATGGCCCTTGGTCTCCACTTCGGCATAGCCGCGAATAAAGCCCTCTTCCTGCAGCACGTCGAGCAGACGGATGCGCAGGCGCGAATGGGGCGACTTAATCTTGGAAAGCCGCCGCAACTGGCCGTTGCGAATGCGAGTGAGTAAATCGCCGATCGGATCGATGATCATGATTGCTCCTTACCAGCTCGCCTTCGTCATACCGGGAATCTGGCCGAAATTCGAAAGCGAACGCAACGCGATGCGGGACATTTTCACCTTGCGATAATAGCCCCGGGCGCGGCCCGTCATCTCGCAGCGGTGATGGATGCGCACTTTGGAGGAATTGCGCGGCAGCTTGGCGAGCTTGAGGCGGGCGGCAAAACGCTCTTCGGCGGGGACCTTCATGTCCTCCGCGGTTTGTTTCAGCGCGGCGCGCTTGGCGGCGTAGAGCGCCACCAGCTTCTCGCGTTTCTTGTTGCGGTTGATCTGGCTCTGTTTTGCCATGTCTCAAATCCTCAATTCGTAAATGGGAACTGGAAGCCTTCGAGTAGCGCACGCGCTTCCTCGTCGGTCTTGGCGGAGGTGTTGAGCACGATATCCAGGCCCCAAACCGTCTCGGTTTTGTCGTAGTCGATTTCCAGGAACACGACATGCTCTTTCATGCCCATCGCGTAATTGCCACGGCTGTCGAAACTCTTGGGGTTGACGCCACGAAAATCGCGTACCCGCGGCAGCGCCATGGTGATGAGCCGGTCGACGAATTCGTACATCACATCGCCGCGCAAGGTGACCTTGGCGCCGATTGGCAAATCCTTGCGGATCTTGAAGGTCGCGATCGCCTTCTTGGCACGGGTCTGTATCGCCTTCTGGCCGGCGATGGCGGTAAGGTCATTGACCGCCTGGGTAATCTTCTTGCCATCGGCCGCCGCTTCGCCCGCACCGATATTGAGCACCACTTTATTCAGCCTGGGCACCTGCAGCACGTTTTTGTAGCCGAACTTCTTCATCAGGGCCGGCCGGATGGTTTCGTTGTAGCGATTCTTGAAGCGCGGCACATATCCCGCCTCATGCGCATGCTCGCCCACTGCCAAACGGGTGCCGGTATTTACCTCGCGGCGCTTGGAGGCCTTTTCCGCTTTTGCAGCGGCCTTGGCGGCTTCCTTCGGATTCTTGCTCGTACCCGTGTCAGACATCGATGACCTCGCCAGATTTCTTGGCAAAACGCACCTTGCGGCCGTCGCCCAGAACCTTGAAACCGATACGCGTGGCGTTGCCCGATTTGGGGTCCACATGCGCGATATTCGACAGATGGATCGGCGACTCCTTGGTCACGATGCCGCCTTGTTGTGTCTGGGTCTGACGCTGATGGCGCTTGACCACATTGACCCCGGCGACCAGCGCCTTGGTCTCCTTCGTGAAGACTTTCAGGACTTCGCCTTTCTTGCCCTTGTCGCGGCCGGTGGTCACGATCACCCGGTCGCCCTTGCGGATATTGCTCATCACAGCACCTCCGGTGCCAGGGAAATGATCTTCATCTGGTTCTTGGCGCGCAGCTCGCGGGTGACCGGCCCGAAGATGCGCGTACCGATCGGTTCGCCTTGTGCGTTCACCAATACCGCGGCATTGCCATCGAAGCGGATCAGACTGCCATCGGGACGACGCACCCCCTTGGCAGTGCGGACGACCACGGCTTTCAGCACTTCGCCTTTTTTTACCCGGCCGCGCGGAATCGCTTCCTTGACCGACACGACGATGATGTCACCGACATCGGCATAGCGGCGATGGCTGCCACCCAGCACCTTGATACACATCACGCTTTTGGCGCCGGAATTGTCGGCGACCTCCAGCTCGGTGGACATTTGAATCATGACTTATGCTCCTTCGCGCGCGGCGGCGCCCACGCGATCCAGCACTTCCCAGGTCTTGAGCTTGGAAAAAGGCCGGCACTCTTGAATGCGGACCGTGTCGCCCACCTTGTATTGGCCCTTCTCGTCATGGGCATGATACTTCTTGGAGCGGCGCACAGTCTTTCCCATCACCGGATGGGTGAAGCGGCGTTCTACCTTCACCACCACCGTTTTCTGGTTCTTGTCGCTGACTATGACGCCTTGCAGCACGCGCTTGGGCATGATGGCTCCTTAGCTCTTGGATCCGGCAGCGCGCTGCTCGGTCAAAACGGTCTGAATGCGCGCAATATCGCGGCGTAGCACCCGGATGCGGCCGGTATTCTCCACCTGGCCATTGGCGCGCTGGAAGCGCAAATTGAACTGCTCCTTCTTCAGACCCACAAGCTGATCGGTCAGTTCGTCGACGCTCTTGCCGCGGAAATTGTCCACCTTGGAGGCGGATTTCGCGGCGGTCGCCTTTGTCTTCTTTGTTTTCTTTGCCGTCTTCGCCATCGTTCTTCTCACACGGTCCGGGCGACGAACTTGGTCGCGATGGAGAGTTTGGCCTGCCCCAGGCGCATCGCTTCCTTCGCGGTCTCCAGATCGACACCATCGATCTCGAACAGGATGCGGCCGGGCTTGACTTTGGCCACCCAGAATTCCGGCGCGCCCTTCCCGGAACCCATGCGCACTTCGGCCGGCTTTTTGGAGACCGGCACGTCCGGGAAAATACGTATCCACACCCGCCCTGCGCGTTTCATGTGACGCGTGATGGCGCGCCGCGCCGCCTCGATCTCACGCGCGTTGAGCCGCTCCGGCTCCAATGCCTTGATGCCATAGGCGCCGAAATTGAGCGATGTGCCGGCTTTGGCCGGGCCGTGGATGCGGCCCTTGAACTGCTTGCGAAATTTTGTGCGTTTGGGGGACAGCATGAATCGATCTCGTTATTCGGCCGCCGCGGCGGGTTGCCGTTCGCGGGGCTGACGGCCCGCCTCGCCGGCTTCGCTCTGGCGCTTCTCGGTGGCGAAGGGATCATGCTCCATGATTTCCCCCTTGAAGATCCAAACCTTGACGCCGCAAGTGCCATAGGTGGTGAAGGCGGTGGCGACGCCATAATCGATGTCGGCGCGCAATGTGTGCAACGGCACCCGCCCCTCGCGATACCATTCGACGCGAGCGATTTCCGCTCCGCCCAGCCGGCCGCCGCAAGTGATGCGGATTCCGAGGGCGCCAAGCCGCATCGCGGTCTGCACCGCACGCTTCATCACCCGACGGAACGCGACGCGGCGTTCGAGTTGCTGGGCGATATTCTCCGCCACCAGCTTGGCGTCGATCTCGGGCTTGCGGATTTCTACGATGTTCAGATGCACTTCATCGTCGGTAAATTTCTGCACATCGCTTTTCAGCTTCTCGATGTCGGCGCCCTTCTTGCCGATCACCACGCCCGGACGGGCAGAGTGGATCGTCACCCGGCATTTCTTGTGCGGGCGCTCGATCACGACGCGCGACACGCCGGCCGCCTTCAACTTGTCGCTCAGATAGTCGCGGATCTTGATATCTTCCTGCAGCAGCTTGCCATATTCGCGTTTGCCCGCGTACCAACGCGAGTCCCAGGTACGGTTGACGCCAAGGCGCAGGCCGGTGGGATTAACCTTCTGACCCATTACGCATTCTCCTCTGCTGCGCTGCGCGCAGCGGGCTTCTTCGTCTTCGCAGCCCTTTTCGACTTCTTCGCAGGCGCCTTGCCGTCCTCGGCCTTGGTTTCCTCGCGCTTCTCTTCCACCACGATGGTGATCTGGCTGAAGAATTTCTCAATGCCGCCCGCATTGCCGCGAGCGCGGGCATGAAAACGCTTCATCACCAGATTCTTGCCGACACTGGCCTCCTTCACCACCAGATCGTCTACATCCAGATCGTGATTGTTTTCGGCGTTGGCGACGGCCGACTGAAGTACCTTCTTCACGGTGCCGGCGATGCGCTTGGGCGAGAAGCTCAACACATTCAGGGCGCGGTCCACTTTCTTGCCGCGAATCTGCTGCGCCACCAAATTTAACTTGCGGGGGGAAACGCGGATATTGCGGGCAATCGCCATCGCCTGATGGTCTGCCAGCACGCGTGCGCGGGATTGCTTGCCCATTACGCCCTCTTTGCCTTCTTGTCGCCGCTGCCGGAATGACCGTGGAATGTCCGGGTCGGCGAGAATTCGCCAAGCTTATGACCCACCATGTCCTCGGTCACCAGCACCGGAATATGCTTGTGGCCGTTATAGACGCCGAAGGTGACGCCGACGAATTGCGGCAGGATGGTCGAACGACGCGACCAGGTCTTGATCACATCCTTGCGCCCCGATGAGCGCGCCGCGTCCGCCTTCTTGAGCAGATAGCCGTCGACGAACGGGCCTTTCCAAATAGAACGGGTCATCAGACTGCCTTACCTTTGCGGGTGCGGACAATGAACTTGTCGGTGCGTTTGTTAACGCGGGTCTTGGCGCCTTTGGTCGGTTTGCCCCAGGGCGTGACCGGATGACGGCCGCCCTTGGTGCGGCCTTCGCCGCCGCCATGGGGGTGATCGATCGGGTTCATCGCCGTGCCGCGCACATGCGGGCGCCAGCCTTTCCATACATTGCGGCCGGCCTTGCCGATGACCTCGTTCATATGGTCAGGATTGGATACCGCGCCGACCGTCGCCATGCAGGTGAGCGGTATCTTGCGCACTTCCGACGAGTTAAGGCGGATCAACGCATAGCCAGCATCGCGGCCAAGATATTGGGCATAGGCGCCGGCGGAGCGTGCCACCTGGCCGCCCTTGCCCGGCTTCATCTCGATATTGTGCACGATGGTGCCGACCGGCATCGCGCCCAACGGCATGGCGTTTCCCGGTTTCACGTCCACCTTCTCGCCCGATACCACGGTGTCGCCGACCGACAGGCGCTGGGGCGCAAGGATGTAGGACAGGGTGCCGTCCTTGTATTTGATCAGCGCGATGAAAGCGGTGCGGTTGGGATCATATTCCAGCCGCTCCACCGTCGCAGGTTCGCTGAACTTGCGGCGCTTGAAATCGATTATGCGATAGCGCTGCTTGTGGCCCCCGCCCTGGTAGCGCACCACGATCCGGCCGGTATTGTTGCGGCCGCCCTTGGAGGTCTTACCCTCGGTGAGCGACTTGACCGGGCCGCCCTTGAACAGGCCGGAACGATCTACCAGCACCAATTGGCGCTGACCGGGCGTGGTGGGTTTATATTGCTTGAGAGCCATGACTTAGAGCCCCGTCGTGATGTCGATCTGGTGGCCCTCTTCCAGGGTCACGATCGCTTTTTTGATATCGCTGCGGGTATAGCGCTTGCCGCGGGCGAATTTGCGCTTGCCCTTCACGATCACCGTGTTCACGGCCTTCACCTTGACCTTGAACAGGTCACTGATCGCCTTGGCGATGGCAGGCTTGGTCGCATCCAGGGTGACGCGGAACACCACTTGGTTTGCTTCGGTCAGGCGGGTCGCCTTTTCGGTGATCACCGGCGACAGGATCACGTCGTAATTGGTACTCATGCCCCAGCTCCCAGGCGCGCTTCAATCGTCTTAATGGCGGCAGTGGTCAAGACCAACTTGTCGCTCCTCATGATGTCATAGACATTGATGCCGGCCGCGGGCAGCAGGGACACATCCGCCAGGTTGCGGGCGGAAAGCTGGAAATTCCGGTCGAACTCGCCATCGACCACCAAGGTGCGGCCAAGGCCCATCGTGACCAATTGCTTGGCCAGCGTCGCGGTCTTGATATCCTTGCTCTTGGCTTCATCCAGCACAACCAGCGCACCATCCTTCGCCTTGGACGACAGCGCATGGCGAAGGCCCAGTGCCTTCACCTTCTTGGGCAGATCGAATTCATGGGAATGATTGACCGGACCCATCGCCTTGGCGCCGCCTACGAACAACGGTGCGGAGCGCGCGCCGTGACGGGCCTGACCGGTGCCTTTCTGCTTGTACATCTTCTTTTTGGTGCGGTTGATCTCGCCGCGGGTCAGTACTTTGTGGGTGCCGGCGCGCCGCTTGGCGAGCTGCCAGACCACCACGCGCTGGATCAGATCGGCGCGCGGCTCGAGGCCGAAAACGGCATCGCTGAGTTCGACATCTCCGGCGGCCTGGTTATCGAGATTGAGGATCTTGGTCTTCATCTCAGCCCTCCGCCTTCTCGCCGACGGCGCGCTTCTGCACCGATGCGGGACTCGGTAGATCCTTGTGCGGACGCTTGAGGGCATCGCGCACCATCACCCAGCCGCCCTTGGAGCCCGGAACGCTGCCGCGGATCATGATCAGGCCGCGCTCGACATCGACCTTGGCAACTTCGAGATTCTGTGTGGTCACATTGTCCACGCCGTAATGGCCGTGCATCTTCTTGTTCTTGAAAGTCTTGCCCGGATCCTGGCGGCCGCCCGTGCCGCCGAGGCTGCGGTGCGAGATCGACACGCCGTGGCTTGCTTCCAGACCGCGGAAATTCCAACGCTTCATCGCGCCGGTGAAGCCGCGGCCGATCGTGACGCCGGTGACATCCACCTTCTGGCCCGGCACGAAATGATCGGCCTTCAGCGCGTCGCCCACTTCCAGCATGTTCGCTGCGTCGATGCGGAATTCCGCAACCTTGCGGCGCGGCTCCACTTCGACCTTGGCAAACTGACCGCGCAGGGCCTTGTTGGTATTCTTTGGCTTGGCGAAGCCCGCGCCGAGCTGCACGGCGTCATAGCCGTCCTTCTCCTTGGTGCGGGTACCGACAACGGCGCAGCCGTCCAGCTTCAAGACCGTGACCGGCACATGAGTCCCGTCCTGCAAAAACAGACGGGTCATGCCGACCTTCTGTGTGATGACACCTGTGCGCACGAAACGCTCCTTAAAGCTTGATCTCGACATCGACGCCCGCCGCCAGATCGAGCTTCATCAGCGCATCGACGGTCTGGGGAGTGGGCTCGATGATGTCGAGCAGACGCTTGTGGGTCCTGATCTCGAACTGCTCGCGGCTCTTCTTATCGACATGGGCGGAGCGGTTGACGGTGAAGCGCTCAATCCCGGTGGGGAGCGGAATGGGGCCCCGTACCTGGGCACCGGTGCGCTTGGCCGTGTTGACGATCTCGCGTGTCGAATTGTCGAGAATCCGGTGGTCGAAGGCTTTGAGCCTGATGCGGATATTTTGGCTTTGCATGGTTCAGTCCTTCGCTCCTGGAAATCCGCTTATTTCAAAATTTTTGCGACGACGCCGGCGCCGACGGTTCTGCCGCCTTCGCGGATGGCGAAGCGCAGCTTCTCTTCCATCGCGATCGGCACGATCAACTCCACCTCCACCGACACATTGTCACCCGGCATCACCATCTCCGTCCCCGCCGGAAGCTTGACGATCCCCGTCACGTCCGTGGTC
>DATATP010000107.1:0-41362 GCA_036268715.1 Rhizomicrobium sp. | reverse complement strand
TGTCTTCCCACGCTGCGGGGTCCTATGCCGATAATCCATGGCAGCAATTGCCAGTCGCCCCTCACCCAGCGGTGCTGGCGCGCAAGTTCGACGTCGTAACGCGATGGAAACTCTTCCACCACCTCGATATCGGAGGCCAGCGCCGCACGGGCAAAAATTCCTTCCAGCAGATCATGGCTGAGAATTGTGTTTTCGGGGATGCGCTGCTTTAGCGATTTCTCGAAGGTATCGACTTCATAGATACCCTTTCCGACGAACGAGCCCTCTTCGAAAAGGTCCTGATAGACGTCAGACACCGCGAAGGCATAGGGATCGAGACCATTGGGTCCGGAAAAGGCCCACTGGAATAGGGAGCTCTCCGTTCCGATCGGCAGCGAAGGCGTAACCCGCGGTTGCAGGATGGCGTGCCCCTGCGTGACCCGGCCCAGTTCCGGATCGAAGAAGGGTGCATTCAACGGATGCGCCATCTTGCCGATCAGCCGCTTCGCCGCGCCACGCGGCAGCCTGGTATCGGCATCGAGGATGATAACATAACGCACATTTTCCGGAAGCTGCGCGAGTTCTTCCAGATCCAGGAAATTCGTATCCGTCGCGCCGCGCAGCAAGCGGTTCAGCTCATGCAGCTTGCCCCGCTTGCGCTCCCAGCCCATCCATTTGCCTTGGCAGGCGTTCCAGCTGCGCTTACGATGCAGCAGCAGGAAAAGGGGCGGCCCGCTCTTGGCGTAACGCTCGTTCAATTCGCGTATACCAGCGCGCGCGCGATCCAGAAGCTCCTGGTCCGAGGGCGCCGTCTCGGCTTCACTGTCGGTCCAGTCAGACAGCAGGACGAAACGCAGGCGCGCGTCGGCGTTGGAGAGATAATGCACTTCCAGCCGCGCGATCTGTTCTGCGATGCCCGCCTCATCGGCGACCAATACCGGAACCACCAGCAACGTCCTGAGAGAATCCGGCACCCCTTCTTTCAGACCAAGCGCCGGCAGACAGATGGGTCGCCAGTGGTTGGTCACGGCGCGATTGACGATCGCCAGCGCAAGATCCCATGCCGGCAACGCTGCCAGAATTCCCAGCATGGTGCACAGGCTCGCCGTCATCCCTGTCGCAACTTCCCCGGCAAGCAGCAGCGCAATCAGGACGACCGACACAAGGACGATAAAGCCCAGATAGCCCGCGAGCCCGGTTGCCGCGACGCCCCGCGAAAATCTCTGAGGAACCGAAGGAATATATCCGATCTTCTTTCCGAATGCCCGCGCGCCGCGGCCGATGAGGTAATATCCGGGATCGCTTTCCCGCGGCAGCGCGCCCGAAGCGCGCCCGGCTTCCTCTACCGCAATCGAGGCGATCGCGATCTCGTCCAGCGGCGACCGCCGCGCAAATTTCTCGATTGCGCGCCGATATGCATCGCGTGTGGCGAAATCCATCGCACCAAACGCGGTGCTTGCGCGCAGCACCTGGTCCACCAAGCTGACATTCTCGACTAGGTCCGCCCAATCCATGTTGGAAACAAGGCGCATCGCATTGATGACATTACGGACGGAAATGTCGTCGGCGCCTTGCAGCTGATATTCTTCCTGGATGAGGATGTCGCTGTTCGTTCCCAAGTGCTGCAGTTCGGATTCGAGTTCTTGCACAATGCGGTCCGCAACCGCGTTCTGGTTGCGTAATCTCTGCTCCAGCCGGGTTACGAAAGTGGCGGAGACGGTAGCGCTTCCGATCATCGTGGCGAGGGAGTGGAGAACGCCTCCGTCAGGCGAGCCCGAGAGGACTTGCTTGGCGATCGCTTCGGCGCGCTCGCTCTCGGCAAGCCGGGCGACAACGATTTCAATAAGGCGGTGCAGATTTTCGACAAGCGTGATGCGTAGGGTGATTGCGACCGCCCAGAGTTCTCCAATCTTGAGCGGATCGACTTCCTGATAGGCCTGAAGGAACCGCTTCAGCCGGTCCACATCGAAGGCAGCGTCCGTATGCGCCACCAGCGCCCAGGCGATGCCATAGACGCGTGGGTAGCCCGCCAGCGGGCCAGCGCTCAGCTTCGGCAGCTCGTTGTAATAATCCGCCGGCAGATCGTTTTGGACCTCCCGAATCTGCTCCTGGACGATGTAGAAATTGTCGAGGAACCATTCGCCCGCAGAGGTCAGTTGTTTTCCGGACTTGGCGGCCTGGGCCAGCGTTCGGAAATCGGCGGTCAGCCGCTTGGAATTGTCATTGAGCCGCCGACGGAGCGACGGCCTGGCGCCTTTGGCGCGCCCAATGGGCTGGGACTCGGCCAGGCTTTTGGCATGCTGCTCCATTCGTTCCGAACTGAACAACTCGGAGCGAACGGGCATGTCGCCATCGCGGTCGAGCTTGATATGCAACAATAGCCCCGTTGGGACGCGGCCAAAACGGCCAACCCGTTGAACAATATAGCTCTTAACGCAGCGCCGGAATGGAAGTTCCCTGGCGAGCGCTGTAGTCCGGACGTAGGTTGGGCCCTCATCCCCGGCAGCGTTCACGAATAGATAAATTCGCCGCGAGGATCGGCGTCACGCCCAAATCGTGCGGGCGGTCTAGGGCCGAATGATGTTTAGATCGCCTAACGCCACGCTTTAAGCTGGACCACTTTGGCAGCCTGAGCAAGGTAGTCGGCCCAGGCGTCCATTAACGCCCTACGCTTTTCCAGATAGTTGGTGCGCCGATGGGCCGCTTCGACCCAGGTTGGATTGTACGAGCCGATGCCGCTTCAACCACGTCACTCGGAAACGCGGTGCATTGGGCTGCCCAATCGCGGAAGCTGAGCGAAAGCCATGCACCGTTGCCGATTGCTCGCCGGCGGCCCTCAGCGCTATCGTCATGCAATTTGTACCATATGGTGCGTTATGCCCGCGTTTTGAGCCTCTCCACCAGGCGTTCGCATGGTTATCGAGCCATATGACGGCCGGGTAAATCTAATTTTTAACTCTGCCTTAGCCCGCGCATGGTCAAATCGCAGAAATCTTGCGCGAGGGATACCAGCGCGGAAGGCAAGCGGACCGCTCGTGATGCTGGTCAATCGAAACCGAACCAAATCCTCACTTGCGGACCTGTATCCCGTCATTGTTGTGGCGGCATTGGGTCTGATTTTATCGGTTTGCGCGTTCGCGGCGGTGCGCGGCTATTTCGGGGCCGCTGACAGGCAGCAATTTCAACGCAACGCCACATACTATGGAGAGGCCTTCAAAAGTGACGTCGAGCATCACGTCAATTCTCTTGTCGCCATTAAAGCCTTTGTCTCGGCATCGCACGAAGTTGACCGATGGGCGTTTTCAGCGTTCGCCGACCAGGTGCTTCCGCAAAATAGTGGCTTTCAGGCAGTGCTGTGGTTGCCGCAGGTGACGCAAGCGAAGCGAAAAAACTTCGAGCGCGTGCTACAGAATGATGGACTTTATGGCCTGACCATACGTGAACTAGATGGCAACGGACAGTTGGTCGACGCTCGCATCCGCGCACGGTATTTTCCCGTCGCCTATATCGAACCCTTTGATAGTAATAGCAGCCTTGTCGGCCTAGATCTGCTCAATGATCGACACTTTGCAACGCTTTTTCGGAACGCTCTGCAAAGTGGTCGTATGGCCGCCTCACCGCCATTGAGCAATTTTTTTGCGGAGCGCTCTAGAGGCCCCGTTGTATTGGCTGCCTTTCCGATGAATCGCGAAAGGGCTTCGTCTGATAGACTGACAAATCCCGTCGAGGGAATAGCGCTTGGCGTCCTTGACCTTGGACGTCTGACTGCGAAATCGGCCGGCGCCTCCATACCCCTCCAGTCCGCCGTGGCGTATAGGAGCGGGCGGCGCACTTCAGTACTTCTTTCGAATGACAGAATTGTTCCACTTGACGCCTGGCTGAGAAACGCCAGATTTCACGCAATCGTCCCTTTCACGATTGCCGACAGGCAATTTCTCTTTGTGCTTCGGTCCACGGGCTCGGGCAGCGCTCTCTATAGACTTTATATTCCTTTGGGCGCGGCATTTCTCGCGCTCGCCCTTACCGGCTTGCTCCTGCAGTCTATGCTTGCGACCACATTGGGAAAACGAAAGGTGGAGAAGGCGGTTGTTCTACGCACGGCCGAACTGCACCGCCTGAATGCCACTCTTCAGGAAGAAATCGTTCAGCGACGCGAGACCGAAGCGCAACTTCGCATTGCGAAGGAAAAGGCAGAGAGCGCCAACCGCGCCAAGTCCAGCTTTCTTGCGACCATGAGTCATGAACTTCGCACACCTCTTAATGCCATAATCGGATTTTCTGGCATATTGGTTGAGGGTTCCCCACATTCTCAAGAACAAACCCGCGATTATCTAGGTGAAATTCGTGATAACGGAAGCCGGCTGCTGGACCTGATCAATGACATACTGGAAATGACGCAAATGGAGGCCGAACGCGCAAGTCTTTCCGACCATGTTTTCCTACCCGACATCATTGAAGCGGTAATGGGCCGAATGCAGCCGGCAGCGGACAGGGCCGAAATCGAACTTCATTACACTATGGCTGAGCACCTTCCTGTCCTGTTAGGGGACGGCAAACGTCTGCAGAAAGCGCTGCTTCATCTTCTTTCGAACGCCCTCAAGTTTACCGCTAAAGGGGGATGCGCCCAAATAGCCGCGTGGGAAACGCATGGCGAGGTTGTGGTCGAAGTGCGTGATAACGGAGCGGGAATGCCACCCGACATCGAGGCGAAGGTCTTGGATTTGTTCTCGCAGTCTGACGCCTCCTTTTCTCGGAAGCACGAGGGCACTGGCCTTGGCCTTGCGTTCGTACGCAAGGTTGCGGACCATCATGAAGCCGTACTCAAGATAGTCAGCAAACTGGGGGAGGGCACGCAAATATCATTGGAATTTCCCCGTCATCGCGTTCTTCGAATTCGGGAGGTCGCATGAATCTCGTGCGCGCCTTTCGCCGTTACACGCTTGCGCTCGGCATTCTGTCGACCACTTTTGGCATCGCGGGCTGTTCGCATCCTTCGCGCCCTAGTTTGCCTGTCGCGGCCGAAGAGACGCGTCGAGCTGAGCAGCCCCCAGCCCCGGATTTGATATCGGAACCGGCCGCCATATTGTCGGTTCAGGAAGCACTGAATGAATTGGGTTACGACGCCGGCAAACCCGACGGGATCGCAGGCCCTTCGACGCACAAGGCCGTTGCGCGTTTTCAGAGGGACCACAATTTGGTTGAAGACGGCCGCCTGACGCCGGTCATTGCAGAGGATATCAAAACGCACGTTGATTCTCTGACAATCGCGGTTGGTGACGTCATGATATTCAGTGATGGAGCATCGGAAATCTCAGCCGTCGAGCACACCATTCAATGGGCCGTACCGGATAGAGGCCGAAGCGTCGTGGCTGTTCGACCGTCTACCGGGAGTTGGCCGTCGGCAGCCCGTACTGGTCTTGATTGGGCGATCACGCATGCGCTGGATCTTTCCCACGCTGGTTCATCTGTCGAATGGTCAAGCACAGGAGTTCACAGCCGTTTTGAAATCCGCACCTTTCCGGCGCTGTCTCAGCGCGAGATGGAGATCGTTGGCCCCGACCAACTCTGCCGTCGCTTTGAATTGCTGTCCGATGAAACACACCGGCGCTACCCCGGCCTGGCTTGTAAGGACAGGAAAGGCGTCTGGTTCATCGCGGACAGCAGGATCGCGCTCGCCCGCCCGATAACGGAGATCGGATCGCGGGCATCGGTTCCCAACCTTCGACACTGAAAGCGCAACAGAGCAAGCAGGGAAATTGGACGCCGCAGCAGGCCGCTCTTTCAAGTCTCACAGTGAGGCCGCGGCGCCAGGCGGCACCTTCAGGCCGGATTGATGAACGCAGAAAAGGACGCCAGCGCGATATCGGCCACGGCGCGCAATTCCGGTGCCGAGGCGCCGCAGGAGGCCTGCACCGCCATGCCGTTGCCCATCGCCGTTAGATAACGCGCCAGGGTGGCGGGATCGGTTGCCGCGGGCAAATCGCCGGCGCGGCGCGCCTGTTCGAAGCGCTCGCACAGCATCGCTTCCTTTTCGGCGCGATGCTTGTTCACTTCGTCGGAAATATGGGCGTCGCTGCACGACTGTCCGCTTTGCATATAAAGACAGCCCGGCGGGGTCTTGCCACCCGTATCGGCGGCGAGATCGACAATGCCGTGCAGAAATGTCCGCGCTACGTCCAACGCGGTCGGCGCCGCCAACACGCTTTCCATGAAGCTTTTGCGACGCGCGTCATAGCGTTCCAGGACCGCTTTGAAGAGATTTTCCTTGTTGCCGAAGGCGGCATAGAGGCTGGGAGAATTGATCCCGATGGCCGTGGTGAGATCCACCATCGAGGCGCCCTCATAGCCTTTGCGCCAGAACACCTGCATAGCGCTGTCCAGCGCTTTGTCCGTACAGAAGGCGCGGGGCCGGCCAGCCACCATTTCTTGGGTCTTCCAAAAATAATATGCTGACCGTTACAAAATTCTCTTGCACATCAGCACTCGACACCATATTTGTGCTGCTCGTTACAGAATGCAAGGGGATTCCCAATGATCGATATAGCCGCCACTGCTCAAAGCCTTGGCGTTTCCAGGCGTAACAACTTGGGAAATATGACGAATTCGAAAAGTCGGCGCTCTTTCATGGCGGGCGCCGCGGCCTTGGCGATTCTGGGCGGGGCCTGGTTTGTGTTGCACCATGCGGCCCCGGCGGACACGGTCCCCAGCGCGGCCGCCAGCCCGGTCGTTCCGGTCGACGTGGTGACGGTTGTGCCCCAAAAGGCGCAGATCTGGTCCGAATTCTCCGGCAAGCTCGACGCCGTCGACTATGCCGAGATTCGTCCCGAAGTGGCGGGCCGGATTACCGAAATTCGCTTTCAGGACGGCCAGCAGGTCAAGGCCGGCGATATTCTTTTTGTGATCGATCCGCGCCCCTATCAGGCCGAGGTGGCCAAGGCGGCGGCGGATTTGCAAACGGCGCGCACCAATGCCGCGCTGGCCAAGACCAATCTGGCCCGTGCCGAGAAGCTGCGCCAGGCGGGCGCCATTGCGCAACAAGCCTTTGACCAGACCGCCAACGCCAGCGCCGTCGCCGATGCCACGATCCAGAGCGCCCTGGCGGCGCTGGACCAGGCCAAGTTGGATGTCGATCACGCCTATGTAAAGGCGCCGATCTCCGGCCGCGTCAGCCGCGCCGAAATTACCGTCGGCAATCTGGTGCAGATCACGACCGGGGCGCCGCTGCTCACTTCCATCGTCTCGAACAATGGCGTCTATGCCGATTTCGATGTGGACGAACAAACCTATCTACGCAACATGAGGGCAAAGCGGGCGGCCGGCGCCACGCAACAGAAAATCCCCGTCGAGATGATGCTGACGGGCGATTCCGGGCACGTCTATAAGGGCTTCATCGAAAGCTTCGACAATCACATCAGCACCGGATCGGGCACCATCCGCGCCCGTGCCCGCTTCGACAACAGCGACGGCGCACTGGTGCCCGGCATGTTCGCCTCCGTACGCCTGGCCAATGCGGACACCGCGCCGGTGCTGCTGGTGCCGGAACGGGCCATCGGCACCGACCAGAACAAAAAATTTCTCCTGGTTGTGGATGCGCATGGCAACGCCGCTTTCCAGGACGTCACGCTGGGCGACAGCGTCGATGGAGAGCGCGTGGTTCTCTCCGGCCTCAAGCCAGGCGCACGGGTGATCGTCGACGGCGTCCAGCATGTCGCACCGGGCGTGCCGGTTCAGGCGCATGACGTGACTGAGGCGGTGGCGGAAAAATAATCCCTGCTAGCCCAAACGGTAATAAAAACAGGACAGGATATTTTTGGTGAATATTTCCCGCTTTTTCATCGACCGGCCGATTTTCGCGGGGGTGATCTCGGTCGTCATTTTCCTGGCGGGCCTGATCGCGATGACCCAGTTGCCGATCTCGGAATATCCCGAGGTCGTTCCGCCCTCCGTGGTGGTGACGGCCGAGTTCCCCGGCGCCAATCCCGACACCATCGCCAACACGGTGGCGACGCCGCTGGAAGAGCAGATCAACGGCACCGAGAATATGTTGTACATGTCCTCGCAGGCCGCCAGCGACGGCACGCTCACCCTGACTGTGACCTTCAAGCTGGGCACGGACCCCAATCTGGCGCAGCAACTGGTGCAGAACCGCGTCAATCAGGCGCTCCCGCGCCTGCCCGATGTCACGCGCAACCTGGGCGTCACCACGGTCAAAAGTTCGCCCGACCTGACGATGGTGGTGCATTTGCGCGCCCCGGGCGGCCGCTACAACATGCTGTATCTGCGCAACTACGCGGTGCTGAACGTCAAGGATCAACTGGCCAAGATCGAGGGCGTTGGCAGCGTGCAGTTGTTCGGCAGCGGCGATTATGCCATGCGCCTTTGGCTGGACCCGCAAAAGATCGCCGAACTCGGCCTCAGCGCCGACGATGTCATCGCCGCCGTGCGCCATCAGAATGTGCAGGTGGCGGCGGGCGTCATCAATGGTCCCCCTTATAGCCAGAAGGGCGAGCTTCAGCTTCCCATCAAGGTCGAAGGCCGGCTGTCGGATCCGGAAGAGTTCCGCAACATTATCATCAAGCAGGCGGGCGGCGTCATCACCCGGCTAGGCGATGTCGCGCGGGTGGAGATGGACGCTTCGCAATATGGCCTGCGCTCGCTACTCAACAATGAGCAGGCCGTCGCGCTGCCCATTTTCCAGGCGCCCGGCTCCAACGCTATTCAAATTTCAGACAATGTCCGCGCCACCATGGAGGAACTGAAGAAGAGCTTCCCGCAGGGGCTGGAATACAGCATCGTCTACGACCCCACTGTGTTCGTGCGGGAATCGATCCGGGCGGTGGTGCACACGCTGCTGGAAGCGGTACTGCTGGTCGTGCTGGTGGTGATTCTGTTCCTGCAGACCTGGCGTGCCTCGATCATTCCGCTGCTGGCGGTGCCGATCTCCATCGTCGGCACCTTCGCCGCGATGCATATTTTCGGCTTTTCGATCAACGCCCTGTCTCTGTTCGGACTGGTGCTGGCGATCGGCATCGTGGTCGATGACGCCATCGTGGTGGTGGAAAATGTCGAGCGCAATATCGAGGCCGGGCTGGGGCCGCGCGATGCCACCCTCAAGGCGATGGGCGAAGTCACCGGTCCCATCATCGCCATCGCGCTGGTGCTATGCGCGGTCTTCGTACCCATCGCCTTCATCAGCGGCTTGACCGGCGAATTCTATCGCCAGTTCGCACTGACAATCGCCTTCTCGACCATCATTTCGGCCTTCAATTCGCTGACCCTGTCGCCGGCGCTCGCGGCGCTGCTATTGCGCCGCCACGACGCGCCCAAGGATTGGCTGGCGCGTGGCATGGACAAGATGCTGGGGCCGTTCTTTGCGGGTTTCAATCGGTTCTTCGCCGCCGGCTCACAAAATTATGGCAAGGGCGTCGGCGGCATCCTCAACCGCAAATCCCGCGCCGTGGTGGTCTATGGGCTGCTGCTGGTCGCCACGGTGGCGGCGTTCCAGATCGTGCCCTCCGGGTTTGTGCCCACCCAGGACAAGCAATATTTGGTGAGTTTCGCCCAACTGCCTGAAGGCGCCACCCTGGACCGCACCGAAAGCGTGATCCGCAAAATGTCGGATATCGCGTTGAAGGAGCCGGGCGTGGAAGGCGCGGTGGCTTTTCCTGGCCTGTCGATCAACGGCTTCATCAACAGCCCATCCGCCGGCATCGTCTTTGTGAAACTGAAGCCGTTCGACGAACGCACATCCGCCGACCTGTCCGGACCCGCCATCGCCCAGAAGCTGCAGGCCAAATATGCCGCCGTGAAAAAAGCTTACATCGCTATCTTCCCGCCGCCGCCGGTGCAAGGATTGGGAACGATCGGCGGCTTCAAGCTGCAGGTCGAGGATCGCACCGATTTGGGCGATGCCGCGCTAAACCAGGTGATGATGCAGATTCAGGCCAAGGCCGCCAAGGCGCCGGAACTGGCGGGCGTGTTCTCCAACTTCAACACCGGCGTGCCGCAGCTATCCGTCCATCTCGACCGCACCAAGGCTGAACAGCTGGGTGTGGATGTGCAGGATGTCTTCGATTCCATGCAGGTCTATCTGGGCTCGCAATATGTGGACGATTTCAACAAATTTGGTCGCACCTACGAAGTGATCGCCCAGGCCGACACGCCGTTCCGCTCCAAGGCCGATGACATACTGCGCCTGCAGGTTCGCAACCAGTCGGGGCAGATGGTGCCGCTGGGCGCCGTCGTGAATGTCTCGGAAACCACGGGCCCCGACAGCTCGCTGAGATATAACGGTTTCCGCGCGGCCGACCTCAATGGCGGCGCGGCGCCCGGCTATTCCTCCGGCCAGGCCCAGGCGGCGATCACCAAAATCCTGGACGAAACCCTGCCCAAGGGCATGCGCTTTGAATGGACGGATCTGACCTATCAGCAGATTCTAACCGGCGACACGGCGCTGCTAGTCTATCCAATCTGCGTGCTGTTGGTCTTTCTGGTGCTGGCGGCGCAATACGAAAGCCTGTTCCTGCCGCTGGCCATCATCCTGATCGTTCCCATGTGTCTCTTGTCGGCCTTGGCCGGTGTCTGGCTGACCGGCGGCGACAACAACCTCTTTACCCAGATTGGCCTGTTCGTGCTGATCGGCCTGGCTTGCAAGAACGCCATCCTGATCGTGGAATTCGCCCGCGAACTGGAGCTTGGCGGCGAGAAAACCGTGGCGTCCGCCATTCACGCGGCGCGGCTGCGGTTGCGGCCCATCCTAATGACGTCCTTTGCCTTCATCATGGGCGTGGTGCCGCTGGTTCTGTCGACCGGCGCCGGCGCTGAGATGCGTCATGCCATGGGCGTCGCGGTCTTTTCCGGTATGCTGGGCGTCACATTGTTCGGGCTTTTCCTGACCCCGGTCTTTTATGTGCTGATGCGCGCAGTGGAAAAGCGCGTTACCGGCACGGAAGCCGTTCATCACCACATCTAGCAAAAACGCCTGACACCATGTCCATCATTGCTCTCGCCAACATCGTCGGGCCACCGCGCTGCCGTCCAAGCGTCCACGAAATCGCCGCACCGCGCATGACACCGGAAACCGCCTTGCCGAGATCCCGGTGTATAATGGGGCGCCACGGAACGAGCGTAACCTCGCGACTCTTCTCAATGAGAGCGAACCGGCCGCTCACCAAATCGACGTGACGGCGATCGACGCCTTCGAACCGCGCTCCGGATCGGGCTCGGTATAGGCTAGCCCAGCTCTCCAGAAAGTTGGCCTGCACCGCGCCTAAGTTCGCGGTCGCGTAGTTGGGTCAGCAAGGTACCAGGGTATTTGGTTCGACTTTGTTCCTCGCGTGCCAAGCCTTGCGCAATAAGCCATGGCCGGCGCCGTACTCCCGACGCCGGAAAATCGCGGCCGCCGCCGGCGGCGCTATCGCGCGCTATTCTTCAAATTGCGGCGGCAACCGCCCTGACTTGAAGAAGTAAACCGGCGCGTCATCATAGTCCCCAAGCTCGGCATCGCCTGTGGTCGAATAGGCGACAACGCCTTCTTTTGCCGAGCCATCCGCTCCGCCTTGCGCCTTGCGTTGTCTTCCGATTTGCATGCAATCGGCTTATCCGCTTTCAGAGATGTACCCCGTCCGGCCACGAAAGCCTGGACAAGGTAGCTGGTCACACGGGCCATTGTTTCTCCAGTCGCGATAACAGCGGTGAATTTCGCGCGGCTCCGCCTATGTTCCAACGGAAGGTGGCGACAACGCGCTGGCGGTCAAGCAGGCGGCCATTATTCGCGACAGCTTGGACTGTATCGAACGGCCTCCGAGGGATTGGACGCTCCCGGCATAGCCTTCGGCTGTCAGAAATTCGTTCAGTTCGGACATGGAGGTAACGCGGCCGCTTCTGGCGACCTGAAACGCCCTTTCCACGACACCGGGATGCTCTTCCACGAAGGCACCCATCGCGCTGAATACCGGGGAAAGGTCAGTCATTCGTATCCCGATGGCGGGCATCGTCTGATTCCCTGACTATTTTGGAATTGTCCCTGAGAATTTCGTCGCTGCGCATCACGGCGTTACAGCGCTCGCACTGCACGGACACGTTTTCCCGCAGCCAGCGGACCGTGTGGTACGCCGACTTGCCGCACCTTGCGCATTCGCACTGAAGTTCGATCTCGCTGCGAGACATGCATCTCTTTCAATGGCGCGCCAATGACAGTATGGCGTAATGTGCGCTCATGTAGCCCTACAACCTAATCCCACCGATTCATAGTTCATTTCTCGCCTTCAGGAGAACTCTGGCCTCGCGGATATTAGGACATTGGCGCGAACAAGCCTGAGCAACGGACAACGATAATGATGGCAGATGGCCTATCGCGTAAATGCGCAATTAACGGACGGCTTTTTGAACGGCTGGCTGAGCGATGTCGTCGCTGCGCCTAGTCCCCGGTGCGTAGAGACGATATCTGTCAGTCGCTGTGGCCTAAATATAGCCGTACGTGTCACGGTAATTTGGATGCCATCGGAAAAGTGGCAAAAAAAGGCGCCGGTCCCTCCGCTTGGGCGCCCGACCATGCGCTCTGGGCGCAACGCCCGCACGACGCGTTGCCTCAAATGCTCGCGATGCGAAGCGGCGATGTGCTCGATCGTGATGTCTGGGAATAGTGCGCGGAATATTTCGACGCTCGGTCGGTGCCAATTCGGCGCTTTACCTAGCAGAGTGACTTGACACCGCGTCTGCCGCTTGAGCTTGCCCGATGTGCTGGTTCCACTTCACAATTCCGTAGCCCCCAACTGCCGCCATGACGATGGAGCAAAAAAACAAAGCCACCGTTGCCTTTACCATGATCCAACTCTTCAGGAAGTGTCGATCCCAGCATCTAACGGAAGGCATCGCGGCCAGTTCCTCTGCCCAGTGCCTTTTTGTTTGCAGATGGCGACGCTGTTTTGGCCTGTTATCGCGATTTAAATTCCCTGTTCATTACGGAGGTACCCGGCTCAAAGCGCCACGTTTCCCCGAAAAATCGGCGCTAACCCTCCCGTCTGGGGCGGTGAAAAATGGGGAAATTTGCTGTTATTCCGTAATAAACAGGGAATTCGCTGGAGCAGGGTTCGCACCAGACTGGCCTTACAGCCAATCTCTACCGGAACTTTCGATGCGGGCTTGGTCCTTGCTTTCCTGATCCTTTGCAACCCATGTCATTTTATGAAGCCACTTCACGACCTTTGATTGACGAACCGCAATGTTGAGCACGTATTTGTCGAGGCCAACGTATTCGCGATCGAGCCGCTCCAGCAGCACGCCCATCAACTCAAAGCAATGCCATTGGCGGCTTGGCTCCGAAATGATAATTTCTTCGGCTTCTGCGCGCACTGCAGCCTCCAAAGTCGAGATGGGCTGTATCCGGAGAAAGACCGAATAGCTTCGGATCGGTCATGGACATAAACCGGTCGACCTCCTCCTGCGTCTGGACCATTTCGCCCATGTGATTGTGCAACCCCGCCGTGAACCCCCTCTCTCCCGCCGGCTCTCCTATCTGGTTGCAACGTCCGCACAATTCTTTGAAGGCGGCCGGTGTGCTCGTTTCCGGTTTCCGGCCGGCGAGAAAACCACCAAATGGTTGGCGTCAAAATCGCTCAAAAATTTCATTGTTTCCCGCGCGCTGTCCAAGTCTGCCGGCGTTGTGCAGGATCAGGATCACGCAGATCAAATGAAATCGTAACCGCCGAAGGTCGCGTTTCGATAATTTGTTATGCAGTTAGACCTGAGTTAGGCCCCATCTTTCTAGTATGTGCGGGAAGCCCGTCAGGCGAATGCCGATAAAGCCGGTTTCTTTCATGCCATCGAGCGTATTTCAATTGCTTGGACAAGCGTCTTTGGCGGAAGCAGTTCATCAATGGCCCGCAGGGACAATTCCGGGATTGCGGTAAATCCCTGCTGGAATAGGCGTCCCGCTCGCTGGCGTATGATTTGCTCGATTTCCGGGTCGGCTACAGCTTGGCACTGAGGCCAAGGGTAACGATGCGGCCAAGCGGGTTGGCAACAAAGGCATCATAGCCCAGGGAGGAATTGAAATAGGGCGGGTTCTTGTTGAGCAGATTGCGGACGGTGATCGACACTTCGTCGTCACCGAGCATACCGGCATTGAACTGATATCCAACATGCAGGTCGAAGGTGGAGTTGGAGTTGACGTGATCGCCCCCGCCGCTGGGATTCTGCGTTGTCGGATTGACGGTCACCGCATTCACTGGGCTTGCCCAGTTTCGGTAGGCGCCCGTGTAGTTCCAGAACAGGTCCGCATCGAAGGAACCCAATGCCCAACCCACGTCAGCGCGCATCTGGGTCGCCACCGAGGGGAAGGTATTGTTGGCGCCCGAGGTGTTCAGTACGTCATAGGTCGCGCCGTTGCCGTAGGACTGGTTGAATTTGACAAACTGGGTGAGCGAATCTCCGACATGCATATGACCCCAGTCGGTATCGAACTCGTAGCGGAACGAGGCGTCGATGCCCTGGATGTCCAAGTTCAGATAATTCGAGTTCACCACATCCAGAATGTAGGACGCCGGCGAAGGCAACGCGCCTTGTTGCGGAATGTGGAAGGTGAGCGCTGCGATCTGGGCGGGGGTCGCACCGCCCGGGGCCGGATAGAAGGTCAGGAATTTGTTCATCGACTGGTTATAGGCGATGGCGCTGATGGTCGGGCCGGTAACGCCGCCCCGGAACTTCTGGCTCCAGAAGGTGGCCTGCGCCGTCAGGCCAGGAAGGAAAGTTGGGGTGAAGTCTGCGCCCAGCGACCAACCATGTCCCTTCTGTGCCTGGGCATTGTGATCGCCGGTATTGATGCGGATGCCTTGGAGCGAAGAGATGTTGCAGGTCACAGATGTGGCGGTGCAATTGGCCAAGCCGAACTGGGTCACCTCGGGATAGGTGGCAACCGGAATGGCGACGTTCTGGGTTGTGCTCTGGTAGCGCGAATTGTTGTAGATACCATATTGGTCGCCCAGAACGTCTAGGCTTGGTGCAACGAAGGAAGTCGACCAGTTGCCACGGAGCTTGAGGTCGTCCACGACCTGCCAGTCGAAGGAAAATTTCGGATTGGCGGTGACACCGAAGTCGCTGTAATCGTCATAGCGCCCTGAAATATCGACGGCGAATTTCTGCACCAGCGGCACATGCATGTCCGGGCCGATCACCGGCACGTCGACTTCGGCGAAGGCCGAATAGACCCGACGGTGGAAATTGAGCTGCACCTGGGTCGAAAGCTGGCTCGATGGCCCGGCATTGGCGCCCTGCACCGTATTTTCGTAAAGCTGTGTGCCAAGGAACTCACCGCCGAATGCCACTTTCACGTCGCCGGCAGGTAATGAGAACGCCGTGCCATTGGCCGAGAGGCGGAATTGTTCCACACCCTGGACCTGCCGGTTGAAGTTGGCGTTGTCGGTCAGCGACGCCAGGGCTGCCGCGGAGGTGCGATTTGTGCTGCCCGCCGGATTCCAGATGTCCAGCGCATTGGCGGCGGTCAGCGCCTGGGTGATGGTCGCGTTGGTGCCGGTGATCGAAGGCGAGGCTGTGTTGCCGCTCGAATTCGTAGTACCGTTCAGCGCGAGATTGGCAACCGAAGTGTTGATCAGACCAGTGGTATTGGTAAAGCTGTCGTCGCGCCCGACCAGCGACAGCAGGTCGATGACGAAATCAGTGTTCGGTACCCTGTATTCGGCGTTGACATCGCCATACATGCTGTCTGCGCCATCTAGGCTCAGCGCGCCAGGTCCGAGCAGCGCGTCGGCATCCCAGCGGACCGACTGCTTGGTTGCGGTGCCGGTATAGCCCGCCGGCTGGGCGAAGAACGGGTTGAGGTTGGCACCCGCGCCGAATACCGTCGCCGATACTGTGCCGCGTGAAGTAGCGGACTTGTTGCGGCGATTGCCATAGACGATCTCGCCTTCGACAGTCAGGTTGTCGCCAAACTGCTGTTCGCCATGAACCATGCCGCTGTTGCGCACTTCGGTCGGTGCTAGCGAGCCATAGGCCCAGGCCGAACAGGGCGGCGTGTTACTGTTGGTCGCGATAGAACCGCCAGCTGCGGCCGGCGTATAATAGACTGAACTGCCGCTAGGCTGAATCGAGGCGCTGGCGCAGCTGAAGTTGTTGAAATTGGTCGAGCCCGTGCCGGTCAGTCCGTGAGCCGCCGCCTGCGCGGTGTGATTGGGGTTGGTAAAGGGGCGGTCGGTGTCCTGCACCATGCCCTTGTAGGAATAGGTATAGGCGAAATAGACGCTGCCTTTGTCCCACTGGGTGCCGGTGATGGCGTTGATCGCCTCGTCCGTGGCGCCATCCAGGAAACTCGTCTGGGCGCTGATCTGAGCACCATCGAAACGCTTGCGGGTGATGAAGTTGACCACGCCCGCGACCGCGTCAGAGCCATAGATCGAGGACGAGCCGTCGGCCAATACTTCCACACGCTGCAAAGCCGCGACCGGAATCAGGCCCGGATCGCCAGTGGTGTGGTTGGTCGAACTGTTGGCGATGCGATGACCGTCGATCAACATTAACGTGGAATTCGACGCGCTCGCGCCGAGCTGATGGATGGTTGGCTGATAGGAAGAGCCGGAAGACGGCCCCTGCCCAGCATTGCCCATGCCGGTCAACGCCGGAACATTCTCCAGAATCTGGCTAATGGTCTGTGCACCAGAGGCGGCAATTTCCGCCGGGCCGACAGAGATGAGGTTTGAACCGACCGGGGCCACACCGCGAATGCTAGTGCCAGTGACAACCACCTGCTCGGTGGGGATGCTGTTATCGGCAGGGGGCGTCTGAGCCAGTGCCGGCGCGATGGCTGCCGCGGCCAGCGCAATGGCGGACCCACTCAATTTCAGCATGCAAACCAATTTGTGCATGTCGTCCCTCATATATTATGCGCAGGGTAAACCCCACGGACATGTGCCTGCCAATTTTTTTCGTTATGGCAAAAGCGCCCCGGCTCACTTCCGCTGCCCCTTCGCCGCAATGGCTAGGCGGTTTCGGTAGTAAGCTTCAGGTTTGTCCACGCCCTTGCTTCGTAAGCAACTTAGATCGGCTGATCAAAAAGTCTAAGTCAAAGTCTCTATTGAGTGATGCCATTCCGACATGGAACAAAACATCGACGAAAGCTTTTCCCTGCATTTATGCAGCCATAGGCCAACGCAGAGGATCTTCGATTAGATTTGCCCCTGTTAATGTATCGCTATAGCGCGACAGGACACCTAGCCCATTGTGGACGCACCCTGAAGCAGCAAGAGGATTTATGGTCAGTTGACGCGTAGTCGGGTGCTAGCATCTGTCGGACTCTGAGATCTTTCAGACTCTGGCGCGGCTTTTCATAGGTTGCTGGCCGTATGGAATTTCGTGGATCGGCTCTAGGCGTTAAGGATTGAATAGTCGCTCCATTGAAAAATCCGTCAACCATGCACGCGTAATCTTTTGCCTGGTGGGTGATCCGGCGGGAGCGCCCGGCGCCGCCCAGCAATCCATCACCTAGGGTGATCTGATGGGCAATGGCTCTGACGGTGATGATTTCGGCCATCTCACCGCCTAAGAGGATGTGATCTACGGTCGATTCCCAGCGCGTTATAAGCTTAGCGATGATTGGAAAGCCAAAGCACAGGCCGGGCCAGCGGCAGCACCACCAGCACCTTTGTCTCGGGCCAGACCTCTACGCTGCCCTGCCGGGAGACGCGCAACTTTGTGGAACAAGTGCTACAATCTTTCGTTTCGGCTTGAATTCCAACAAAGTATTGGGAGGGAAAAATGGGAAAGATTTCTGCGGCGGCAAGAGCACTCGCCGTCATTCTGGCAATCGTATCTGCCTTTGTCTTCAGTCCCTTGATAGCCCCATTGCTGCTTCTTTTCGGCGCCGTCGCCGCGATTGGGAACACTCCTGAGAGAAACTCCAAAAACTATCTAATGACAATCGTTCTAATACTTGGTGCGGGAACGCTTCGCGCCATACCGATCGCGGGGTCATACTTGGCCACGATTTTTTCGTCGTTGGGCGTAGCCTTTGTCGGTGCCTCCATTATCGCCATTGTCATTACGCTCGAATATCGCATCCAACGGGACTGGCTGAAATAACGCATCTATAAGAATGCTCTGCCGCTGGCCCCTATAGCGGCAGGGCGTTTTCTACCCGCACAAGTATGCGTAACTACGGTGCCGCTACCAGCCACGCGAGCTTAGTGTGCCCGGCGGCGTTTTTCTTCTCACGGGCGGCCCGTTAGCCTTTGGCTGCGGACGTTCAAGCAACGCCGCAACCCCGCCCATTTGAAGCAGTGCAGGGATTTCATTTCCTTAGCATTGGATGTAAGGCTGATGCGCCGCCACTGGGTCCAGCGTACGCGTCTGGCTTCGCGCAATCCCAGCATCGCATTGCTCAGCACCGTCGCCTTCGCGCTAGACTGATTTGCTTTCAGATTCTAAGTAACCAACCGCCGAGCAGAAAAAAGCATAAGGCGCCGCCGGTCACGATGGCGGCGCGCGTCCATACGCCCGACAGGATGACCGCGCGGGGTTTGGCGCCCGCATCGAATACGCCTCGGGTACGGTGAAGCGCGGTGACCGGCGCGAACAGATTGTCCTGCCGGTCGGGGCGGACACTGTGCGCCGTCTCCTGGCCCTCCACCGCACTGCGTGCCAGATACCAATCCATGAAAGCAGGCATGATCATGTTTCCCACGATGGTCCACAGGGTCGATGCACCGACCCAATATTCCATGGGCTTGCGCTGCGCGGCCCGGAACACGGCCTCCGCCGCCGCTTCCGGCTGATAGATGGTGCCCATCGGCTTGGGTTGGCGCGGCATGTGGGTCCGCGCCCAATCGAATTGCGGGGTGTTCATCGCCGGCAACTCGATGATCGACACGGCGATACCACTTTTGCCATGGATCATTTCGGCGCGAAGCGAAGCGGTGAAACCGCGAATGGCATGCTTGGCGCCGCAATAGGCGGATTGCAGGGGAATTCCGCGATAGGCCAGCGCCGAGCCGATATTGATGATGTGCCCCCGGCGGCGCGGACGCATGTGGCGCAGCGCGGCCATGCAGCCATGCACCACGCCGAGATAGGTCACCTCCGTCACGCGCCGGAATTCGGCGGCGCTGATCGCCTCTACCGGCGAAAAGACAGTCAGCATCGCATCATTGACCCACAGTTCAATGGGGCCAAGTTCTTCCTCGAAGCGAGCCGCGGCGGCTTGCACAGCATCAGAGTCGCTGACGTCCAGCGCATCTACGGCAACCGCATAGGCTCCGGCCTCCTGCAACTCTGCGGCCAGGCTCTCCAGGGCCCTCGCATCGCGGGAAATCGCGCCAATTTTTGCGCCAGTGCGGGCAAAGCGCATGGCGACAGCGCGGCCAACTCCTGCTGCCGCCCCCGTGATGACAATTGTATGCGGGAAGCGATGCTCAGCCGGGGGCATTTTGGGCCCCGGTCTTTTCGGCCTTCAGGCCGGCGACCCGCGCGGCGATCCGGTCCGACAACTGGCCCAGCACGGTGCTCATCGCCTCTGCCTCTCCGGCAAAATCTTTGCCGCCGACCGGGGCGGAGAGGCGTATCTGCTGGTCGAGCAGCGGCACGCTCGAGCCGCTCTTCAACACCGACCAGCTTCCCTGAAATACGACCCGGCCTGCGCCATCATTCGCGAACTCAAGAATATCGATGACGACGGGATCGGTGCCTGTTGGCGCGGGCTGGTCGGGATAGATGACACGGCCGGGCGGAAGACGGCTTGCAAGGTCCTGGGTCAGTGTCCGTTGCACCATTTCGTCGAATGGCGCGCCCCAACGGTCCTGATCGCTGACGTCCAAGGCCTCACCTCCTGTCCGGCGCACCATTTCCCGCCGGTCGAGGGCAGGCGGAATATGCACCGCGGCCAGTTGAATGGCCGCTCCACCATTCTGCGTAGCCTGAATCTGCGACTTAACGGGTTCAAGAGTGAAGAAATTTGTCTTTGGGCTGGAGCCGCAGCCCAGCAGCGGCAGCGCCGCCAGCAGAAATGCTATTCGCGTCCACATCATGTCAGCGACCCTTGATCAAGGATTCGGGATGGCGGTCGAGATAATCCGCCAGAGAGCGCACGGCACGGGCGGCATCGGTCAGTTCGCGCAACGATTGCTGCAGATTTCCGTTCGGGGAGGCCGAGGCGCCACCGATCATCTTTTGGGCCTGGGCGGCGGTCGCATCGATCTCGCTCGCCGTCTTGCGCAGGTCCTGGATCATCGGCGTCACTTGCGGTCCGGCCTGATGGATCACCTTGTCGAGTTCGGCAAGGCTGCGGTTCAGATGGGTGATGCTCTGATTGAGCTGCGGCGACGACACCAACTGATTTATATGTTGAGTAATGGCGCGCACATTGTCGCCGATCTGCTCGATGGGGAGCTGGCCCAGCTTGGCAATGAAACTGTCGATCCCGCCGCCTTCGCTGACCGGAATCTGCGGATAGGCACCACCGGTGTCCAGCGTCGCCGATGCCGCGTTCTCGACCATCGCTAGACTCACCTGGCGGCTGCCGATCAGGGGCGGGGTTTGCGCCAGTTGCGCCCGCAATCCCTGCTGCACCAATTTGCCGAGCAATTCGGTCAAGGCTGTGCGCGGGCTTTGCGTGCCGGCTCCCGCCATATGAAAGCGCGCCGCATCCAGCGCCAGAACAACCGGGGAGGCGACTGTGCCCGTGCCCACATCCGTTATCAGAGCGATGCTGACGATCCGGCCGACATTGAAGCCGCGGAACGTCACCGGGCTTCCGGGCTTCAACTCGCCGGTGTCGCCGGAGAAGCGGACAAGATAGCGAACGGGCTCGGCAAGCGTCTCGGGGGGGCTGCCCGTCACACCCTCGAAATGGCGCGTTTTGGCACCGCCGCCGGGCACCATCACCAAATCGGGACCCGAGATGATCGACTTGAGCGAGGACAGATCGGCAAGGCTCGGGGTGGCATTCTCGAGATAAAAGCGTGTACCCGACTTGAGATTGGGCGCGGCACTGTCATCGATCTCGACATCAGCCACGACATGGTGGCCGTCCTTCGAAATTTTGACATCGCGAACTTTGCCCACGGGGACGTCGCGATCCGTAACCTTGGTCTGGTTGCTTATGCCGCCCGCCTGATCGAACTGGATGGTGATATCGGTACCGCCGCTGGCAAGTGAGCGCACCAGAAGCCAGATCACGATCCCCGCCGCGGCGACCGGGATGGCCCAAATCCAGCCCGGCCAGCGGCTCCTGCGGATTTGCGCTTCCGTACGCTGGGGAATGTCGACGCGGTTCATGGGGTCTGCTCCGCCGCGTCCCAAAGCAGCCTGGGGTCGAAGGCGCGCGAGGCGAGCATAGTCAGCAGGACCACCAGCACGAAGGCGGTGGAACCGACCTCCGCCCGGGTCTGGGTGATGATCCCGAACTGCAGCAGCGGCACGAATACCGCCACCGTGAAGACATCGACATTGGACCAACGCCCGATCTCGTCGATAAAGCGGTAGAGTTTGGTCTTCAGCACCAACCGTTTGCCGGAACGGCGGCGCGCGGACAACACAAACCAACTGAGTCCCAACAGCTTAACAAGCGGGATCGCTATGCTGGTGCAGAAGATGAGGATGCCGAACGGCCAAAGCCCCGCCTGGAACAATTCACGGATGCCGTCGATGATGCGGTGCGTGACCAGCCCGCCAAGCTGGGTGTTGGAACTCATCGGGTAGATATTGGCCGGCAGATAGAGCAGGAAGCCTGCCGCCACCAGCGCCGTGGTGCGGATCATGGCATCAGTTTTGCGGGCGTGGAGCCGCAGGCCGCAGCGGGGGCACGGCTCGCCCTCCGCCGTCGCGGGCGCGATCAGGTCGCAGACGGTGCAGGATATCACGGGCCCACTGGGAGTTTCTTGTTCCGGCGCAATGCTGCGCCATACCGTGCGTCGTTCCATCGCCGCGCGGGTGATGGCGCAGAGCAATGCTGCGGCAATGAAGCAATAGCCGCCCGCTTCGATCCGCACCGGCATGTTGGCGTTGATCCGGCTATACCCGACGACGCACCCGATCAGGAACACGTCTGGCATTGCCCAGGCATCGAGGCGCATTGCCCATCGGAAGGCACGCCCCAGCCATCCGGGCTGCCAGCCGGCGCGCACGCACGCGAGAACAATCGTCAGAAGCCCGAAGCGGAGAAAGGGCAGGATCACCGCAAACAGCCCAACCAGCAGCGCCAGGATCACCCATTGATGAGACCAAAGCTGCATCACGCCGGACCAGATACGGCTCTCGCGCGACATGCCGAGTATGGTCACCTGCATCAGTGGCAACAGATTGGCCGGAAATAACAGCAGAAAGGTTGCGGCACTGCATGCCAGCGCGGCGGTGACGCTGCGGCCGCTGGTGCGCTCCAGGGCGGCGTAGCAACTGGGGCAGAGCGCCGCCGCGCCGGGTTTGAGTTGGGGCAAATCCTCCAATGTTCCACAATCGGGACAGGCAATCGTCATTGTGTTCTGTCGCGAGGGATCCGGCAAAGGCGCGTTTTTGCAACGCCGCCCCGCAACGATGGTTCCACCCGATCGCCGAGCGATCCTGAGACCTTGGTGTGCGACGATTCCGGAACAGTTGGCGTTTCATGACCGTTCCGGTGAGGTGTGTGGCGATGACGTCACTTTCAGAGCAAGAGGTGTTCCATTGATGAAGGTTGGCGTCCTTTCCGGTCTGCGCGCGGCGCTGCCATGGGCTATCATCGCGGCGGGTTTATTTTTGTTATGGATTTTGCGCGGCGCGATTCTACTAGCCTTCGGGGCGCTGCTTCTGTCCATACTTCTACATATTGTGACAAGCGCGATCTGCCGGGTTGCTCCGCTTGGGCGAAGCTGGGGATTGTTGATTGCGACTGTGATCGTCATCGCGGTCTTCGGTGGATGCCTTTGGCTGTTCGGGTTCAGTCTTGCGGCCCAGTTCGGCAACATCACCGAACGCCTCCGCGGTGGTGAGCGGCATTTGCAAATTCTGCTGTCCAAGAATGGGCTCGATCCAACGCTTGTGACAAAAAGCGCTTCGCGGTTCAGCGCTTCCATTCTCGATTACCTGAACGATGCAGTCGAATGGGCCGAGGTGGCGGTCATCATCACGATCATGTCGATCTATCTCGCGGCCGAACCCGGATCATATCAAGCGGGCGTTAGACGTCTGTTTCCGCCCGCGACCAAGGCTCGGGCGATGGAAGCGCTCAAGTTTATCGGGGCTTCGCTGCGGCTCTGGATGCTTGGCCAGCTCCTGCTGATGCTGCTGGTAGGTGTTCTTTCCTTCATTGCGCTGTCCGCGATCGGAATACCCAATGCAGGCGCGCTTGCGCTGATCGCGGGCGCCACGGAAGCAGTCCCCTATCTCGGTCCATTCATCGGCGCGGTTCCTGCCGTTCTGGTGGCGCTGAGCCTGGGCCTGCACAAGGCGATACTGACGACATTGCTCTATCTGCTGCTGCACTTGATCGAAGGCTATCTCGTGGGGCCCATATTGCAGCGCTGGTTCGTGCGTATTCCCCCTGCCTTGATCCTGGGTGGCATCTTTGCCAGTCAACTTCTGTTCGGCTTTGCCGGCGTGATTCTGGCCGCGCCCATCGCTGTGGCGGTTTTTGCCGCGGTGAAGGTGCTCTATATCCACGACATCCTGCATCAACCGGTTCAGCCGCCGGAGCAGCTTTCGACCTAAGCGATCCCGCAGCCTTGGAAATCAGGCGCGCCTAACTCTCCGATCGCCTTAACCTCCTTTTCTCAAATCGTCCTGGCGAGCGCTTCAAGCTGGTCGGCGCACTGGCCCCAGCCCCGGTGGAAGCCCATCTGTTCATGGGTCTTCTTATCTTCCTCGCTCCAGTGGCGCACCGTTGCTGTGTAACGGGTCATTTCTCTGTTATCCGGGCCCCTCTCATCCTCAAAGGTGATGATCGCGGTCATGAAGGGCTTGCCTTCGCGCGGCTTCCACTCGCCGGTATAGGCATCGGTGAATACCAGCCGGCGGCCGGGCACGATCTCCAGATAGGTACCGGGGCAGGGGACATCCTGCCCTTCCGGGCTTTTCATCACGATATTGTTGGTGCCCCCGACCCGCAATTCGACCTCGGCGGTGGGGGTCGTATAGGGCTTGGGCGCGAACCACTGTTTCAGCAGACCGGACTCGGTCCAGCAGCGGAACAGCTTCTCGCGTGGCGCGTCGATCAGCCGGGTCAGGACAAGCTCGTGGGCGGTCTTCATTCTGGTCTCCCTTCGTGGTTCGTCCCTAGGACGGTGTGGGGCGCGATGGTCCGACATGGCAGCGCCGGATTATTTTTGCGCGAGCCTGTCGGCAACGGGCATACTCGGCCGTCCTTGCGGTCAAAGGAACCCTGCCATGATGTACGCGGTGATTTGCTATAACAACGAGGATGTCGTCTGGTCGTGGAGCCGGGAGGAGGATGATGCGGTGATGGGCCGGCTAAGCCTGGTCCATGACAAGCTGGTAAAAGAAGGGAAGCTGGGACCTTCGCTGCGTCTGCTGCCCACCACCGCCGCCACCACCCTGCGCAGCAGCCAAAATCTTGTGATCGATGGGCCCTTCGCCGAGACCAAGGAACAGTTGCTGGGCTTTTATGTGATCGATGTCGCCGATCTGGACGCGGCGCTCGATGTGGCGCGCCAACTGGGCAAAGCCAATCCCACCAGCGTGTACGAAATCCGCCCCGTCGCCCTTTACAATCCCGATCCACGGCCTGACGCGCCTAAGGAAACTGTCAAGGCCTATTGAATGAGCGATATCGCCTGGATCAATGGTGCGCTGACGGCCGCCCGTCCCCAGGCGGTCGGGGCGCTGTTGCGCTATTTCCGCGATCTGGACTTGGCGGAGGAGGCATTTCAAGAAGCAGCGCTCCGGGCTCTGAAGACCTGGCCGCAGAACGGACCCCCGCGCGATCCCGCCGCCTGGCTCATCCTGGTCGGGCGCAACGCGGCGCTGGATGGCATACGCAGGCAATCGCGCAATGTGGCGCTGCCGCCCGACGAAGCGGTCTCCGACCTCGACGATGTGGAAACGCCGCTGGCCGAACGGCTGGACGGCTCGGACTATCGCGATGATGTGTTGCGGCTCCTGTTCATCTGTTGCCATCCCGATCTTCCCGCCACCCAGCAGATCGCGCTGGCGTTGCGGATTGTTTCGGGCCTGTCGGTGGCGCGGATCGCGCGCGCCTTTTTGGTGAGCGAGACGGCGATGGAGCAGCGCATCACCCGCGCCAAGGGGCGCATTGCCGATGCGCAGGTGCCGTTCGAGCCGCCGGGCCCCGTCGAGCGCAGCGAGCGTCTCGCGGTTGTCATGGCGATGATCTATTTGGTGTTCAATGAAGGCTATTCGGCAGGCCGTGGGGCGGCCAGCGAGTTGTGCGACGAGGCGATCCGTCTGACGCGCCTGTTGCTGCGCCTGTTCCAGACCGAGCCGGAAGTGATGGGGCTCGCCGCTCTGATGCTGCTGCAGCACGCGCGGCTGCCGGCGCGATTTGACGCGGCGAATGAGATCGTGCTGCTGGAGGACCAAGACCGGAGCCGCTGGAACATGGGTGCCGTTGCCGAGGGATTGGCGCTGATCGGCAAGGCAATGCGCCATAACCGGCCTGGCCCGTTCCAGATTCAGGCCGCCATCGCCGCAACCCATGCCCGCGCCGCCCGCGCCACGGAAACCGACTGGGCTCAGATCGATCATCTTTATGCAGCATTGGAGCGGATGCAGCCTTCGCCCGTGGTAACGCTCAACCGCGCGGTTGCCGTCGCCAAGCTGAAGGGACCTGAAGCCGGGCTGGAGATGATCGCACCGCTCGAGCAGCGCCTTTCCGGCTATTTCCATTATTTCGGCGTCCGCGGCGCTTTCCTGCTGCAACTGGGCCGGACCAGCGAGGCGCGCATCGCCTTCGACCGGGCCATCGCTCTTGCCAATACCCCCGCCGAAGCGGCTCATATTCGCCGCCATCTCGACCGGCTGATGGAGCCGGGATGAATTTTCCCGCCGCTGTCGGTTCGGGCGATCCCAATTCGTCTTTCATGACACCATTCGAAAGGAGACATTCATGGCCGATACTGAATACCCCAATCCCCCCGTCAAAGGCGGCGTCACCGCCTATCTGTCCATCGACGGCGCAACCAAAGCCGCCGAGTTCTATAAAAAGGCGTTCGGCGCCGAGATCGCCTCGCTCATGCCGCCGGATGAGAAGGGCCGCACGATGCATGCCCATCTCTACATCAACGGTTCTTCGGTCATGATAAGCGATTTCTATCCCGAGCACGGCCATCCTGCGGTGCCCGCGGCGGGCTTCAACCTGATGCTGAAAGTGGAGGACACCGATGGCTGGTACAAGCGCGCCATCGACGCCGGCTGCACGGCCACCATGCCGCCTCAGGACATGTTCTGGGGCGACCGTTATGGTCAGTTGAAGGACCCGTTTGGCGTCACCTGGGCGGTCAACGGACCCGTTAAAAAGTGAATTGCGGCAGTCCGGCCGGTTGCGGCCGGACATCTCCTTCCCCAAGATGCCGGTATGACTATTCGTGTCGGCATCGGTGGCTGGATTTATGAGCCTTGGCGGCAGACCTTCTATCCCAAGGGTCTGCCGCAAAAGCGCGAACTGGAATATGCGGCGAGCAAACTCACCGCAATCGAGATCAATGGCACCTATTATGGCTCGCAGAAGCCGGAAAGTTTCGCGCGTTGGCATGATGAAACGCCGGACGGGTTTATCTTCGCGGTGAAAGGTCCGCGATTTGCCACCAACCGGCGGGTGTTGGCGGAGGCGGCGGATTCGATCGACAAGTTCTTCGAAAGTGGCGTCCTAAAGCTGAAGGACAAGCTGGGCCCGGTGAACTGGCAATTCATGGCGACCAAGAAATTCGACGCCGGCGATTTTGGCGCGTTTCTGGAGTTGCTACCGAAAAAGCTGGACGGCCGAACCATCCGCCATGTCGTGGAGGTGCGCCATGATAGTTTCCTGAACAAGGATTTCATCTCTCTCTGCCGTGCCCATGAGGTTGCCATCGTGGCAGCGGGCGACAGCGAATTTCCGCTCGTCGCCGACGTCACGGCACCTTTCGTCTATGTCCGGTTGATGGGCACGCAGGCGAAGGAGCCCGCCGGCTATTCCAAATCCGCGATCAAGGGCTGGTTGGCGCGCGCGAAAAGCTGGGCGGCGGGCGGCGCGCCACAGGATTTAAAGCTGCTGGACAAGATGCCGCCCGCGAAAAAACGCGATGTGTTCCTGTTCGTCATCAGCGGCGCCAAGGAGAAAAACCCTGCCGCCGCCATGGCATTGCTGAAGGAACTGGGCTAGGGCCGCGCCGTTCTCAGCCCATGGCCGTATCAAAAGTCACCGAACCGCGCACTCGGGCAGAACTCAATCGGCTGATGGCCGAGACGCCGCCGATGGTCAAGGGCGGCACGCGCGCCGTGCTGGGAGAAGGGCCACGCCATGCGGCTATCGCTTTGGTGGGCGAGCAGCCGGGGGACGAGGAAGACAAAGCCGGCCATCCGTTTGTCGGTCCTGCGGGTCGGCTGCTGGACCGTGCTTTGGCGCGGGCGGGAATCGACCGCAAGTCAGTCTATGTCACCAACGCGGTCAAGCATTTCAAATTCGAGCAGAGAGGTAAGCGACGTCTGCATTCCAAGCCCAACGCCGGCGAAGTGAAACACTACCGCTGGTGGCTTAAGAAGGAGCTGGAACTGGAATCACCCGGCCTGACGGTCGCGATGGGGGCGACAGCGATTCTGGCGCTCGCGGGCAAAGCGCTGCCGGTCATGAAAAATCGCGGTCCCGCGATTTTCGATGGGCGGCCCGGCTACATTACCGTGCATCCCTCCGCCCTGCTGCGCATTCCTGACGCGGCGGACAAGGCGCGAGCCTTCGCCGAATTCGTCGCTGATCTCAAGCGCATACGCAAATTGGCACGGCAGGCTGAAGCCGCCTGACACCGCTTCATTTCATGTCCGTCGTAGACAAAGGATATATACCGACCGTCAACATAGTTTTCGCTGAAGACATTAAACATTGCTTAGTTCTTGTCTATCTCTACAGACTACAAGTTCTGCGAAGATTTGCGACACACTTGCGAGGGCCTGCAATAGTATTGCCCCAGCCCGCGGCTAGTTCTATCGGCGCAATAGCTTAGTTCCAGACCGATGGATGTTTTGATCGCCGGCCAGCAGCCGGTCAAGTTGCGAATGGTAGATCCCAAGCGGATCAACAAGCTGTTGTTCGGCGCCTATTACGAAGAAGACATCTATGACCGCTTCTGCGGTCTCCTGCCCCGGGCGATGCGCGCCTTTCATTGGCGCATCGATCCGGTGATCCGCGCCCGCAAGCTGATTTTCGTGCATGTGCCGCGGGTGGCGGGCACCTCCATCGCCCGCACCCTGTATGGGCCGGGTTGCACCCGTCATCACAGCATGCGCTATTTCCGAACCGTCGATCCGGCTTTCGCGGCGGAGGTGCCTTCTTTCGCCCTGCTGCGCGATCCGTTCGACCGTTTCGCCTCGGCCTATTCCTTCGTTCGGGCGCGGGGGACGGAAGGCTGCCGCCTGGCCGATGTGTTCGTAGCCGAGACAGCGCATATCGCCACGGCGGACGATTATCTCTCCTATCTGGAAGAGCGGGGCGATCTGGCGCTGGATTTCGTGATGCGGCGCCAGAGCTGGTTCGTCTGCGATCTGAAGACCGGTGCGCCTCTGGTCAAGACACTGTTTCTCTATGGCCAGGACGAGGCGGCCTTGGCGGCCTATTTGCGGCCGCACGGGGTCGGCTCCTTGCCTTGGCTCAATCGTGGTGTGCGTGGGCCGCTGTTGCTCAGTCCCAGGCAGCGCCGGCGCATCGAGCGGGTCTATGCCGATGACTTCGCGTTGATCGAATCGGTCCGCAAACAGCGCGCGCTTGATGACCCGCGCGCACTCGGCAGCGCTGCCGAATAGCTTTTCGCAAGCCTCCCCGGAAAGCTCCCCTTTCCGTCGCCTCAGCCGGTGCCAAGCGATAATCCAAGATCGCTAGTCGCGTAGGACCAATCACCTACTAGTGCTAGAATGGCTCCCGCGAATCGCCGGGCGACTGGGCCGATAGCTGTGAGCGAAACGTCAATCCGTTTGAATCTGCCCGGCCCGCTCGGTTGATTGCTCGCCCGCGGACGCAATCGCGGTCGAAAAGTCCAATGAACCGGTATGGAACAGGAAGCCTATCGTCACGTCCCCTATGATGTCGATGTCGAGCAGGCGCTGCTCGGCGCGATCCTTCAGGACAATCAGGCGCTGGAGCGCGCCAGCGCGATCCTGAAACCGGACCAGTTCTACGATCCGCTGCACGCCCGCATCTTCGAGACCATGTCGCAGATGATCGAGCGTGGCGGTATGGTGGTGACGCCACTGACCCTGCACGCGACGATGAAGGCCGATCCCGGCGTGATGGAGTTGGGTGGACAAAGCTATTTCGACTCCCTGCGCTCCGCCGCGCCTGCCATCCCCAATATTCGGGATTACGCCAATATCATCGCCGACCTGGCGGTGCGGCGCAGCCTGATCCGCATTGGCGAGGATATCGTCAACACGGCGTATGAAGCGCCGACCGAGAAGACCTCCCGGCAGCAGATCGAAGAAGCAGAGAAGGCCCTTTATGCCGTCGCCGAAAGCAACAAATATGGCGAGGGAGCGCTTGATTTCCATGAAGCGCTGCGCCGGGCTGTGGAATCAGCGGAAAAGGCGCAGGCGCGTGGCGGGCGCATTTCCGGCGTCACCTCCGGTTTCACCGATATCGACAGTCTGCTGGGCGGTTTGCAGCCCTCCGATCTGCTGATCCTGGCGGGCCGTCCGGGCATGGGCAAGTCGGCACTGGCGACCAATATAGCGTTCCATGCCGCGCGGGCCTGGGTGCAGGATACGGAGGCGGGCGCCGAATTTCCCCGAGGCGCCCCGGTGTTGTTGTTCTCGCTGGAAATGGCGGCACAGCAATTGTCCGCCCGCATCCTGGCGGAGCAGACCGAAATCGAGATGTGGAAGATCAGGAATGGGCGCTTCTCCGAAAGCGAATGGGAGAAATTCGTGCTGACCATGCAGGATCTTTCCACCCTGCCGCTTTATATCGACGATACCGGCGGCATCTCCATCGCCCAGATCGCGGCAAGGGCGCGGCGGCTGAAGCGCGAGAAAAAGGTCGGTCTCATCATCATCGATTATCTGCAACTGGTCGAGCCATCGCGCCGCCAGGACAATCGGGTGCAGGAGATCACCGAAGTCACCAAGGGCTTCAAGGCCTTGGCCAAGGAACTGAATGTGCCGATCCTCGCCCTGTCGCAATTGTCACGCGGCGTGGATTCCCGCGACGACAAGCGCCCGGTGCTTTCGGATTTGCGCGAATCCGGCTCCATCGAACAGGATGCCGACGTGGTGATGTTCGTTTATCGCGAGGAGTATTACTTGAAATCGCGCGAGCCCGACCCGTCCTCGGCCGACCATGCCAAGTGGCTGGAAAAATGCGAGCGCGCCCATCGCAGGGCCGAAGTGCTGGTGGAAAAACACCGCCACGGCGCCACCAACAAGATCGACCTTTATTTCGACGACCGCTTCACCCGCTTCTCGAATTTGGTGGCGGAAGGAAATTGAATTCGACAAGTCTATCAATGGCTTGATCATCGCCGGATGCGGGATTGGCCAGCGCGGTATCGCCATCATTAACGGCGCGCACATGTTTCCAACATGGTTGCCGCGCTATCCCCGACCCGGGGACGGAAAAGGGGCGATCATGCATACCAGGGTCATTTTGGCCGTTCTGGCTCTCGTCTGCGCGGGGCCGGCTCGCGCCGAGGATTGCGGGCCGCTCAAGCGCCTCGCCTCGGTGGATATGATTCCCGGACCGGGGGGCGTGCGGATGCTGGTGCCGGTCACCATCAATGGGGCGTCCAGGATGCTGCTGCTCGATACGGCGGCCGGTTTCACGACCCTGACGGCCACCGCGGCGAGCGAGTTGAATCTTCACGTACTCGACGGCAGCCGGCTCAAATTGCTCGATTCGGCGGGGAACGCATCGCGCAAATACGTTGTTGTCGAAGACTTCCAGATCGGCGGCCTGCAGGGCAAGGACATCCCGTTCATGATCACGCCCAATCCTAATGCCGGTCAGGATTTGGCCTTTGCGGGTGTTCTCGCCGGGGACATGATGGCGAAATACGATGTCGATCTCGATTTCGCCGCCCGCAAAATGCAATATTTTTCGCACGACCATTGCGCCGGGCATGTCGTCTATTGGCCGGCGACGATGATTGCCGTCGTGCCGTTCCGGATGCAACATCCTATCAGGGGAGTGATCGGCGAAAGACCCCGGCTTCCCCTTCTGGAGGACACCCATATCCGCGTTCCGGTTACCCTGGATGGCAAGACGTTTCAGGCCGTAATCAATACCGGAGCGGTTCGTTCGACCATGAGCGCGAATACGGCCAAATTTGCGTTTGGCATCACCGCGGATTCTCGCGGCTCGGTGCCGCTCGGTGCTGTTGACCATGATCCGAACCATCGCGTATTCGGCCATGTATTCGGCAGCCTGGCGTTCGAGGGCGTCACCGTCACCAATCCGCATGTCGCGATCCGGCCGGACCTTTTTGGCAGCAAGGATCCCGACAACGGTTTCGCGACCGGCAGCCATGCTCAGCGGGTAGACGACGGCATCGGCCCGGAAATCACGATCGGCATGGATGTTTTGAGACGCTTGCATCTCTACATCGCATTCGATGAGAGGAAGCTTTACATCACGCCCGCCACGAGCTCGGGGACGGAGGCGGCGCCGGCTGCGCAAGCCGGCAATGCGCTCCAACCCTAGAGCGTTTTCGTGTTTCGTTGAATCACGGAAACGCTCTATCTCTTTGTTTTGTCGCGGTTCCGGACGGAAAACCGCTACACACTTTTCCTGGAACCGCTTTAGGTGGCAATGCCGGTGAACTGCGGCGTCAGTCTTCCGTCCCGATCCGGACGAACTTCGCCCGTCCCGTCAGCGCCAGCGCCAATTGCTGAGGCACCAGGCGCAGATCATAGCCGAACCGTACCAGTTCGCGCTTCGCATAGGTCCAGTCCAGTTTCCGCAATCCCTTGCGGAAGGTTTCGATGTCGGACTTCTCGCCGATGAAATCCTGTTGCCGCAGCACCGCCGGAATCAGTTGCCGCGGCGCCAGCAACGCAAACACCGGCGAGTTGTTGGGGTTGAACAACAGATGATCGACCGGCAGATTGAATTTCTCCATGGCCAGCAATTTCTCGGCCCCGCGCCGCGAGATGATATAGCCGCCGGTGCCGGTGTGCCGCGACCTGAGCCGAGCGAGCTGAAAATGGTCCCGCACGCGCGTGAAATCCGACACCAGGATGCCCTGGCCGCGGGGACCGTAATGCTCCAGCTTGACCAGTTCCACGTCCGGCGGAATCCAGTGCGAGTCCTTCAGAAAATGCGGCGCGCTGGCGGTCAGGACCGCATCGTCCTCCAGCACCGCAGCATAGTCATCGCCGCTGTTCACCAGCGATTGCCAGAACAGGCGGTGTGACAACAGACAGCCCTTGTCTCCGGGCGGGATTTCCCCCAGTGGCCCTCCTTGCGCGAAATACCGGTCCATCTCGGCGAGGGGCGCGCTTGCCGCGTCCACCGCCTCGATCCGGTTCAAGCTCAGTCCCAGCCGCCCGGCCATCGCCTGCATCGCTGCCAGCCGGTCGGGCCGTCGCGCCAGATTGACGAGATAGATCCGCATGACACCGCCGTTACCATCATCCCGCACGGCCTGGCAATTTGGCCGCCGCCGACTGTTTTGCCCCGGTTTGTGCCTGTATGATGGACATTCCGGGGACGCATCTTTATTGGCCCGCGCGGTCCGGCGGAACACCGCAATTTTCCGGCCCGTGCCTTAGGAACTCTGTTTTGTGACCGAGCACATCGCCTCCGCCGACTTTGCGCTGCCCGGTGATGACGATTCGCGCGTGTCCCGCAATGCCTCGCGCGTTGTCTCCGGCGTGCTGGTGGTGCTGGTGCATCTGCTGTTCCTGGCGATGCTGCTGATCTCGGTCAGCCTGCCCAGCTTCCGGGCCCGCCGTCCCCTGGAGACGATTCTCCTGCTGCCCTCCCTGAACGGCAAGAACGCGCCGGAAATGCACATGCTGCGGCCGGCGGCGCCATCTGGGGTCCCGCCGGAAATTATCACCTCGCCGATCACCCTGCCCAAGCCTCCGCCATTGCCGCCGGAAGTTCTCCCGAAGCCGCCGGCGGCCGGCGATGTGCTGAAGGCCGTGGGAGAGGCGTTGTCCTGCGGCGCGGGCAGTTTCGAGAATTTGACCCAGGCCGAGCGCAACCGCTGCCATCACGAGCCCTGGCATGGCGGCAAGCTGCCCAATGGCTCGATTCTGGTACTGGCGCCGGCGATGCCGAAGCTGGGAGAGCCCCAGCCCGAATTTCGCATCTCGGGCGCCGACGCCCAGCGCCGCGCTATTGAGAGCTCGCCCACCGGTTGCCCGGTTCTTCTGAACGTCCCCTGCCTCAACAATATACCGCATGACGACAAGTAGGGTGGACGCGGAACCTTTGCTTGCCGCATTGTCTGCCTCGCATGAACGCCCTCTCCATGAACCAGCCAGACATCGAGCCGGATTTCGAGGCCGCGCGCCTGACCGTCAGGCTTGGCGCGGTCGCTGACAATTACCGGACATTCCGGCGGCTGGCCGGTCCGGCGGCGGTAGCATCCGTGGTCAAGGGAGACGGTTATGGCCTGGGCGCGGCAAGGATCGCGCCGGCCCTCGCCGAAGCGGGCTGCGACAGTTTCTTCGTCGCCCGGCTGGCGGAAGCCATAAAGTTGCGCCAGACGCTGCCCCAGGCCCGCATTTTCGTACTGGATGGCGCGGCGCCCGATGCCGTGCCTGCGCTGTTGTCCCATAATTTGATTCCGGTGCTGAACAGCCTGGCCGATATCGCGAGCTGGCAGGCGGCAGCCAACGCCACCGACCAGATTTTGGAAGCCGTGGTCCATGTCGATACGGGAATGAGCCGGCTGGGCCTGCCTTCTTATGAATTGTCGGTGCTGGCAGCGGAGGCAAAGAAGCGGCTGGCCGGACTGAACCTTGTTTTGGTGATGAGTCAGCTCGCCTGCGCCGACGAGCCCGACGCGGCGATGAATCGGGAGCAATTGTCCCGTTTCCGCCAGGCGCTCGCCATGCTGCCTCCCGCGCCCGCCAGCCTGGCCGCCTCGGCCGGGATATTGCTCGGGCCGGATTATCATTTCGATCTGGTACGGCCCGGCGTGGGCCTCTATGGCGCCCATCCTCGGGGGCTCAAGACTGATAACCCTATGAAAACAGTGGCCTTCCTCACCGGAAAGGTCCTGCAAGTCCGGCGAATTGACGTGGGCGAGTGCGTCGGCTACGGGGCTAGCTTCAGCGCCAGGAAACCGCTGCTGCTGGCCACCCTGGCGCTCGGCTATGCCGATGGCCTAGTGCGGGCCGCATCCAACCGGGGTGTGGCGGCCTTTTGCGGCAAGCTGGTGCCGTTTGTGGGTCGGATATCGATGGACCTGGTGACGGTGAATGTGACGGATTTGGCCGTGGAACCGCGGGCAGGGGACGAAATGGAGCTTCTGGGAGACAGCGTCAGTCTGGAAATGCTGGCCGAAGCCGCCGGGACCAACGCCTATGAGATTCTCAATAGTCTCGGCCGGCGGGTGCCGCGTCATTATCTGGAAAGCGCGCAATGAATTTCCTTGCCGGGATCGGGCGCGCCACGCTGACCCTGCTGGCGCAGATCGGGCGGCTGACCCAGTTCACCGGCCGCACCCTGGCCGCCATCGTCAGCCCGCCCTTTTACGGACGACTGTTCGCGCAGCAGATCATGCGCATCGGCTATTTCTCACTGCCGGTGGTGGGTCTGACCGCGCTGTCGACCGGCGCGGTGCTGGCGCTGCAAATTTATCTCGGCGGCAACCGCTATGGCGCCGAAGCCATCGTGCCGCAGATCGTGGTGTTGGGCATCACCCGCGAGCTAGGGCCGGTGATCGCCGGCCTGATGGTGGCGGGCAGGGTTTCGGCGGCGATTGCGGCGGAGATCGGCACCATGAAGGTGACCGAACAGATCGACGCCTTGACCACGCTTGCCACCAATCCGGTCAAATATCTGGTGGTGCCGCGCCTGGCGGCGGCGGTGATCTCGATGCCGGTGCTGACGGCGGTGGGCGATTCCATCGGCGTGTTCGGCGGCTATCTGGTGGCGACCTACGATCTTGGCTTCACCGGCTCGATCTATCTGAAAAACACGGTGGATTTCGCCAAGAGCGAAGACATCACCTCGGGCCTCATCAAGGCGGCGGTGTTCGGCTTCATCGTGGCGATGATGGGCTGTTACAACGGCTTCAATTCGCGGGGTGGAGCGCAAGGGGTGGGCAATGCCACCACCAATGCCGTGGTATCGTCCTCAATCCTGATCCTCGCCGCCGACTTCATCCTGACCGCGCTGCTGTTTCACAAATGACCGCCGCTTCGACTCCCAAGATCGAGCTGATCGGCGTCAAGAAGCGTTTTGGCTCCAAAGTGGTGCTGGACGGCGTCGATCTGGTGATCGGCAAACAGTCCTCCACCGTCATCATCGGCGGCTCGGGCACCGGCAAGTCGGTGACCATCAAATGCATCCTGGGCATCCTGACGCCGGACGAGGGGCGCATTCTGATCGACGGCCAGGATGTGACGCGATTGCGCGGGTCGCGGCGCGATCCGCTGATGAAGAAATTCGGCATGTTGTTCCAAGGTGCGGCTTTGTTCGACAGTTTGCCGGTGTGGGAGAATGTCGCCTTCGGCCTCATCCAGGGCCGCGGCATGGCGCGCGCCAGGGCCAAGGATATCGCCATCGCCAAGCTCGCCAAGGTGGGGCTTTCCAGCGATGTCGCCTACCTGTCACCCAGCGAATTGTCGGGCGGCATGCAGAAACGGGTGGGCCTCGCCCGCGCCATAGCCGCCGATCCGGAAATCATCTTTTTCGACGAGCCGACCACGGGCCTCGACCCCATCATGGCCGACATCATCAACGATCTAGTCATTTCGACGGTGAAGGATGTCGGCGCCACCGCGCTCTCCATTACCCATGACATGGTGAGTGCGCGCAAAATCTCCGACCACATCGCGATGCTGTATCAGGGCAAGCTGATCTGGCAGGGCCCGACCGCCCAGATCGATCATAGCGGCAACGAATATGTGGATCAGTTCATCCATGGCCGGGCGACGGGGCCGATTAAAATGGAAGTGAAAGCCTAGCCGGCGGGTGCCGGAACCGGATCGTCAGCCGGATGTTGACAATGTGTAAGCGATATGCTTACATGCGCGATGATCAAACGGTTCCGGCATAAAGGCTTGGCGGAATTATGGTCTACCGGCAAAACAAGCAAGATAAACAAGGCGTTTTTCGACAGAATTATCAGGCGGCTGGATCGCTTTGATGTGGCCGTGGCACCGGAAGAGATGAACCTTCCAGGGTTCGATTTTCACGGCATGAAGGGAAAGCCCAAGCGGTATTCGGTGCACGTCAATGGCCCGTGGTGCATCACCTTTGAATTCGATGGTGAAGGCGCGGACCGCGTGGATTTCGAGCAGTATCACTGAGATGTTACGTTAAGGAAGCAAGCAAAATGGCCGACATGACAGCCAAACGGAATCCCAACCGGTGCCCCACCCATCCCGGCGCGCTGTTGCGCGAGGATATCCTGCCCGCGCTGAACATGAGCAAGTCTGCGATCGCCGACGCTCTCGGTATTTCACGTCAGCATCTGTACGACATTCTGGGCGAGAGGAAGCCGGTGTCTCCCGAAGTCGCGGTTCGGCTGGGCAAGGCTTTCGGCGATGGCCCCAATGCCTGGCTCGGCATGCAGGCGGCGTTTGATGCTTGGCATGCGGAGCGCGAAGTAGATGTCAGGGGCGTGAAACGGCTCCAGGCGGCGTAGCAAGAACGTCACAAGCTTGAGCGAGCGGCCGGATGCAATCAAAATGGCGGTGAAGGCATGGCTCTCACGAGTGCAATATGCAGGGAAGTTTGGATAGCCCTCCAATCGTCATTCGTGCTTCCCGCTTTTTTCGTTTATTGGCTTGTTTATTTGCGGGTCGATTAACTGCCTCTCTCTTTCGTCAGTCTCGACAAGCAAGCTTTGACCACCATTTCTTTTTAATCGCGTTCTGTTGCGGTACGTTTTATTTTGCGCTCCAACTTTTTCGCCCCGCGATACTCAGGCTTTCGCATGACGGTGTGACTTGGAAGGTCCAGTTTGGAGAGAAGCATTGGAGCTGGGTGAAAATCAGCAATTTTCGTGTTCAGGGTTTTGGAGCGATTGGCTGCGATCTCGCTTCTGCGGATTCAGATTTCAAATGGCTTCGACCCTTCAATAAAGCCGTCAGTGGAAACAGCGGAGCACTTGGATTTGGTTGGGAAGGTGGAGGGGAGGCCGTCGTAGCGTTGCTAACGGAAGCGAGGCAACGCTGGGGCTAGAGACACCATAATCCGGTTGCCATTTTTGTTCTCTTTTTGTACTCATAGGGCATGGCCAAATCCAGCGCATCCTTCGTCTGCCAATCCTGCGGCGCCACTTCGTCCAAATGGGCGGGCAAGTGCGAGGCCTGCAATGGCTGGAACACTATTACAGAGGAAGGCGCCGCCCCGCCCATCGGCGCCAGCGCCACGCGCCGTTCCAAGGGCCGCCGCTTCGCACTGGAAGACCTGAAGACCGAAGACGCGCCGCCGCCGCGCCGCATTACCGGCATCGCTGAATTTGACCGCGTCACCGGCGGCGGGCTGGTACCTGGCTCGGCGCTCCTGGTGGGCGGCGATCCCGGCATCGGCAAGTCCACCCTTATCCTGCAAGCCTTGGGCGAATATGCCAGGCGCGGCGGCAGCGCGGTCTATATCTCGGGCGAGGAAGCGCTTGCCCAGGTGCGCATGCGCGGCGCGCGCACGGAGCTTTCCAATTCCCCGCTCGCCTTGGGTGCGGCGACCAATGTGGAAGACATCCTCGCCACCTTGGAATCCCGAAAACCGCCTGGCATTGTCGCCATCGACTCCATCCAGACCTTGTGGACCGGCGCGCTGGAAGCCGCCCCCGGCACCATCGCCCAGGTGCGCACCGCCAGCTTCGACCTGGTGCGCTATGCCAAGGCGTCTGGCGCGGCGCTGCTGCTGGTCGGGCATGTCACCAAGGACGGCCAGATCGCCGGCCCCAAGGCGGTCGAGCATCTGGTCGATGCGGTGCTCTATTTCGAAGGCGAGCGCGGCCATCATTTCCGTATCCTGCGCGCGGTGAAAAACCGTTTCGGCCCCACCGACGAGATCGGTGTGTTCGAGATGACCGGTAAAGGTCTTGCCGAAGTCGCCAATCCTTCCGCTCTGTTCCTCGGCGACCGGACTTCCGCGGCGCCTGGCACGTCGGTGTTCGCGGGTCTGGAAGGCACAAGGCCGCTGTTGTGCGAAATCCAGGCACTGGTCTCTCCCACGGCCTATGGCACCCCCCGCCGCGCCGTGGTGGGCTGGGATACGGGCCGTCTTGCCATGCTCCTTGCAGTGCTGGACGCGCGGGCCGGTCTTGGAATCGGCGGTAGCGATGTCTATCTGAACGTGGCCGGCGGTCTCAAGATCGGCGAACCGGGCGCGGACCTTGCCGCGGCCGCGGCGCTGGTATCGTCGCTTGGCGGCGCGCCCTTGCCGCGCGACACGGTATTTTTTGGAGAAATCAGCTTGTCCGGCGACATCCGCCCCGTCCCCCAGGCCGAGGCGCGGCTGAAGGAAGCGGCGAAACTGGGCTTCAAAACGGCCTTTGTTCCCAAGGGCACGCGTGCTGATGGTGCAGGGCTGACCTTGATCGAAATGGGTGAAACCGCCGAGCTTTTGCGATTCGCGCCTGCACCCCGGGCGGCCAAAAATGCTAGAATGGAGTCATGAATCTCTCTATCACGACGGTCGATTTTCTCACCGGATTGGTGGTGCTTGTCTCCACCGTTTACGCGGTGTGGCGCGGCTTCCTGTGGGAGACGCTATCGGTCTTCGCCTGGATTGCGGCAGCCTTCGCCTGTCTTTATTTCGGCCCGGCGGTCATTCCCCTGACCAGAAGCATGATCTCAGCGTCCTGGCTCGCCAGCCTGGTCGGCTATGTGTTGGTGTTCCTGGCGGTACTGATTCCGCTTTCCTTCATCAGCCACCGTTTTTCCCAGACGGTGAAGAGTTCACCCATCGGACCGTTCGACCGCGCGCTCGGCGCGGCGTTTGGCGTGGTGCGGGGGCTGGTGATCGTCGGCTTGGTTTACATCGCATTCACCTATTTCGTTCCGGTGCCCCGGCAGCCGCACTGGCTGGCCAAGGCGCAGATGCTGCCCGTGATCCAAGGCACTGACGAAGTGCTGCTGTCGCTGGTTCCCGAACGCGACCATCCAGATTTCGCGGTATCGCCCGGGTCTAAGGATGAGGTGGGCGATCTGATCCGCCGCAATGACGAGGCGGGGGCCGTGCGGCACCGGCATGCCAGGGCAAAAAATCGCTATGGCGCGCGCGACCGCCAGGCGCTAGACAGGCTCATCGAGGCCACGGGAAAGGACAAGTGACGCATCCCCTGTTTGATGCGGACAGCCTGCATGAGGAATGCGGCGTGTTCGGGATTTTTGATCATGTGGATGCCGGCGCGCTGTCGGTGCTGGGCCTGCATGCGCTTCAGCATCGGGGCCAGGAGGCGGCGGGCATCGTCACCTTTGACAAAGGCCAGTTCATTGCCGAGCGCCATATCGGGCTGGTGGGCGATGTGTTCGGGCGCAACTCGACGGCGGCGTCCAATCTGAAGGGCCGCAATGCGGTGGGCCATGTACGCTACTCGACGGCAGGCGGTTCCAATGCGCGCAATATCCAGCCCATTTTCGCCGATCTTTACGGCGGCGGCATCGCGGTGGCGCATAACGGGAACCTGACCAATGCCCACGCTTTGCGCGCCGAACTGGTGGCGCAGGGCGCGATCTTCCAAAGCACCTCCGACACCGAAACCATCGTGCATCTGGCGGCGCGCAGTCCGGCGCCGCGGATCGTGGATAAGCTGATCGACGCGTTGCGTCAGGTGGAAGGGGCCTATTCGCTGGTGGCGCTGACCTCCAAGAAGCTGATCGGCGTGCGCGATCCCTTCGGGGTGCGGCCGCTGGTCCTGGGCCTGCTGGAAGGCGCGCCGATCCTGGCATCGGAAACTTGCGCGCTGGATATCATCGGCGCGGAATTTCTGCGCGATGTCGAGCCCGGCGAGCTGATCGTCGTCACGGAAAAAGGCATCGAATCCTATTTTCCCTTCAAGCCTCAGCCGCACCGTCTCTGTGTGTTCGAGTACATCTATTTCGCCCGGCCCGATTCGACCCTGGAAGGGCGCAATATTTACGAAGCCCGCCAGGCGATCGGCCGGGTGCTGGCCGAGGAAGCGCCTGCGAATGCTGACCTTGTGGTGCCGGTGCCCGATTCCGGTGTGCCCGCGGCACTGGGCTTTGCCACAAGGGCCGGCATTCCGTTCGAACTGGGCATTATCCGCAACCATTATGTCGGCCGCACCTTTATCGAGCCATCGGACCGCATCCGCCATCTAGGCGTCCGGCTGAAGCATTCGCCCAACCGCGCCAAGCTAAAGGGCCAGCGCGTGATACTGGTGGATGATTCGATTGTGCGCGGCACCACCTCGCGTAAGATCGTGGAGATGGTGCGGGACGCGGGCGCCCGCGAAGTGCATTTCCGGGTGGCGAGCCCGCCTACGACCCATTCCTGTTTCTATGGCGTGGATACGCCCACCACCGGTGAGCTGCTTGCCCACCGCATGGATGTCGAGGAAATGCGTCAGTTCATCGGCGCCGATAGTCTGGCGTTCATTTCGATGGATGGACTGTATAGTGCGATGGGGGCCGGGGAGCGTGGCGCCAAGCGTTTCTGCGACGCCTGTTTCTCCGGAGATTATCCCATCGCCCTGACCGACGCCACGGGGGGCACGCGCGGGCGGCAATTGTCGCTGCTGGCCGACGTGGCATAGAGACGATCATGGAAAAATCCCTGGAAGGGCGTCTGGCGCTCGTCACCGGAGCGTCTCGCGGCATCGGGCGGGCGGCAGCGATCGCGCTGGGCGCTGCCGGCGCGCATGTGATCTGCGTCGCGCGTACCGTGGGAGGGCTTGAAGAAACGGATGACGAAATCCGCAAGGTGGGCAGTACCGCTACCCTGGTGCCGATGAATTTGAAGGACTTCGCCGCACTCGACCGGCTGGGCGCCTCGATCTTCGAGCGCTGGGGCAAGCTGGATGCGTTTCTCGGCAATGCCGGCACTTTGGGTGTGCTGACGCCCCTCACGCATATGGACCCGAAAGTGTTCCAGGAA
>DATATP010000106.1:0-2963 GCA_036268715.1 Rhizomicrobium sp. | reverse complement strand
CACGATGTTCGGCATCTTCGTCGCCGTCGCCATTTCCATCGCCTGCCTGGGGCTGTTCGGGCTGGCCGCCTTTACCGCCGGACGCCGCACCAAGGAGATAGGCATTCGCAAAGTGTTCGGGGCGCGCACGCGCGATGTGGTGTTGTTGCTGTTGTGGCAATTCTCCATTCCCATCCTGCTGGCCAACCTGATCGCATGGCCGCTCGCCTGGTATTATCTGCATGGCTGGCTGCAAGGCTTTGCATACCGCATTGCGCTCAACCCGGTTTATTTCGCCGGCATCGGCCTTGCCGCACTGCTGGTGGCCTGGGCCACGATCCTCGGTCATGCGCTGCGCGTCGCCCGCGCCAATCCCGTTCACGCCCTGCGTTACGAATAGGAGCGAGCCCATGTTCCGCAATTATCTCGTTATCGCGCTGCGCAACGTCATCCGGCACAAGCTCTACAGTTTCATCAATATCGCCGGTCTTGCGGTGGGGTTGACCTGCGTGATCCTGATCGCCCTGTTTGTGCGCGACGAGCTGTCTTACGACAAATGGATTCCCGGAGTCGAAAATCTCTGGCGCATCGAGATCACCTATCATGTGCCCGGCCGCTCCGATGCGATTGTGTCGGCGCAGGTTCCGATCCCGATTGCGGCGGCGATGCGCGACCAGATTCCCGAGGTGCGCGCGGCCACACGCCTGGCGCGGGAATACACGACCCTGACAACAGGCGACCGGCAATTTTCCGAGAAAATCGGTATGGTCGATCCCAATTTCCTACAGGTCATCAAGCTGCCGCTGGTGCGAGGCGATCCCCGCACCGTGCTGTCGCGGCCGGAAAATCTGGTGATCTCGCAAAGCGCGGCGCGCAAATATTTCGGCGATGCCGATCCCATCGGCAAGACCCTCACGACCGGAAGAGGCGGCTGCGACCGTGACGTGGCCTGCGCGAACACGACCGTGGTGCTGAAGGTCGCGGGGGTGATGCGCGACCTGCCGCACAACACCCAGCTCGATTTCGATTTTCTGCTGCCCAACACCTCGCTCGCCGACCAAATCGATCAGGATCAGAAGAAGTGCTGGATATGCAACAACAACACATTCGGCTATCTCGTCCTGGCTCCGGGCGCAAATCCGGCACAGGTGCTTGCCAAGCTGAAGCCTATCTTCGACCGCTCGGTGGATATTTCGGCCTTCACCAATGTGAAGATTCTTGGCAGCCAAATTCTCGAACCCAGGCTGACGCGGTTCACCGACGCGCATCTGACCACGGATCGCTATGGCGGTCTGAAGCCTGCCGGCAGTTGGACTGCGCTTTATGGCATGGCCGTCATCGGCTTGCTGATCCTGCTGGTGGCCTGCTTCAATTTCATGAATCTGGCGACCGCGCGGGCCACCATGCGGGCACGCGAAATCTCCTTGCGCAAATGCGTGGGGGCGCGGCGCATCCATTTGGTGGTGCAATTCCTGGGCGAATCCGTCCTAATGGCAGTGATAGCCCTGGTAGTGGCCTTCGCCCTCGCCGAGCTGCTGCTGCCCGCCTATGGCCGTTTCATGGGCCGGCCGCTGACGTTCCATTATCTCGGCGACTGGCCGCTGACCTTGGGCGTGATCGGCACCGGCATCCTGGCGGGCCTGCTCAGCGGGGTTTATCCGGCGCTGATATTGTCGGGCTTCCGCCCGGCCGCGACCTTGCGTGCCAACACCTCCGGTCAAAGCGGCTCGGGCCGACTGCGCACGGCGTTGGTGGTGCTGCAATTCGCGGTCTCTATCGGCCTGGGGATCGGCGCCCTGGTGGTGTTCCAGCAGATCGCATTCGCACGCAATATCGATTTGGGCTTCCGCCGCGACAATATCGTGTTCACCAGCGCCTTTGGGCGTCTGACGGAAGACGGGACCAAGAGTTTCATCCAGACGCTGGAACGCGGGCCTGGCATTCTCCAGGTTGTTCGCACCAGCTTCGCGCCGTTCTATGGCAACAACAATGTGCTCCTGGTGCAGCGCCCCGGCGACGCGCAGTTCCTTTCGCCCAACCACATTTCGGTATCCGAGGGCTATTTCGATCTTTTCGGCATCAAGCTGCTGGCCGGCCGTGCGCTCAAGGACAATCGCGAGGAGGACAAATTCTACGAAGGACCCAAGGGCGATCAGGGCAAGAATGAAGGCCATAATATCATGGTCAATGCCTCGCTGACGCGGGCCTTGGGCTACAAACCGGCCGAGATCGTCGGCAAGACCTTCGTTGTCGGCAAGTCGCATATGCGCGTGGTGGGGGTGGTCGCAGATACGTTATCGGAAGGGGTTCGCTCGCCGGTTCTGCAAACGGTTTATGATCACAATCCCGAGGCCCTGGCCAACATCGTCATCCGCATCGCACCCGGCCGCACCGGCGAGGCGAGGGACTATATCGACCGCGTCTCCCGGTCCTTCATTCACGGGGTCGCATTGTCGCCGAGCTTCCTGGATCAGCGTTATGAACGGCTGTATCAGAGCGACGAGCGGCAGGGTCAGATTTTCGCCATCTTCGTCGCCATCGCCATTTTCATTGCCTGTCTGGGCCTGTTCGGGTTGGCCGCCTTCACCGCCGGGCGGCGCACCAAGGAGATTGGCATCCGCAAAGTGTTCGGGGCGCGCACCCGCGATGTGGTGGTGTTGCTGCTATGGCAGTTTTCCATTCCCGTCTTGATTGCGAACGCCATCGCGTGGCCGGTCGCCTGGTATTATCTTCATGGTTGGCTCGAGGGCTTCGCCTACCGGGTCGCACTCGATCCGTTTTATTTTGTCAGTGTCGGGTTTGCGGCATTGCTGATCGCCTGGGTAACGATCCTGGGCCACGCCTTGCGTGTTGCCGGCGCCAACCCCGTCCACGCCCTGCGCTACGAATAGGAGGCCATGATGTTCCGCAACTATCTGGTCATCGCGCTGCGCAATATCGCCCGGCACAAACTCTATAGCTTCATTAACATAGCTGGGCTGGCT
>DATATP010000105.1:0-5461 GCA_036268715.1 Rhizomicrobium sp. | reverse complement strand
CATGGCCGTCTCCAAGGACCAGAAGACCATCTTCGTCGCCGACACCGTCCTCGCCCATGTCATCAAGCTCGAGCATAATTGAGGAATCCTTATCTTTGGTGCCGCCGCCCTGATTGCGGCGGGTGCCATTGAACCTGCTCGCGACCGGAACATTCAGAAGGCGGCCTGTAGCCGCGTCCTGTCGCTTGCCTTATACTGCCCTGCGAAAGGGAGATCGCCGATGCGCGCCCGCCGCCAAGTCTTATCGTTTGTCTGTGCCGCCCCGTTTCTGAAGCCATTTGCCGCGCACGCGGTCGGCAGCGATGCGGTTCCCGGCGCCGCGCTGATGAAGCCAGCGGAGTTGGCCGATCTGTTGAAAGGCGGCGGACCTCAGCCCATGATTCTGCAGGTCGGCTTCGAAAGACTTTACGCCCAGGCGCATATTCCCGGCGCGCTTTATGCCGGGCCCGGCAACCAAGATGACGGTCTTGCCAAACTGAAATCCCAAGTCGGGTCATTTCCGCATGACCGCGCCATCGTGATCTATTGCGGCTGCTGTCCCTGGACGCATTGCCCTAATATTGGCGCCGCCTACACCGCACTTCACGATGCGGGATTCACCAATCTGAAGGTCCTTTACATTGCCGACAATTTCGGCGCCGACTGGGTAGACAAGGGCTACCCCGTCACGCGCGGCGGCTGACGTATGCGATGGCCTGCGCTCCTGCTGGCGATGATCTGGACGGCGCAAGCGGACGCGGCGCCGGCAGGATTGACGCCGGGAATGCCTGTGCCCCAGTTCTCCCGTCCCGATTTCGCGGGCAACCTGGTCGAGATGTCCGCCTATCGCGGCAAGGTGGTGCTGATCGATTTCTGGGCAAGCTGGTGCGCGCCGTGCCTGGTGGAAATGCCGCATCTGATTCATTTGCAGAATCGCTATCGCAGCCGGGGACTGCGGGTGATCGGCATCTCGATGGACGATTCCGCCGGCGCCGCGAAGGCCGTGGTGGGACGCTTTCCCTTCAATTATCCGCTGCTGCTGGGCGATACCAAGCTCGGCCTGCGCTTTGGCGGCATATTGGGACTGCCGGAGGAGATGCTGGTCGGACGCGATGGAAAAATCCTTCATGTGTGGCGGGGTGAAATCCCGGCAGCCAGCATCGACGCGGCCGTCAAGGCGGCGACGGGCTGAACCGGCTTGCAAGGCCCCGGGGATTGCCATCAACTCGGCGCAATCAGGAGTATGAATGATCTCGATCCTTCGCCATGCGCTGCTCCTGGCGGCGCCGTTGCTTGCAATCTGCATCGCTGCGAACGCCCAGCCCGCCGACCCCGATGCCCGCGCCGACGCGCTGGTGAAGCAGATGACACAAGCGGAACGCGATATCCTGCTGCACGGTTACTGGTCGCGCAGCGACCGCACCGGCAAGCCTCTCGTCCTGGGCTCGCTGCCTTCCGCAGGATACACGCCGGCTATCGCCCGGCTGGGCATTCCCGCGTTGCAGGAATCGGACGCTAGCCTCGGGGTCGCCTGGATCGGCGGACTGCGCAGCAAGGGGGGGACGGCCCTCCCTTCGGGCCTTGCCCTTGCCTCGACCTGGGACACCAGTATCGCTTATCGCGGCAGCGCCGCAATCGCGCAGGATGCGCGTGCCAGCGGCATGAATGTGCTCTTGGCCGGTGGCGTCGATCTGGTCCGCGAGCCGCGCAATGGCCGCAATTTCGAATATCTGGGCGAGGACCCGTTGTTGGCCGGAACCTTGGCGGGCGCGACTGTGCGCGGCATTCAGGACCAGCACGTTCTGTCCACCGTCAAACATTTTGCGCTCAATGCCCAGGAAACGGCGCGTCACGATCTTGTCGATGACATCTCCGAAGCGGCCGCCCGCGAAAGCGATCTGCTCGCCTTCGAGATCGCCATCGAGCGCGGTCATCCCGGCGCCGTGATGTGCGCCTATAATCGCTATAACGGACCCTATGCCTGCGGCAGCGACTTCCTGCTCGACAAAGTGCTCAAGGCCGATTGGCATTATCCCGGCTTTGTGATGTCGGACTGGGGCGCGGTCTATGGCACCGATTTCGCGCTGGGCGGGCTGGACCGGGAATCGGGTTCGGACATCGATGCACAGACTTGGTTCGGCGCGCCTCTGGCGGCGCTGGACGGAAAGGATGCGGCCTATACGGCCCGCGTCACCGATATGAACCACCGCATCCTGCGCTCCATGATCGCCACAGGCCTGTTCGACGATCCGCCCAAGCCGGGACCCGTGGATGTGGCGCGCGGCGACACGGCGGCGCGGGCCGAGGCCGATGCGGGAATCGTGCTGCTGAAGAACAGCGGCGTGCTGCCGCTGCGCGGGGTAAAGACCATCGCGGTGATTGGCGGCTTTGCCAATATCGGGGTGATGTCGGGCGGCGGCTCTTCGCAAGTGCAGCCGGCGGGCGGCCCCGCCCTGTCGCTGCCCACCGGCGGCTATGCCGGCAAGCCGATCATGCTGCATCCTTCCCCGCCGCTTAATGCGATCATTGCCCGCGCCGGTTCAAGCGTGCGCGTCAGTTTCAACGATGGGCGTTATCCTGAATTCGCCGCCCGCACTGCGGCGAACGCCGATGTCGCGATCGTGTTCGCCACCCAATGGACAACCGAAAGCGAAGACGTTCCCAATCTCAATTTGCCGGGAAATCAGGATGCCCTGATCGCGGCGGTAGGGAGCGCCAATCCGCACACCATTGTCGTGCTGGAGACCGGCGGCCCGGTGCTGATGCCGTGGCTCGACAAGACGGCCGCAGTGCTGGAGGCCTGGTATCCGGGCATCAAGGGGGGCGAAGCAATCACCGACATCCTGTTCGGCGATGTCGATCCGTCGGGCCGCCTGCCGATTACGTTCCCAGCCACGCTGGATCAATTGCCCCGCCCGAAGCTAGATGGCCTGTATGACAACGCCATCAGCAACCTGCATATCAATTATAATATCGAGGGCTCGGATGTCGGCTATCGCTGGTATGCACGCAAAAACCTGACGCCACTTTTCGCTTTTGGGCACGGCCTGTCCTATACGCATTTCACCTATAGCGACTTGCAGGTGCGCGGCGACACGAGCTTGCATGTAAGCTTCAAGGTGACCAACAGCGGCGCGGTCGCCGGGCGCGACACGCCGCAGGCCTATGTGACCGACCGCGCCGGCAAGCCGGGACAAAGGTTGATCGGCTGGGGCAATGTCGACCTCGCGCCGGGTGCGAGCCAGACCGTCACGATCGATACCGATCCACGCCTGCTCGCCGATTGGGCGGGGCATGGCTGGAGCGTTCCCGGCGGCCGCTATGATGTGACCGTCAACACATCTGCCGTGTCGCCCCAATTGAACGGCAGCGCGGTCCTTGCCGGCCGCACGCTGCCGCCATGAGGAGAACAAGATGAAAAAAAGCCTCGCATACAGCGCCGGCATCTTGGCTGTCGCCGTCGCCGGTTTCCTTGCCGGCGCCAACAGTGCGGCAAAGAGCAACGCACCGCGCTTTGCCCAGTTGACCTTGGCCCAGATGAACGATCAGCAGCGCCCGCTGTCCGAATATGTCATGAAGTTCTCCAAGGTCGGGATCGGCGGTCCCTATCACCTGATGCTGCGCAGTCCCGGCGCGGCCAAGCCGATGCTCGAGTTGCTCGACTATCTGCGTTTCCATAGCACGGTGCCGCGGCGGCTCAACGAATTTGCCATCCTGATCCAGGGCCGGCTGTGGCGCTCGCAGATGGAGTGGTACGACCATTACGACAGCGCGCTGCGTGCCGGGATTTCGGCTGCCACCCTGACCGAGTTGAAAGCAGGCAAGCGGCCGGCTGACATGAAGCCGGATGAAGCGGCGGTTTACGATTTCTGCACCGAGCTTTACACAAGACACGCCGTCTCGGACGCGACCTTCGGCCGGCTGCATCAATATCTGAACGATCAGCAGATGGTCGATCTCAGCATGGTCAGCGGCACGTATGCGAGCATCGCCTCGCTGTTGGCGATGGCGGAGCAGAATCCCCCGCCGGGGGTGCCGCTTCCCTTCAAGCCGGGCGATCCCTGACGCGAGGCGGCATTGCGCCTTTCCCCTGTCCGACTTGGAGCGGTTCCAGGAAAAGTGTGTAACGGTTTTCCGTCCGGAACCGCGACAAAACAAAGGAATAGAGCATTTTCGTGATTCAACGAAACACGAAAATGCTCTAGGCTTAGGCCAAATAAAGGGGGGATCGCATGGCATATCGCTTCGGCATCACGGTGGCGTGTGCCCTTGCCACGGTTCTAGCGCCGGCCTGCGCTCAATCGCTGACGGGTGCTACCGCCAATCTGGCGCCGCGCGATCCGCCGGGACAATGGACCCGCCAGGCGCGCGATTACGCCAACACGCGCTTTAGCCCCCTCACTCAGATCGATCAGAAGAATGTCGCGCGGCTGCGCATGGCCTGGAGCTTTTCCGACGGCCAGATGTATGGCCATGAAGGCGCGCCGTTGGTGGTGGATGACACCATGTATGTCGTCACACCCTATCCTAACATCGCTTATGCGCTGGACCTTTCCAAGCCGGGCGCGCCGATCAAATGGGTGTATCAGCCCAATCCCGATCCCCGCGCGATCGGTGAGGCGTGTTGCGACAAGGTGCTGCGCGGCTGGGCCTATGTCGATGGCAAGTTGATCTACAATCTGCTTGACGATCACACCGTCGCGGTCGACGCGAATACCGGCAAAGAGGTGTGGCGGGTCAAGCTGGACGAAGTCGCGAACGGTCCCACCATGACACAGGCGGCCTTCGCAGTCGGCGACAAAGTCTATGTCGGGTCCAGCGGCGGCGAACTCGGCACCAATGGCTGGTTCCAGGCGCTGGACATCAAAGACGGGCATACGGTGTGGAAGGCGATGACCAACGGCCCTGATGCGGGAGCGTTGATCGGGCCGGACTTCAAGCCCTTCTATTCCTGGATGCGCGGCAAGGATCTGGGCGAAACCACTTGGCCGCCGGGCGCCTGGAAACAGGGCGCATCGGCGCCCTGGGGCTTTGCCTCCTATGATCCCGATCTCAATGAAATCTATTACGGCACGTCCAATCCTGGTCCCCGTGTGCCCTCCCAGCGGCCGGGACTCAATTTGTGGAGCTCGGCGGTGTTCGGGCGCGATGCCACCACCGGCGCCGCAAAATGGGCCTATCAATTCACGCCGCATGACGAATGGGACTATGACGGTATCAATGAGAATGTGCTGATCGAAATTCCCTGGAAGGGCGCGCGCCGCAAGGTGCTGGTGCATTTCAACCGCAACGGCTTCGCCTACACCATCGACCGCGTCACCGGCGAGGTGCTGGTGGCCCAGCCTTTCGGTTATGAGAACTGGGCCAGCAGGGTCGATCTCAAGACCGGCATGCCGGTGGTCAATGAAGCAGCCCGTCCTGTCGTGGACAAGAAGGTCGAGAATATCTGCCCGCCCGACATCGGCGTGAAGAACTGGAATCC
>DATATP010000104.1:0-8215 GCA_036268715.1 Rhizomicrobium sp. | reverse complement strand
CCCCGGCCCGTGCATGAGGCTGGCAGCACCAGCCGATTCGCGGGGTTATGCTCATTGCTGATGAAAAACGGCGCGCCCCTGCCTCTGGACTCCCTGGCGGCGGGCCACTTTGTCGGCGCTCTTGCTTTCGATACCGCCGAGCGGCTTCGCCATGTCTCGCGCGCGCCCGCCTTCAACCATCAGGCACCACGTCTGACCCCGCGCCAGCGCGACTGTGTCGTGCTGGTGGCTCAGGGCAAGAGCGATTGGGAGATCGGCCGGCTGCTCGGTATCAGCGAGTCCACGGTGCACAAGCATATCGAGGACGCCAAGCGGCGCTTCTGCGTTTGCACCCGCATCCAGCTTGTGGTGCGTTCGCTGTTCGACGCAAAGCTCTCCTTCGCCGATGTGATCGGCGTGCCTCAGACGCTGGCAAGTTCGACCTGCACCACATCGGTGCGCGAGACCGCAAAGGTAGCGGCGCAAATCCCCAGATAGAATTCCCAGTTGCGCAGGAAGGACTGGTCGTGGCCGAGCGCCGTGATCGCGCCCTCCTGTTTCTGCATCCTGGACAGCCATTCGCGCAAGGTGCGGGCATAATCCTTGCCGAAGCCGAACGCGCCCACGAATTTGAGACCGGCCTCCTCCGCCTCCTCGCGGAAACGGGCGAGGCTCGGCAGCATGCCGCCGGGGAACACATAGTGGCGGACGAAATCACTGCGCGTGCGATAGCTTTCGAACAGCTCGTCGCGGATGGTGATGGTCTGGATGATGGCGCGTCCGCCGCGCTTCAGCCGCTCCGCCAGCACAGCGAAATAGGCGGGCCAGTAACGCTCTCCGACCGCCTCGAACATTTCGATGGAGACGATGTTGTCGAACCTGCCCTTGCAGTTGCGATAGTCCTCGAGGCGAATATCTGCAGCCCCGTTCAACCTTTTGGTGGCGAAGGCATGCTGGGCGGGCGAAATGGTCAGGCCGGTGACATTGTGCGCCTCGGCCGCGGCGCGCTCGGCAAATCCGCCCCAGCCGCAGCCGATCTCCAGCACGGAAGCGCCGGGCTTCTCGAATTTGGAAATGATACGTTCGTACTTGTTCTGCTGGGCGCGATAAAGCTCGTCGGTGCCTGCGTAGAGCGCCGCGGAATAGGTCATACTGGGATCGAGCCACAGGGCGTAGAAATCATTGCCGACGTCATAATGATCGCGGATGTTGCGCGCTGCGCCATCGATCGAGTTGCGCCGCACCAGCGCATTGTAGACGACAAAGCCCAGCCGGTTGAGCAGGTTGCCATCGGCGAAGGCTGCGAAATGGTCGAGATTTAACAGGAAAAGACTGACCAGCCTTTCGACACTGTCGGTATGCCAACTGCCGGCGATATACTCCTCCCCCAGTCCGATATCGCCCCGCGCCAAAATTCGTCGCAGCACGTCCCAATCGCGAATCTGAAACCGCGCGGCGGGTCCCGGGTTGTTGCCGGCCGCAATTGTCGTCTCGCCATTGGGCGCGACGAATTCCAGCCGGCCATATTGCAGGTTGCGGAGCGCCTTGCGCCAAGCTCTCTCGATGAAAGCGGAAGGAATGATTGCCATTGCTCGTCCCCAATTCCCTGTCCAAACCCTAAACCGAGTGGGCGGCGCAAAACAATTCCGCGGTTGTGCCGGCCCCCCTTCGAAGGCAAAAAACATCGCCCTCGAATGGTTCTTGCTGCGCTGCATCGTGTACGGGACTTTCTGGCGGCCGAGAAGCGGCCCGCAAGACCCCGGACCGCGCCTCGCATCTCCCGCTTTCGTTGCTGCAGGCGGGAACTGCCATCGTTGCGGCGTGTTCCAATGTCGATCTTGGAAGGAATTTTGACATGGGAACCATTCTTATCATCGTTCTGTTGCTCCTTCTGCTGGGCGCCTGGCCGGCATGGCCCTATAGCCGCGGCTGGGGATATTATCCCTCAGGCACCTTGGGACTGGTCCTGGTGATCGTGCTGGTGCTCGCCCTGATGGGACGAGTCTAGAAGGCGCGCATGGCCAAGAAAAAATTGTTCGAGGATATCAAAAGCAATCCGGCGCGTTTCTACCGAATGCCAGCGGACGTTTTGCGGGATCGCCGCTTTGCCGACGAGGAGAAACTGGAAATCCTGCGCGCCTGGCGGGGGATGGGTGATATCCAGGAAATCGATGGCCTGATCACCGATCTGGAGCGCCGTTTTTCCGCCAATGGACACGCTGCCGAATAAGGAGTTCACCAATGTATACCGATGACCACAAGACGGTCCTCACCGCGGAACAGGCTCGCCAGGGCAAGGAATTGGGCGTGATGCGCTATGTGGTGCATATCAGTCTGGCCCTCGCCGTCATTGCCGGCGTTATCCTCTATTTCATCTACTTCTGAATTCGCTCAGTCGCGCGGCGCAGGCGCCATCATCATCAGCGCGCAACGCAATTCCACCGGCCCGAACGGTTTCTGCAACACCAGGTAATCGCGGAATTCAGGAGGAATGCCGCGCGGGCCATACGCCGTGGCGAACAGGAAGGGAATCTGCCGGCGGTCGAGTTCGGCAGCAAAGGGAAATATGGTTTCGTCTTCCAGATGGACATCCAGAAGGGCCAGATCGAAACTATCGCTGTCCAGCAATTGCATGGCATCGCCCAAACGGGACACCACGGCAGCTATCTCGTAATGCAATTCGCTGACCATGTCCTCGATCAACATCGCCACCATGACTTCATCTTCCGCGACGAGCACCCGGGGCGCCGTCAGCCGTAGCATGGGGGCGATACCGGCTTGGGGCAGGTTCTTCCCTTCCGGGAAGCGCCGAAGGGCTTCACTGGCCATACCTTCCCAACGCGCGAGAGGCGAAAAGGCTCACCTGCTCAGCCCCCCCTTTTGCATTAAGTCCTTGATTTGGGTTAATTTCCTAGGGTCGTGGTTTCTAAGTTCGCAACATTACCGATCTCGGCTTCCAGCGAATTTCCGAATCGGGACACTAGCCGGCTCTTGACGCCGTAGGGCGCCGCCATCACCAAGGCGTCCGCGCGTATTTCCAGGAATCGCATGGCCACCAGCCCCCAACTCTCCATCGTTGTTCCCACCTACAAGGAACGTGGAAACGTCGCCGAGCTGGTGCGCCGGCTCGACCTCGCCTTGGCCGGGCTTCACTGGGAAGCCATTTTCGTCGACGACAATTCGCCGGACAGAACTTGGCAGACGGTCAAGGAGATCGCCGCTGCCGACCAGAGAGTGCGCTGCCTGCGCCGGGTCGGGCGGCGCGGTCTGGCAGGGGCCTGCATCGAAGGCATGGCGTCCTCGTCGGCGCCTTATGTGGCGGTGATGGACGCCGATCTGCAGCATGATGAGAAAGTGCTGCCCCAAATGCTTGCCAGACTGACCGGTGAGGGCGCCGACCTGGTTGCCGGCACCCGTTATATCCAAGGCGGCAGCGCCCAGACCTTCTCCCAAGGAAGAGGCGCGATCTCACGGCTGGCGACCTGGCTTACAAGGCGGCTGACGGGCACCGGACTGAGCGATCCGATGAGCGGCTTTTTCATGATGCGCCGTGACCGCTTTGAGGAGATCGCCCCGAGCCTATCGCCGGTCGGATTCAAGATCCTGCTCGATATCGCCATGACCGCGGGCGAGCGTCTGCGCGTCGCCGAGCAGCCCTACAGTTTCGGCATGCGCTTCGAAGGCCAATCCAAGTTCAACGCCCAGATCGGGATCGAATTCCTCGGCCTGCTGCTGGCCAAAATGACCGGGGACCTGTTCGATTCGCGCTTCCTCTTCTTCGCCATTGTCGGCACCATCGGCCTCGCCGTCCATTTGGGCGTTCTGGCGCTGTCGCTCGCATTTCTGCAGGGAATCGCCAATCCGTTCCGCCTTGCCCAGATCATCGCCACCCTGGTGGCGATGATCAGCAATTTCGTGCTCAATAACGAGCTGACCTACCGCGACCGGCGGCTCAAGGGTCTCCCCCTCATGCGCGGCTTTGTGCTGTTCTGCCTGATCGCCTCGGTTGGGGTGCTCGCCAATGTCGATCTGGCGTCCTGGCTTTATGTCGAGCGACCGGTCTGGTGGGTGGCGGGGGCAATCGGCTTTCTGATGAGCGCCCTGTGGAATTACGCCATGTCGACGCTTTTCGTCTGGCGGGCGCGGTGATTCGCCCCCGTGTCGCCGCGGCGGCCATCCTGCTGCTGATCGCCTTGCGCCTGGTCATGGCTGGGCTTCTGCCGCTCTCTGCGGACGAAGCCTATTACTGGCTGTGGTCCAGGCATCTCGCCGCCGGCTATTACGATCATCCTCCCGCGATTGCCTTCCTGATCCGCGCCGGGACGTTGTTGTTCGGCGACACGCCTTTTGGGGTGCGCCTGTTTCCGGTGCTGCTGTCTTTGCCCGCGAGTTGGTGGGTATGGCGAACGGCACTCATGTTCCAGGAGCCGCGTCGTGCAGCGCTGGCGGCTCTGCTGTTCAACCTCACTCTGATGATCGGGGTGGAAGCTCTGGTCGCGACGCCCGACGCGCCTTCGATCGCTTTCAGCGCCGCTTATGTCTGGTGTCTTGCCCGCACGCAAAACAGCGGCGATGCCCGCTGGTGGCTTGCGGCAGGCGCGGCGGCCGGCCTGGGCATGTTGTCCAAATATGCGGCGCTGTTCCTGGGAGCGGGGACTTTGGTTTGGCTGATCGCCGAACCGCGCGCGCGCGTCTGGTTGCGATCGCCCTGGCCCTATCTGGGCGGCCTTGTCGCGGCCGTGATTTTCGCACCCAATCTGATCTGGCAGGCCCGGCACCACTGGATGACCTTCGCTTTTCAGTTCGGGCGCATGGCGGGCGGCCATCTGACCTTGCGTTATCTGGCGGAGTTTCTTGCAGCCCAGGCCAGCCTGGCGACGCCGCTGATTTTTCTGCTGGCATGTGCGGGACTGTGGCGCGCGAGCAGGCGCGGGCAGAACCAATTTTTGCTCGCTATGCTCGTCTGGACCGGTTTCGCTTATTTCCTGATTCATGCGCTGCATGAGCGCGTCCAAGGCAACTGGCCCTGTTTCCTCTACCCGGTGGTCGCGATCCTGGCCGCCGGCGCCTTCGATGGCCAAGGCGTAACCTGGCGCTGGCTGTCCTGGAGCGCGGCACCGCTGGCTTGTGTGTTGCTCCTCCTGATCTATGCCCAGGCTCTGTTCGAATGGCTGCCGCTCCGCAATGATCCTTTGCCGCGCCTGCTGGGCCGCGGCTTTCCCTCCATCGCCCGAACCGTCGCCGAGGCGATCCAGGGTGGCCGGTTCGATGCCGTGTTGACCACCGACTATGAAACCACCGCATGGTTGCGCTTCTATCAGCCCAACGTGAAGGTCATTCAGATCGATGAGCCCTGGCGTTATCCCGACGCTCCCGCGCCGGGGCCCCTGCTCAAGAAGCGACTGCTCTATCTGGTCGAGGCGCGCCGCGACCGCGCAGGACTGGTGCGCCAATCCTTCACCGGGGTGGGATCACCGACCGCAATGCGCGGCGAGAGCAACTCTGGCAGCCCTCTTTATGAGTTGTTTCCCGTGCTCGGCCCCAAGCGTATGATGCTTGGCGAGATGCCTTGACTTCACATTTCTTCGGATGTTGGGAGGAGCGAGCGGACACCCGAAGCGGGCTGTCGAAGGGGCTGGGGGCGTTCCGGATCGGACGTCCGCTCGCACAAGATAATGGGCGGCATGGAAGATCGTTCCCACCGCCCTTAATCTTTTTAGACCGGCGGACGGCCGCGCAGCGCTCCGGAAAAGGCGCTGACGATCAAGAGAACGACAAACACGATCAACAACAACTTGGCGATGGTGGCGGCCAGGCCCGCGAGCCCGAAGAACCCCATATAACCGGCGATCAGCGCAAGAATCAGAAAGGTGAGGGCCCAACCGAGCATGGTGTGCATCCTGTGTGGTTCAGGCCACAAGAACGCCGGCCTCGATCCGGAAGTTCCGGCCGCGATCCGCAAAGCGAGCGATTTGCTATCGGCGGGGCTTGTTGCGATTGAAAAACATCTCCGCCGCGCCCGCGAGCCCCGCGCCGAGGACTGCGACCCAGGGTGTGTCTTTGGCAACAACGGCGAACAAAGCGCGCAGGATGCCGCTCGAAGGCCGGGGCGCAGGACGTCGGCGCGATAGCGACACCACCAGCGCCCAGAACAGGGCGGGAACCAGCAAGATGCCGGCCGTAATGGCATCGCCCCAGGCGGGCCCGACGAGGCTGGCAAACCCTTCGGCGATCGCCTGTACCAACAAGCCGGTGGCGAAAAACACCAGGGCCAATCCAAACACTGCGAAAACCGCTATTGCCCCCAGGCGCGCCAAAATCAAAATCCTTCAAGGCTCGGTCGGATAAGACAACAGCCTTAACAGAGAAATGCAAAGCGCGAAATCCAACGGTTTAACGCCGCAGGAATATCGCCCCCAAAAAGGCGCCTGCTCCCATCGCCAGCAATAGCGAGGTCAAGGGCTGGGCCCGCACCTGGGTACGCAATTCGTCGGCATTGGCCTCGGCCCATACCTCCGCCTCGCCTGCGAATTCGCCAGCCCGGAGCTTGGCCTCGCGAGCGGCCTCCTCTGCCAGGGCCATGGCACGGTCAGCGACTTCCTCGGCCGAGCGCATTGCGTTGGCGGCGCGTTCGGACGCAACTTCGCTGACATCGCCATAGAGGCCTTTCAGATCGCCCTGCAAGGCTTGAAAATCGCTGCGCAAAGCCGCAAGTCTAGCTTCGACATTGCCGTTAGCGGCTGCGGCTTTTTTTCTGGCGGCCATGATTCAAATCTCCAAAATCGCTGCAAGATGTAACGCGCTGGCCGCAAGAATTTTGCAGCCTAAGCCGCCTGCCTGGCGACGGGGTGGAAAAAAAGCGCCTGCCCGACCGTCGCCTGCACCGTTTCGGGCAGGAAGGGCTTGGCGATCAAGTAGGTCGGCTCTGGCCGCTCGCCGGTCAGCAGCTTTTCCGGATAAGCGGTGATGAAAATCACCGGAATATCGAAGGAGGAAAGGATTTCGCTCACCGCATCGATCCCCGAACCACCTTCGCCCAGATTAATGTCGGCTAGCACCAGACCGGGCCGCTCGGCATGGGCTTTGGCCACGGCCTCGTCCCGGGTAGAGGCGATAGCGACCACCTTATGGCCCAGTTCGCTAACCAGATTTTCCAAGTCCAGGGCGATGATCGGTTCATCCTCGATGATGAGGACCCGGCTGGCGAGCTGGCTGTCGATGGTCTTCTGCGCTTCCAGGATCGCACGCTCCACCTCATCCGGACTTTCGTCGATGATGAAGGCGGCTTCCTCCAGGCTGAATGCCTCCACCGCGGTCAGAAGCAAAGCGGCGCGTTTGGTAGCGGACAGGGTGCGCAGACGCCCTTCGGGCGATTTGCTGCCGTTTTCGCCCGCCATCTCGTCATAATGCTCTGCCCCGCTTTGCCAGATCGCATGAAACAGCCGGTAAAGGCCGACTCGCGGCGGCACCCCTTCTGCCAACACCTGTTCACCCCCCAAAAGGGCGGTCAGGGCAGCCCGGACATGGGCATCTCCAGACTGTTGCGATCCGGTCAGGGCCCTGGCGTAGCGGCGCAAATACGGCAAATGCGGCGCGAGGGTCTGAGACATGGTCATGGAATGGCTCCTTCAGCCCTGGTGTAAGCTTAAACTAGGAACTGGTACCAGCCAAAAAAGTTCCCAAGCGTGCGGAACCATACGAACATCTAATCGTTGGTTCCTCAGAGGGGGGGCTGATTGGGGCAGGCGGTCGGGACGGGAGCCATCTGCATGCCCATCGGCGCAACCTTTGAGGAACGGTTTGGCCAGATATGATGCAGCAATGGGATACGACCGTGTCAAACGAAGAAAAGCCTAACGAGAAATCCCGTGCCATCCGGGCCCGCCAGCGCGCCATCGGGCGGGAGTTGCGGCGCATGTATGATGATGTCGCGCAGGAGCCGGTACCGGACGATTTTCTGGACCTTCTCCGCAAGATCGATGACGCCGAGGAACAAAAAAGCGGGAAAAAGGTCTCGTGATGCCAGCTTCCTCCCCCTCTATACGTCCGTCGGAGAAACCGGAAAATCCCGATTTCAGGGCCGAACTTCTGGCGCTCATCCCCTTCTTGCGCGCCTTTGCCCGTTCCTTGACTGGTAATCAGGAAGGCGCCGACGACCTAGCCCAGGAAACCCTGGTCAAGGCCTGGCAGAGCCGTTCGACCTTCATTCCGGGTACGAACCTCAAGGCGTGGCTGT
>DATATP010000103.1:0-2720 GCA_036268715.1 Rhizomicrobium sp. | reverse complement strand
CGGGATGAAACTGTCCAGGTTGGCGGTGCTGCCGTTGAAGCGGGCGAGATGAACCGTGCGGTAGCCGAAATTCTTGTAGTCGGCACCCGCCTCGAAGGTGATCTCGTCATTCAGCTTATAGGAGGCGTGCAGGCTCGCGGAATGATACTGGGTGTAGTTGAAAACCGGAACATTTCGATACTGGGTGACGAACCAGCCATTGGGCGAGGTGGGATCGATTTGGCCGTTGGTGTTGCCGAAATTGATCTCCTGGCTGCCGGGGAAGTTCACGACATAGGGCTGGGCCGCGGTGCCGACGCCCCCGCCGACCCCGCCCGGACAGCCGGCGATGGTGCCGGTCACTGACGTCGCGGCGGTGCAGTCGTAATCCATCTTGAACAGATAGGAGAGGGTGGTGACATAATGCGATTGCGACCAGCCGGCCCGGCCATCGACCTTGAAATCGTCCGAAAAGTCATGGGTGGCCGTCAGCCCGATCTGGGAATAGCGGGTATCGGCGATGGTGCCCGCCCGCTCGGAAGTGAGGCCGACATTGGTGGCGGCGAGTGACTGCAGGTTGTTGGTCTGTTCGTTGACCGTGTAGTTGATGACGTTGATGCTGCCCAGGCCCAGGGTCGGCGCCTTGAGCGGCGGGGCGCCACCCGGAGCCAGGTTGCTGCTGACCCCTGAAGTGCCCCAGGTCGGCGACACGATGTCGGAATTGTCGCTGGTCTGGTAGAGGTCGGCCCACAGCACGTCGAGGGTGACGAGGGTCTGCTCGTCGGGCTGATACTGGACCGAGCCGGTGAAGCCGGTGCGCTTCTCGGTCTGATGGCCGGGGATATAGCGCGGGAAACGGTCGTGATAGGCCTCGTTGACGACGTCATAATCGTTGGGCTTCAGCGCCGCATTGTAATTCGGGCCGGTCACATTGTTGCCGACCGTCTCCACCGTGCCCGGCACTTGGGCAATCGTGCCCGGCAATCCCGTCCCTTGCACCGTGACACTGGCGAAGCGCTGGGTGGGAACCGGCGGCGTTGCGGTATTGACGGCGCACTGTGCCGCCAGCCCCGGCACATTGGTCTCGCAACCGGCGATCAGCGGCGAGCCATGGCTTGCGGTCTGGCCGGTATTGTCATTCTGGAAGCCAACCGAATCGGTATCGAACAGCAGCACATTGCGGCTTTGATAGGCGCCGGCGACCAGAACGCCCAGCTTGCCGCCCATGAACGTGTCGGAGACAAGGCCCGAGAAGCGCGAATTGATCCCGCCATTGAGGTCGTTGTAGCTGCCCTGCGCCGAGCCGACCATGGTGAAGCCCTGATGGTCGAAGGGATGGGCGGTGGCGAGCTGTACCGTGGCGCCCAATGCACCTTCACTCAGGTTGGCGGACGAGGTCTTGTTGACCGTGATGCCCTGGAACAGGTCGGAATCGAACACATTGAAATCGAAGGAACGACCGACATTGGCGCCGGAATTGGTGATGGTCTCCATGCCGTCGATCTGGACGGTGGTGAACAATGGCGACAGGCCGCGCACCGCGATCTGCTTGCCTTCGCCGTTGGAGCGGTTGAGGGCGACGCCGGGAATACGCTGGATCGATTCCGACAGGTTGAGGTCGGGGAATTTGGCGATGTCCTCGGCCAGGATCGAGTCTTCCGAACCGGTGGCGTCGCGCTTGGCATCCAGGGCGCGCTCCAGGCTCGCCTTGAAGCCCGACACCACCACGGTTTCGGTGCCGGTGTCCTGATCCGGGGCCTGTGCCAGCGCCGCGGCGGCCGAGCCTAGCGAGGCGATGGCAGCGATCGCGGCGATGGAGCCACCCGATTTGAGCAGCGAAAGCAGCGTGTGGCCGGATGAATATTTCATGTGATTTCCCCTGTTTCAATATCAGCGTATGGACGCGCCGCCTTCGTGGCTTGGGCGGATTGACCTGTTTAAACTTGGATGGCTGGCTCCCCGGCAGACAATTCGCTTATTCGTTACGCCATGTCTTTTCTTCGCCATTCGGTGGCGCGATGACGCGATTTGACAAACTTCGATACTTAGATTCTGGATGTCAATTCATTTGTCCGGCATTTGCCGCTCCTTCCGGGCCTAAGTGGAAATTTTCCACAGCTGATGTAAATCGACCACTGAAATCAGCGCCCTAGCCGATATGGCGGTCATGCTGGACGATTGGGCGCGGCGGGCATAGCAGGGTTGAATCGATGGCGGCGGCTGTCGTTGTGTCAGGAGAGGCAGGTCCGAAATAGGACCCGCCCTCCCATGGCGTACCTCTGCAGACCAGCCTATTGTGACGACGGTGGGGACTGAACGACGCGGGGCTCACACCACAACGGAGAAATCGGCATGAAGATCACATGGACGATGATGTTCGCCTTGACGACCGCGCTGGCTTTGCCGGCAGTTGCCCAGACACCGCCTCCGGCAGGTGGGGGGATGGGCGGAGGAGGCGGGCGGCTTGCCGCCTGCCGCGATGACAGCGCAAAATATTGTTCTGACAAACGGGGCCCGGATCGCAGGGCCTGTCTTAACGACAACAAGGACAAGCTCTCAGATGCCTGCAAGGCGGCCCTGTCCCCCGCGCCGGCCGGCGGTGGCATGGGCGGACAATAATTTTTCGACTTTGAAAAAGAAGCGGCGCGGAGCGATCCGCGCCGCTTCCGTTTTTGCCCGCCTCAGACCAGATGTTGCTCTGCCTGGATGAGACCGCGAATATAACCGAACTCGAAGGGGAA
>DATATP010000102.1:0-3063 GCA_036268715.1 Rhizomicrobium sp. | reverse complement strand
TCATAGCCAGGGTTGCGCCCACCCGTTGAACCCGCCGCCAAAAGCAGATGGGGTGGATGGCTCCCGCTCACGGCATCTGAGTGCCAAATTGTGGAGGCTATCAAGCGACCACGAGCCAAAGGAGCCATCCGCGATGGAGATTACTACAGTTGGCCTTGACCTGGCCAAGAACGTTTTCCAGATCCATGCGATTAACGATGCCGGCGAAGTTGTATTGAAGAAGGCGTTACGTCGTTCGCAGGTGCAAAGGTTTTTCGAGCAGCTCGATCCTTGCGTGGTCGGGATCGAGGCGTGCGGGACGAGCCACTACTGGGCGCGCGAGATTACCAAGCTGGGCCACGAAGTGCGTCTGATGCCCCCGGCCTATGTGAAGCCTTACGTCAAGCGCGGCAAGACCGATGCAGGTGATGCCGAGGCGATCTGCGAGGCGGTGAGGCGTCCCACGATGCGGTATGTCGCGATCAAATCGCCCGATCAGCAGGCGGCGCTGGCGCTACACCGCACACGGGACCTGTTCGTCAAACAACGCACCCAGCTGGTGAACATGATCCGCGGCCTGCTGGCGGAGTTCGGCATTGAGATCCGCCGCGGTATCGAGCAGGCGCTGATGCTCGCCAAGCGCATCGCCGCGCTAAAGGTACCGGACATACCCCCACTGGCCGCAAAGGTGATCGCAGGCCTGGCTGGACAGGTCCTGGATCTGCAGGCCCGGCTATGTGAGATCGAACGCGAACTGCTGGTCTGGCATCGCTCAAATGACATCGCCAAGCGGCTTGCACGATCCCGGGGATCGGAACGGTGTGCGCCACAGCGATTGCGGCCTCTGTCACCGACCCGCATCAGTTCCGGTCCGGACGGCAGTTCGCCGCCTGGCTGGGCCTGACTCCTTTACAGCATTCCAGCGGCGGCAAAGAGCGGCTGGGACGGATCTCGAAGATGGGCGACAAGTATCTGCGGCGGCTTCTCGTCGTCGGCATGACCTCGTTGATCCGGCGCGCCAAATATAAGCCCGAAGCTGTCGATCCTTGGCTCGCCGACCTGTTGTCGCGCAAGCCGGCCCGTCTGGTCACCGTCGCGCTCGCCAACAAGGCGGCGCGGGTGGTCTGGGCGATCATGGTGCGCGGTGGCGTTTATCGTATGCCGGCGGGTGTCACGACACCCATCTGACGGCACTGCCAGGCCAACACCAACCCAGAGGTTGCGAGGACGATGCGATGTGATGGCGAACCGGTCAGACTGGGGATGAGGACAACCCGCCGAATGTCCAGGGCGTCACAGCCCGATAAGCAGAATGGGACCTTATCCGTGCATACCATCAGGGCCAGCGGTCATGTGCACCGCAGCAACAGGCCGAACACAAGACTGCACCCGACCACCACGCCAAACCATCAAATCAACCCTTGCAATGCGGGAGCCATCCACACAGGACACTGGGCAGAGCGGGGGCCGATGGCTGTCGAGACCTGCACGGGCGTTAGAGTCAATGGTGCCGGAGGCTTCTATTCATGGCCTAAAACCTCAGCCTAGACCCCGCAGAGGAAAGCGGCTGTCCGGACCCACCAATCCGGTTGGGCGAGAAAGAGCCACATGGTGAGACCTTGCAGCCCGAATACGCCGGGCACTCCGATCCGATAGACTGGGTGCAATCGCCGGTCGCGCCACAGGTCTATCGCGCAGAGGAGCAGGATCAGCCCATCCGTCGGGACAAAACTCCATATGCCGTGGGCGGTGCCAATCACCGGTATCCGAGCCACCGCCGGCAATGTGAGTACGGCGGCGGCGAGCAGTATGCATCGCCGATGCACTGCCGACTTGTGGCGCCAGAAATAAGCGCAGGCCAACAGTATCGAAAAGGCGATCACCCCATTTAGCGGGACCGACAAGAAGGCGATCCTCGCGACCCGCTGGTCGGCGGAGTGGCTCATCACGTCGTCATGACGCAGCACCAACGAGCTCGCGAAGGCCGAGACGGCGGCTATGGCGCCCAGATAGAAGCCGAACTCGCCGATCCGCCGATGCAGCGCCAATTTTCGGCGCATCGCCAACGCGGCCTGAACGACGACCAGGATCATAAATGACGCCGCCGTCGCCACATGCACATAGAGAACGAACGGGCGCACACGAAAGAGAACTTCGCTGACAAAAGTGAATGAAAATCCGAAAAAAATCAGCGTTGTGCAAGCGCCGGCGAAGGCAATCCCGAACCAGGGAATCGCCGGTTTTGTTACCCTGGCTTCCACGATCCCCCCTTGCCCATCTTTCCCAGATAGACGGCTCATCCACCCCTATTTAAGGGCAACGTAGCCGAACTACGGCCCCGACGGAATGGCCAGATGCCGGGTTCTCGGCTCATTGACCGACTTGAGTTTCGGGCAGCGCAGCGTATCTCAGCAAGCAGCTGGGATCCCTGTTGTCGCGGCGGATTCCATGTTGGCGAAGAATTTGTGCACATTCACGCCGCTCCTCAGGCCGAATCCCAATGCCGACGAATGGCTGCTTTTGGCGGCAGGTTCACGGAAGATGCGACATGAAAATGGAACTGATACTGCCAACCCTAGAAGACGTGGGCTTCATGCTGTAGCGGCCGTACTGGGCTGCCAACTCCATGATGGCGTGTGTCAGCGCATCCTCGTCCGCCCGCGCTATGACCGTGTAGCGCTGCGTGCCACGCGGTTGGCCGACGATCCGGCAGGCCTGGCGCTCCGAGAGATCATATTTCTCCCGGGCCCCTGTAACCGCCTGCCGGCGCCGTTCGGGACTTACAAGTTTCCCGAGGCAATGTCTTTCAACACCTGCTTCTCAAGCGACAGGTCAGCAACCAGGCGCTTCAGCCGGCTGTTTTCCCTCTCCAGGTCCTTCATCCGCCGGGCCTGGTCCAGATCAAGTCCGCCATACTCCTTGCGCCGGCGATAGTAGCTCTGATCCGAGATTCCTGCCTCCCGACATGCAATTGCGATCGATTGCCCTGTGACGTCGCCACCTCGATCTGCCGCAGTAGCGTCAGGATCTGCTCCGGCGTAGGCCTCTTCTTCCGCATCTCCAAGCTCCTTTCCAAGCCAATTT
>DATATP010000101.1:0-3098 GCA_036268715.1 Rhizomicrobium sp. | reverse complement strand
GCGGCAACGCCAGCCGATCTGCTGGATCGTTACAGCAAGCTCGCCAGCGCGTTCATTCGCTCACCAGGCTTCGCCGACAAACTCGCAGTCCTCGGGATGGTGCCGATCGGCAGCGCTCCCGCGGAATATTCCGGCGTTCTGGCGACTGATGAAGCCAAATGGCGGAAGGTTGTCGCCGACGCGAAGATCGCGCCGCAGGAGTGATCGGCGCTCACCCTCGGCGAGCAAGGATCCTCTTGAAATCAATCTCGGCGAGATGAGCTATTTCGCCTTCACCAATCTGGATTGAAATTCTTCGAGCTCGTCGATTGAAGACACTTTGCCAAATAGCGACATATGCACGTCTCCAGTTTCGACGCTTTGCATACCAACATACAGGACGGTTTCATCAGGAAATTTCACAATGTGATTATTTAATAGACGAATGGTTTTGGTCCGCCACGATGGAAAATCATTCTCGATCGCGTCGCTTTCAATTTCTGCCTTGTACGGATTATGGGCGTGCATCAAATTTCCAATTTTCCCATGAGCGGCCGTCAACTCAAAAAGAGTCAGGTAGCCAATTTGCACATCTTTCCACTCGTCCTTCAAAGCCCCCTGCGTCGTCGGAGCGCGATCAATAGGGCGTGGGTAAAAATCAGCATTTTTCTTTTCAACTAGCTCCGTCACCTTTGATATCTGCCATTCCTTAGAAAGCTTTCTGGTTAGGTTTTCAAATAAATGCCTATTGGACGCAAGGGTAGATAAAATGATTAATTCAAAAACCTTCCTGAATTGCAACGCAACAAACTCCACATTCGTATATTTGAAAGTGGTGCTTCTATTGCCTGACAAAATGTCATCAATGGCGTGCTGACGACGCTTTATCTCCTCCATACAGCTCTTGTAGCTAGCGTAGTCGGGTTGGCTCATCGCTCCATTCGGTTCGTCGATCATCCATTGATTTTAGACTATTGAGGCTCTCCTCTTTTCGCTTTGGAAGACGCGAAATCCAGAGAATTCTCACTACCGCCCCGACCGCGCCAGCGAGTGCACCCAGCCCTGCATCCGCTTCTTGGCGTTGGCGATGTCCTCCTTTGAGAACCAGTCCTCCGGCCTGACCTTGTCGACCGGATAGACCGGGCGCAGGAAATCGCTCTCGTAGCCGAACGGCACGGTGGCATCGATGCCCATGCCGCCTTCGAACTGGGTGTTCGACGCGGTCCATTGCCGGTCACCCGCGGTCATGCGCTCGGCCGGCATGAAAGTCTGGCCGCGGCCGCCGGGGATCGGATTGAGGATGTCGGTGCGCGGATTCACCCGCGTGGTCAGGCACCACATCACATCGTCCATCGAATACGGATCGACGTCCTCGCTCACCGCGATGACGAGCCGCATGCCCTGCGAGCACGACAGTGCCGCGCCCATGAAATTGCGCTGCCAGCCTTCGTCGATCTGGTGCCGCTTCTTGACCTGGATGATGCAGCCGCCCCAATCGGTCATGCAGTACGGGATCACCACGTTCTGCACGATGCCGGGCTGCAAGCGGTTGCACAGTTCGTAGATCGCCGCCTCGCGCACCGAGGTGTCGATGTTGTGATCGTCCAGCATGTGGACGCCGAGCGCGAAGATGATCGGCTTGGTCTCCGGCTTGCGCATGGTAATGCCGGTGACATGGAAGGTCGGCGCCTTGTAAGATTTGCCCATGTAGCCGGCCCACTCCGGGTGGAAGTGATAGCGGCCCTGGATGCCGGCATCCTCGGCCTCTTTGGTCTCGAACCGCCGGTCGCGCGGATTGACATAGCCTTCCAGCACCAACTCGCAATCGGCGAGCGCCATGGCGTCAACGGTGCGCGCCTTGACCAGACGGATCGGCGCGCCCTGCACCGCCGAGGCGACGCCGATCTCATCGCAGCCCATCGGCAACACCGCATAGTCGAAGCCGGCGCCGGCCAGGAGCGTGCAGGCCGGCGGCACGCCGAAGCACATGGTGATCGGCACCGGCTGGTCTTCTTTGTAGTATTTGTTGACCACCTGCCACATGTGCGAGCCGGGCGAGATCTGGAAGGTGCCGACATTGCCCCAGCGGAAGTTCATGCGGTTGTAGCCGAGATCGGAGCCGCCATCGAATTGCGGGCCGGTAACGCAGCGAATGCCGGAGCCTACCGTCAGTTCCGGCTCGTAGGTGGTGTGGCGGATCGGCACCAGCCACTTGTTGACGTCGTCGGGTTTCTCGACCACGAATTCCTGGCACGGCGCCTCGCTTTGCGAAATCTCCACCGGCTTGATCGGGTGCGACAGCGCGTACGCGAGCTTCTTCACGCGGTCGGCATCGTCGGCCCAGCCGAACATGCGATTGATGATCGCCATGTCGCCGAACAGATTGGTGATGACGCGATGGTTGGGCTTGCCCTTGACGGTGTTGAACAGCACCGGACAGCCGCCGTCCATGTGTTTCTGCAGGCCGGTGACTTGCAGATCGGGATCGACTTCCTTGTCGGTCTCGATCAATTCGCCTTCGGCGCGCAGCCATTCCAGGGTCGAGCGCAGATCGAACGCCTGGTTCGGCTTCGCGGTGTCCGAAGTTTGCTTGCGCAGCGGCTGTTGCATCATACGCCCTTCTCATTGCATAGATTGCTAAGTAATTATCTGCACCGCGCGCCCCGCACTGTCAACGCTGATGCCTTTGCGATTTTATGTCCCATCGTCGTTCCCGCCCCCGATCAAAGTCGGAGGTAAACTCCAGCGGGAACCCATAGCTGCCGACAGTGCAGAACCGGCGGGGCTTGCGGATATGGATTCCGGCTTTCGCCAGAATGACGGTGCCTAGCGATGCCGCCCCCACCAGCGAAAGCTTCACCCGGGCGCCGCGCTGTCGATCTGCCGCCGCACCTGTCGTCCGGTTATCTGGTCCGCGACGCACACCGCGCGTTCCAGCGCCTCTTGGAGCGGCGCATCGCGCCGTACGGCGTCGCGCGCGGCCAGTGGTATTTCCTGCGGGTGCTGTGGATCACCGACGGGCTGTCGCAGCGCGAACTCTCCGCGCGGGTCGGCATGATGGAGCCGACCACGGTGATCGCGTTGCGCAGCATGGAGCGTGACGGCCTGATCCGCCGGGC
>DATATP010000100.1:0-3324 GCA_036268715.1 Rhizomicrobium sp. | reverse complement strand
GTTGGTTATCCACATCTTCGAGCCATTGAGCACGAAGCGGTCGCCCTTGCGAGTCGCGTGGGTTGTCATCGACACCACGTCGGAGCCTGCATTCGGCTCCGACATCGCAAGCGCCCCGACGTGCTCGCCGGAAATGAGCTTGGGGAGATAGCGCGCCTTCTGCTCGTCATTGCCGTTGCGCACGATCTGGTTGACGCACAGGTTCGAATGCGCCCCGTACGATAAGCCCACCGATCCCGAGGCGCGCGACACTTCCTCCATCGCGACGCAATGCGCGAGGTAGCCCAAGCCCAGCCCGCCATATTCCTCAGGCGCGGTGACGCCGTGCAGGCCGAGTTCCCCCATCCTTGGCCACAGGTCGCGCGGAAACGCGTTGTCGCGGTCGATTTGCGCGGCGCGCGGGGCGATCTCGTTCTCGGCGAAGGTCCGGGCGCTGTCACGGATCATCGAGGCGCTCTCGCCGAGATCGAAGTCGAAGGGACGAGGCGTGTTGGGGATCATGGGCGAGGCGCCGGAAGGGAAGCGAGGAAACGACCTTGTGCGGGATCGGCGATGCTGTCCAGCCTTTCGCCGAAACGAGCGCGAAGGCGATGGCGCGGGGCGCGGTCACCGAGTCGGAATCGAGACTTTTCAAAGGGATGCGGCGCGATTAACGATCCAAACGCAGGTAGGGGTCAGAGCAACAATAATAAGCATACCTAAAATGTTCAATAGGCTTGTCACATAGGGATGGATCACGCAGAGCGCTTGAGCGGTGTCGCTGTCCCCGACCCGCAAGTCGTGTTCGGGTCGAAAGCGCGTGGACTGCGCCATGAGAGCCAACGGGCGCCTTGGTAACCGCGGGCCCTTGGGGGCGCTCGCGGCCGCAAGACCGGCCCATCCTCGCGCGTGCAAAGGCTAAGCCGGTCGCAAGCCTAAAGGCTTACTGGCAGGCGTCCCAGAAACCCTGCTGCCGGCTTGGGTCGGTATAGAACCAGCACAGGCCCGGCCCTGGAGCGGCGCCGGCCCAAGACGCTGCCGCCGCCGCGCTGACGAAGCCCAGCGCTGCGCCGGCTGCGATCGCGCCGCCAGGCGCCCAGCCGTACCCGGGACGAGTCCAACCGCCATAGCGATAAACCCCACCGGCGCGATAGGCGCCACCTCGGTATGCCCCTCCACGATAGGCGCCGCCGCGATACGCTCCGCCGCCGCGATACGCTCCGCCACCACGGTGGACCCCGCCGCCGCGGTACGCCCCGCCGCCACGATACGCCCCGCCGCCGCGATACGCCCCGCCGCCGCGATGCATGCCGCCACCGCCGCGATGCATGCCGCCGCCACCGCGGTGCATGCCGCCGCCACCGCGATGCATGCCGCCGCCGCCGCGATGCATGCCGCCGCCACGACCGCCTCTCACATGCGTGATAAGGCCGTCGTCCATATGGGCTGCGACGCCGGGCGGGGCGAAGATCTCGAGGGCCTCAGCCTCCGGCAAACCGAGACAGAGAAGCGAAACGCCAAGGAGCGCATTTCTGGCCAGTCGCGTCCAATTCATGGTTGCCTCCCTCATCATCATGGGCGAACCCGTTCGCGGTTTGAAATTTCAATATCCGCATGAGGCGGTCGCTCGACCTGACGGTGACACTTTACGTCAGCCGCGACGGCTTTCCAATAGCCGGACGCTTTCAGAGCTGGATCAAACGCTCGGCCATGCCGGGCTTAAACGATGCTTCGCGGAGCTGAACGACCCGGTGAAGGACAAATTGAAGCGGTTCGGACTTTTCGATCAAATTGACAAGCAGTTTTTCTTTGCAACGGTCGGCGAAGCGGTAGACGAATATGAGGCGGGCGGGGTCGATAACGAAGACAGCCTTCTAACCGCGAACTCCGGCTGGCCGTCCCGAAACTGCGCGTTTCGACAAGGCCGCCCGGCCGTCAGAACCCTGGCCAACTCCGGACAGCGCTACTTTGGGCGCATGCCAAAGGTAGTGCTACGGTGGACAAAGACCACCACCGCTTCCCGTCATCGGGGTGTCTCGGTTATGGTTCCTTTTTGGCTGCACGCAACCGCTATTATTTCGCTGCTTGTCGGCGCCGCGAGCGCGCTGATCCTCCTCGTCGATGTTAGGCGACATCCGCAGCACATGTGGATTATGGACGTGGTGTGGCCGATCACCGCGCTCTACGCCGGGCCGCTAGGGCTGTGGGGTTATTTCCGCTACGGCCGCAACACGGGCCACGGCGGCCACGGCCCGGCCGGCAAACCTTTTTTTGCAGCCGTCGGCATAGCTGATACCCATTGCGGCGCGGGCTGTACCCTCGGCGACATCCTGTCGGAATGGCTCGTGTTCTTCCTGCCGGCGATCGCTGTGTGGTTCGGCTATCAGTCGATCTTTTCCGAAAAGATCTTCGCCGTCTGGGTCTTGGACTTCATCCTTGCCTTCGTCTTCGGCATCGGCTTCCAATATCTCACCATCGCCCCCATGCGAGGGCTCGGGTTCCGGGATGGAATGATTGCCGCATTGAAGTCGGACACGCTGACGGTCACGAGCTGGCAGACCGGCATGTACGGCTTCATGGCTATCGCCTATTTCTATTTCTTCCGCACTCTGATCGGCATTAATCTGGAAGTGAACACGCCTGAGTTTTGGTTCATGATGCAGATCGCCATGATCGTTGGCTTCGTCACCGCCTATCCGATGACCTGGTGGCTGATCAGAGTGGGGATCAAGGAGCAAATGTAGCCGCTGTCATCCCGGCCGAGCGAAGCGAGAGCGAGAACGACATCCGGTTCGACCGAATCGCATCGTACTCTGGCGCCCTCCGACACTCGTTTGGCCTGCGACGGGAGGGTGGCGCCTCCGATTGGGGCGAGTCTGGATGGTGGCCGGGGCCGGCCGCCATCCCTTGGACGTCATGCGTCTCAACCGAGCGACAAAGGCCGAGGGATAGACCCTCGGCCGGTCCGGAAATAGGCCCTTAGCTCACTGGCAGGCGTCCCAGAAACCCTGCCGGTAGCTCGGGTCCGTGTAGTACCAGCACAGGCCCGGCGCGGGCGGCTGGCCCGCGTAGGCGACGGCCGCGCCCGTCGCCAAGACGCCGATCGCAGCGCCGGCCGCAATCGCGCCGCCGGCGCCCCAGCGATACCAGCTGGGCCGCGCCCAGCCGCCATAGCCTCCGCGATAGACCCCGGCGCCGCGATAAACGCCGCCGCCATGGTAGCCGCCGCCTCGGTAGGCGCCGCCTCGGTAGGCGCCGCCGCGATAGCCGCCAACGGCCGTTCCGCCGCGATGGTAGACGCCGCCGCGTGGCCCCACAGCGGTCGCGCCGCGATGCGCGACAAAG
>DATATP010000099.1:0-5639 GCA_036268715.1 Rhizomicrobium sp. | reverse complement strand
AAACAAGGTCGTGCCGGCGGAAACGCCCTCGGCAAAAATCCGCGCGCCGAACGCATTGGGCACCAGTACGGCGAGGAGATAGACGGCGTAGCTGGCACAAAAGCCCCAGCCGAGCAGGCAAGAGTCTTCCTCCAGCCGTTTTAAACGCGGAAACAGCCGGCCGAGCGGGCCCGCCATGATCGCGGCGAAAAACACGAAACAGGCAAAGCGCCACGCATTCTGACTCGCCAGCCGGAAGCCATTGTCGGAAAAATCCCGCGCCATCAGGGAGGCGACTACAATGCCCACGGCCGTGAATGTGACGACGCCCGGCAGGGTGATTTCTGGGATTCGGACTGGAACCTTTTCGGCGCCGAGAACTGCACCGTTGCCTGAGGCGGCCATGACTGACAAACCCGTGAATGCTCGGGTCCTTGAACGTGCGACACGGGCAAAAGTGCCTAACCAATGTTGGTTAAAGCTACCGCAAAACCTTCGACGGGCGTGCCGGCTTCGCTACGGGGCGTCGCCGCCACCAGTCCGGCAACAGCCAGCCCCGCGGCCACCCCGGCTTCGCGCAAATAGGCCTCGCTATGCCGCCAGCGGCGTTTGGGACCAAGCTCGAAACCCTGGCCGGGCTTTGCTTCGGTGGTGAATAGGAAGTAACCATCCGGCGCCAACCGGCCCGCCACGCCACGGAACACATTCGCGAGGTCGCCGAGATAGACCAAGGTGTCGGCGGCCAGGATCAGGTCGTACGCAGGCCCATCGGTGGCCAATGCGGTTTCCAGATCGGCAACCGCGAGCGTGTCGTAGATGCCCCGCGCCCGCGCCTTCTCGATCATCGCCGGCGACAGGTCGATTCCGTCCAACCGGGCGGCCAGCGGCTTAAACGCCGCGCCCGCCAGGCCGGTGCCGCAGCCCAGATCGAGAATTGCGAGCCGGTCGCGCCCCGCCATGACCAGCCCGCTCAGTTCCAGCAGGATCTGCGGCGCGGCGTAACCAAGCTCGCCCAGCATGCGCCGGTCGTAATCGGCGGAGAATTGGTCGAACAGGTGCCGCACATAGCCCGCATCGGAACGCGGCGCCGTGCGCATCGCCTGGGCCCGGGCGATCATCGATTCGATCGGCGGCGAGGATGCCAGGTCGTGCAAAATCTCCAAAGCCTTGCCGGCCTCGCCCGCCTTCAGCCACGCGTCGGCCACAAGCAGGCGCGCGCGCCCATTTTCGGGCTCGATCCTGAGGGCGCGTTGCAGTTCGGCGATGGCGGTGGGCAATGCCTCGGCGGCAAGCAACGCCTCGCCCAATGCTATCAGCACGGATGCGACATTGGGCGCGAGCGATGCGGCCTCCCGGGCCTCGCCCAACGCGCCGTGCACGTCGTGCGCCGCCAGCAGCGCCTTTACCAAGGTTTGCCGCGCCAACAGCCCGCCCCGGCCCGCTGCTAGCCGGGCGCGCAGGGCCTTGGCGGCCTCTGCGGGCCGGCCGGAGGCGATCAACGCTTCCGCGGAATGAATGGGATCGTCATCAGTCAGCAAGGATGCAGCAGCCATTGTTCAGCACCAGCACTTCTTCACGCTCTTTCACATGGGCGCGGAACGAGATCGTCGCGCCATCGGACCAGATCTCCGTGACGATCGTTTCGCCCGGAAACACCGGCTTGGAAAAGCGCACATCGAATTGCCGGATACGCTCCGGCTGATAGTGCGCCACGGTTGAAAGAATGGCGCGACAGGCCGTGCCATAGGAACACAGGCCGTGCAGAATGGGACGGGGAAAACCCACCATCCGCGCGAAGGCGGGATCGCGATGCAGGGGATTGCGGTCGCCGGAAAGAGCATAAAGAAAAGCTTGGTCGGGCCGCGTGTCGCATTCCTTCACCAGATCGGGCGCGCGCTCGGGAATGGGATGCGGCTCCGGACCGCCATGCGCGGGGCCGCCGAAGCCCCCATCGCCGCGCGCAAACAGCGACGACACGATGGTGAACAGCTTGTCGCCAGTTGCCACATCGCGCACCTGGCGCTCATTGACCACCACCGCGCCATGCTCCCGGCCTTTGTCATAGACGCCGATCACCCGCTCGTCGGCGGTCAGCTCGGCTTTGCCCGGCAACGGCTTGTGGAAGGTGATGTGGCGCTCGCCATCCACCACCAGCATCAAATTGATGCTCGATTTGACCGCATTGCGCTGGTTCTCGATGGGGGCGATGCCGCGCGGCAGGGCGCTGGCGAAAGTGGGCACCACCTTCAGATTGTCGCCGCCCTCATAGACGAAACGCAGTTCGTCCGCATTGAGCGGATCGCGCATGAAACCCACACCCAGGGCATAGAGCATCACATCCTTTTCGTCATAGCGCGAGATGAGTCCGGTCGCGCCGGACTGCATCATGTCGTCATAATCGATGGGCATGAATCTCTTCCCTGGAACAGCCCTGCATTAGAGCCCTATTACGGCATAACTTTGCCGGCCGCTTTGCCGCAAGCCCCGCCCTGTGATTTGCTCACCCGATGAGCACGCAAGTTTCCGGCCCGTCAGCACCGCCGCGACGAAGCCATGGCTGCCTGTGGGGATGCCTGGCCGTGCTGCTCGTCTTCAGCCTGCCGGCGCTGTTCGCCGCCTGGTTTTTTTGGCGCGGTTGGGGGCACGACCCCGCCCTGGCGGCGGCGACAGAGTTGGTGCGCCGCGACGGTATCGCCCATCAGGTGCTGGGAGAGGACATCCATGTCACCGGCATCGAGAGCCGCAATTTCGCCTATGCATGGGGCCTGTTCTCGGAAAATGCATATACCGTCGATCTGGAAGGCAGCTTGGGCAGCGGCACCTTGGATATCCACTCCCACACGGGGCGAAGCGGAGTGAAGATCGATACCCTGCGACTGACGGGGCCGGATGGACGGCGCTATGATCTGATGACCCACGCCATCCTGCCCTCGGCGCCCGGCACAATCGACAATTCGATTTGAGGCATACATGAGCTGTTTCAGGCTGGAGGTCGCGGACGGCATCGCCCAACTGGTTCTGGACCGGCCGGACGCGAACAACAGCATGACCCCCGATTTCTGGCGCGAATTGCCCGCGCTGGTGCGCGACATCGAGGGCGGCGCCAAGGCGCGGGTGATCGTTCTGTCCTCCACCGGCCGGCATTTTTCCAGTGGCATGGACCTTTCGGCGCTCGCCGGCATCGATGTGCGGGACCGCGCTGGGCTGCGCCGGACCATCCGCACCCTGCAGGACAGTTTCAATGCCATCGCCGAAGCCCGCATTCCCGTGCTGGCGGCGATCCAGGGCGGCTGCATCGGCGCAGCGGTCGATCTGATCGCCGCCTGCGACTGCCGCTATGCGACGGCGGACGCCTATTTCGTCATCCAGGAAATCAACCTCGCCATGGTGGCGGATTGCGGCACCTTTCCGCGCCTCACCCGTCTGATGCCGGATGGCATGGTGCGCGAGATGGCCTTCACCGGCGGGCGCCTCGCCGCGGATCGGGCGCTGGCGCTGGGGCTGGTCAATGCCGTGCTGCCGGATACCGATGCGTTGACGGCGCATGTGATGGCAGTGGCGAAAGAGATCGCCGCCAAATCGCCGCGAGCGATGGCGGGAACGAAACGGACGCTGGATTATGGCCGCGATCACAGTGTCGCCGAGACATTGGAGCAGGTGGCAGCGTGGCAGGCGGCGATGCTCGATCCGGCGGAAGTAATGGAGGCGATGGCGGCGCGAACGGAAAAACGAGTGGCCCGATTCGCGCCACGGAAATCCTAGAGCGATGCATAGGGGGGCATAGTAGTGATGCCAAAAACAAAAACAAATCTACCTTAGATTCAACTGCCGCTTGTCCTATCTTGATTTCGCAAGGCACTCCGCTTGGATTGGGGATTTGCATTTTCAGACGTTGAACTCCAGGGCCGTTCGCCTAGCTTTGGTCCCGGCGTTCAGATCGATTTGGCGCCGCACGTCGCAGGCGATGATCTGCCTTTCCCGCGGCCGCGTGAACTCTGATGCAACACCAAAAATTGTTTGACTCAGGCGCCCCAAAGTAACTCCAAAATTTGCTTGACTTCATTAAGTGTCTGCAATTTGGTGGAAAGTGAACCCGCGCGCCAACAAACCAAGATTTTGGGGCGCCGCCGGCACCAAGGGGGACACCATGTTGAGCAATCCCAAATCTACCGTTTCGGTAATCGCCTTGCTCGCCAGTCTATCCAGCTGGCCAGTCTATGCGCAAAATGCGCCTGCCCAGGGGGCAGAAACGGTTGTCGTCACAGGCTCGCGCGTTATTTCGAATATCGCCAATTCTCCTACGCCTCTGACGACCCTTTCGAATACCGAACTCGAGCAGATGACACCGACATCGGTTTCGGATGCCTTGCTCAAGATGCCGGTGTTTTCGGGCTCCGAGTACCCGCGCCAAGCCTACCAAAATCTGACCATACTCAACCTGCGCAATTTCGGCGCCAACCGAACCCTCGTTTTAATGGATGGCCACCGCCAGACCCCCTCGCTGCAGGACGGTACGGTTGGTTTAGAAACCCTGCCGATGACGCTCATGTCGCGGACGGACGTGGTCACAGGCGGTGCGTCCGCCGTCTATGGTTCCGATGCGGTCACCGGCGTCGTCAATTTTATTTTGGATAAGAATTTTACCGGCATAAAAATGGATTTAAATGGCGGCATCTCGACCTATGGGGATGGCGCGAGCTATAAGATTGATGCAGCGGCGGGAACAGACCTTTTCGACGGACGTGGGCACTTCGAAGCCTCAGTGAGCCATCGACACCGCGATTTGGTGTATGATAGCGCTCGACCCTTTGGCTCGCAGCCTTGGGTGCAAACGGGCCAAGGCACGGTCGCCAATCCCTATGTGAACACGGAATTTGCGCAGCGCCCCACCGCCCCGTTTGGCGGCGTAATCATTAGTTGCAGCGGGTGTGCGGCCACAGGCTACAATTTCTATTCTGCCGGCGTGCTCTCGCCATACAACCCGGGAGCCCTGACCGGTACGAGCAACGTTACGGTGGGCGGTGATGGCGGCTACAACAAATACGGAAGCGCGCTCAACGAGGTAAACGTCAACACCGCCTTTGCCCGGTTCAGTTACGACCTGAGCGACACCACCACATTCTATGTCAATGCAACGGCAAGCGAGTCGAGCAATCGCTCGCAGTATTTTCCAATCAAGCTCGGGCCCGTAACGTTCGGGGGCCTGTATTACAGGAACAATCCGTTTCTGCCGGCGGCGACACAGGCCCTGTTGGGCAACAACGGGACGAACCCCGCATTTTACGTGTCGGGGACAGGGGCCCAGGGCAACAACGGTGGTTCTACCGCAACCAACACGTTTGTCATGGGCAAGTTCCTCGATGGCGGACCTTCGCAGGAGCAAGGAGGGCGCGGTGTCGACCGGCTGCTTTCGATTGCGACAGGTCTGGACGGTCAGATCGGGGGGTACGCCTGGAGTGTGTACTACTCGCATGGCGAAGCCCGGGAGGATTCCGTCGTCACGGCTAACCAGGACTACCAGCACCTGTATGCGTCTGAAGACGCCGTCCTCGCTCCCGCCGGCACCGGCCCTGGCGGGACGACATCTGCCACCGGCAGCAACATGACGATCCAGTGCTATGCCGCGACCCAGGCGGCGACAGCGGCAGAGTCTAAGAACT
>DATATP010000098.1:0-1904 GCA_036268715.1 Rhizomicrobium sp. | reverse complement strand
CCGCTGCTTTCCGGCGCGTCGCTGACCGGCGCGGCCTCGCGGTCGTCACGGTCCAGGAGCGGGTTGCGCTCCAGTTCGGATTCGCAATATTCGGCCAGTTCGATGTTGGACAGCTGCAGCAGCTTGATGGCCTGCTGCAATTGCGGCGTCATGACCAGCGACTGGCCCTGACGCATTTCCAATCTTTGACCAACCCCAGCCATAATGCCCTACAGTGTGAACTTTTCCCCGAGATAGACGCGCCGCACATCGCGGTCGCTGACGATCTCGGCCGGGGTGCCTTCCTTCAGCACCTGTCCGTCATGCAGGATATAGGCGCGGTCGATCACATCCAGCGCATCGCGGACATTGTGATCGGTGATCAAGACGCCGATGCCGCGGTCCTTGAGATGGCGCACCAGGTCGCGGATTTCGCCCACCGCGATGGGATCGATGCCGGCAAAGGGCTCGTCCAGCAGGATATAGGAAGGATGCGTCGCCAGGCAGCGCGCGATCTCGACGCGGCGGCGTTCGCCGCCCGACAGCGCCACCGCGGGCGTATTGCGGATATGGGTGATGCCGAATTCGGCCAGCAGCGCTTCCACCATGGCTTCCAGCCGCGCGCCGTCCGGCTCCAGCAGTTCGGCAGTGGCGCGAATATTCTGTTCGGCGGTGAGGCCGCGGAAGATCGAGGCTTCCTGCGGCAGGTAGCCGATGCCCAGCCGCGCGCGGCGATACATGGGCAGGCGGGTGACGTCATGGCCGTCCACTTCGATCGAGCCGGTATCGGCGGCGGTCAGGCCGGTGATCATGTAGAAACAGGTGGTCTTGCCGGCGCCGTTGGGGCCCAACAGGCCCACCGCCTCGCCGCGCTTTAACGAAAGACTAACCGAGCGCACGACGGGACGCTTGTTGAAGCTTTTGCCGATGCGCGACACCACCAGCCCCTTGCCGCCTTCGACCAGGCGCAAGTTCTCCTCGGCGAAATCGCCGTTATTCTGCGGGTTTTCTGTGCTTTGTTCGGTCATTGGCAAAAACCATGCCTGTTTGTGTTTAAGGAACCATGAAAGTCAATTGCCACTTCCCTATTGTGAATTGGGCGTGAACACGCCTTTTACGCGGCCACCGGGATTTTGAGGCGACTTCTCGCCGGTCAACGCCATCACGCCCGTCGCCATGTTGAAGGTGCCATGTGTGCCCTGCAGCACATCCTTGCCCTTCTTCAGCACCACATTGCCGGTCAGCACTACGGTGCGCGGTCCCACCGAATAGACGGCATTGTCGCCGGTGGCGGTGCCGGACCTGGGCGAGTCCACCACCACATTGCCGGCCGCCATCACCTTGTCGGCATTGCCATTGACGGTGGTCACCCGCACGCTGTTGGCGCGCAGCTTCATGTCGCCCTGCACCAGGATGACGTTGCCATTCCAGGTGCCGGTCTTGCCGTTGAGATCGGCCTGGAAACTGTCCGACGAGATGTCGATCGGCGCCTTGTTGTCGTGCGCAGGCGTGGGCTTGGCCGGCGCGGCCTTGAGGCCGCCGCTCACGATAGCGCCGGCGGCGAAGGCAGCGAGGAAAACCAGGGCGTGCTTCATTTCTTGTGTCCAAACAGCGCCATCCGCACATGGCCGCTGAGGGTGAGGATGTTGGTGGCGCGGTCGGCATGGAATTCATCGGCCCGCAAGGTGCCCTGCGGCCCGTGGCCCGTCACCGGCTCATGGCCGTGAATCACATTCTGCTTGAGATTGGCCGAGGCGCTTTGGGTGTGCAGCTCATAGCCGGTGGCGGTGAAGACGTCGATGCCGCCATTCAACTCCAATTGCCCGGTCGTCATGTCCACAAAGCCGCTCCTGGCGCGGGCATTGATCCAGTTCTGCTTGTCCATGCTGAGGTCGGCTTCCAGATTTTTCAGGCTGGCCTTTTTG
>DATATP010000097.1:0-5991 GCA_036268715.1 Rhizomicrobium sp. | reverse complement strand
TTGCATCTTTCGCTCTCGTCGGCGGATCGGAAGATGAGAGTTCTCCGCCCGGTTGTTTTCTCGTAATCGGCCAGGGCGATGTCGATGGAGAAGACCCAACTCCTTCAGGGCCGCACGGTATGACGCAAGACCATCAGTGGTGATTGTCTCTGGCTCGACAGGCTGGTTACGGAGCAGCTTTCTCAAGAGCTTTAGGGCGGCCTGGGTGAGGGTGTCAGTAACTCCGTGTAAGAAGGTTTCTGTGAGTTTACCTTTGAGAGGAGACTCACATGAGTACGAATTTTTCCCCTGAGATTTTGGACCAGATTCTTGCTGACGGCAGCCTCAAGCCGGAAGACCTGGCTGGCGAAGACGGTCTTTTCCGGCGACTGAAGAAGGCCCTTCTGGAGCGAGCGCTGAGCGCGGAGCTGACCCATCATCTTGGCTACGAGAAGGGCGATCCCGGGGGCCGCGGCTCAGGCAACAGCCGTAACGGGACGAGCGGCAAGACGCTTCTGACGGACGACGGCAAGATCGAGATCGAGGTGCCGCGCGACCGCGCCGGCACGTTCGAGCCGGTGATCGTCGCCAAAGGCCAGACCCGCTTCGATGGCTTCGACGAGAAGATCATCAGCCTGTACGGGCGCGGCATGACGGTACGCGAGATCCAGGGACACCTGGCCGAACTCTACGGCACCGAGGTCTCGCCCGATCTGATCAGCAAGGTCACCGACGCGATCCTCGACGAGGTCCGCGACCGGCAAAGCCGGCCGCTGGAATCGGTTTATCCGGTGATCTTCTTTGACGCCCTTCGGGTCAAAATCCGCGACGAGGGCATGGTCAAGAACAAGGCGGTCTACGTCGTACTGGGTATGAATCGCTCCGGCGAGAAGGAGGTCCTCGGGCTTTGGATCGAGCAGACCGAGGGCGCCAAGTTATGGCTCAAGGTCATGAACGATCTGAGAAATCGCGGCGTCAGCGACATCCTGATCGCGGTTGTCGACGGTTTGAGGGGGTTCCCCGAAGCGATCAACAGCGTCTTTCCCAAAACGACGGTCCAGATCTGCATCGTGCACCTGATCAGGAACAGCCTCTCCTTCGTCTCCTGGAAGGATCGCAAGGCGATCATGCCCTCGATCAAGGCGATCTATCGGGCCGAGAACGCCGACGCTGCCCTGCAGCGGCTCGACGAGTTCGAGGCCCAGTGGGACAAACGCTATCCCGCGATCGGCCGCGCCGGGTCTGGCAGCATGTCGTCCCGTTCTTCGCCTTCGCACCGGAGATTCGCAAAATGATCTACACCACCAACGCGGTCGAGGCGTTGAACCGCTCACTGCGCAAGATCACAATACCGTGACGCGTTATATGGCGTTTTTGTACCAAAAGCGTCCCTGCCAACTTCATCACGGGGAAAGCCTAACACGTTGCGGACCCATGTCTGCGATGGACCAGGCGCCGCGCTTCAATTTGCGCTATCTTCCCTAGAAATCTAGCGCGCCGGATGAGGCTGTTTGGCCGCAGGGCCCGGCGCGGACTTATCGCGTGCCTTTGGCAACCCGCCGTATAGACCGTCGCGGTTGCGGTCGAAATCCGACTGTGCGGTTTTCGTACCCTTCGCCTTGGGATCGAGCTTGTCGTCTAGTTTCTTGTCCATGAAAATCTCCGCTGTCTGATTGAGAACCCATCCGGCCTGCCCCAGTTCCGGAACTCGCATTGTTCCCGTCCGTTGCGTTGAGATGACAAATGCTAAGAAAAGCCCCGTCACGCCTCAAGAGGAACGTCCGCTGCGAGTTCTGCTGATCGCCGGATCGCAACGGCGGCTGCACTCCTGCCCCGGCATGGATTCCAAGGCCCGCGCTCTGATGCTGCGCATGGCGGCGAAGATGCCGGCTGGCTGGCAGGTGGATACCGAGGACATCGGCAATGAACATGGCAAACCCAAAATCCAGAGCTGCAATGCCTGCGTATCGTCATCCATGGCGTTGTGCGTCTGGCCCTGCAACTGCTACGGCCCCCAGAGCGACAACCAGCCCGATCTGTTGTGGAACTTGGACCTTTATGGCCGATTGGCGCGCGCCGATGCTTGGGCCATCATCGGTCCGGTCAACTGGTATGCCCCATCCAGCAATATCAAGTTGATGTTCGACCGGTTGGTATGCATGAACGGCGGCAATCCCCGGCCTGACCTGATTGATAAGAAAGACACACTGAAGGCCCAGGCGCTGGAGCGCTCACCGCTTTGGGATGAGATCAGCAAGAACCATCTGTCGGGCCGTACCGCCGCCTTCTTTTGCTATGGCGACGATGGTGGCAACGAAGAAGACGGTCATGGCATGCCAAAGGACATAGACCACCCCGAATGGTTCGATGCTAGCCAACATCCCATGCGCGGCAAGGACGAGCGCCAGGCCTATCAAGGCTTGGTCTGGCAATGCCGCTACAGCGACATCGAGGTACCGGATGCCTTATGGAAATGCACCGTTTTCGGCGCAGGCAAGCCTTATGCCGACGACCAGGTCGACGATATGGTCAAGGAAAAGAAAGGCATGGCGGCGTTTGAGGACTGGGTGTCGGCCTTTGTCGCCCATGTGAGCCAGAAGGGCGTGGTACCCGGCGCCGAGAAAGCCGAACGCTCGGCCCAGACCACCACCAATCAGGAAAAAGAGAAAATTTGAATTACTCGGGCGAGCGGCCGCGCGCCCTCTATCGGAAGGGCGGCATTCGGCATTTTGGTCTCGGCAATCAAATCGTGGCTTGCCGCAAAACGGACGAATCAATCCGCGACTTAAGCTCCACCCACCGGCAGGCGCAAATCATTGCCGTCGCCGGCCCCAAGGCAATAGGTAGAACGCCCAGGCTGGCAAACCGGATTTAGCGCGATTCAGGATAGGGATGGGGCCGCTTAACTTTCCGCCCCCGCCATGTCTCTTCTGCATATGGCACGAGTACGAGCAGAATAAAGACCGCCGCTGGAGGAATGATCTCGCCCCAACGCGGGATTTGCTTGGGCCCTAAGCTGAAGTCCGCCGTCTCGCGTCCGAAACCGAACAGAGATTGTGTTTGGGGCCAATGGAGCGACATCATCAGCAGCACGGCGGTGAAGGGAAGAATTTCCAGAACGCTATGCACCTGGTGCTCGAAGATCGTCACTTTGCGGGTGGCCATCGCGATCTTCAGATCCAGATAACCTGTGATCTCATGCGCGACCAGGCTGGCGATCATCAGTGCCAGCAGCAGAGCGTTGATCCGGAAAAACACCGCCAAGACCAGGGGTACGGCTACTTCCAAGACCATCAGCCAGTGGATCAGCGACTCCCTAATCCCGGTCGCGTGCTCGATGTCACTCGCCCGATGGCATAGATAGTCAAGAAAGCCCGCGATCACCCAGAGCGGCAACACGACGTACACGAAAAGACTCCAGACCGCGATCATTGGAACTTTCGAAGGATTTTAAATTCGGGTTTTTTCGCCCGGAACGCAAAGAAACTTTGGCTGTTCTATGTTCACATTCCAAGGAGAGAGCGGCATGAAGGCGGTGGTATATCACGGCAGCTACGATGTGCGGGTAGACGAAGTTCCCGACCCCACCATCGAGGCCCCCCGCGACGCCATCGTGAAGGTCACCTCCACAGCGATCTGCGGATCGGACCTGCATCTCTATGACGGCTATATCCCCGAAATGCACAAAGGCGACATCCTAGGCCATGAATTCATGGGCGAGGTGGTCGAAGTCGGCTCGGGCAACAAGAAGCTCAAGGTCGGCGACCGCGTCGTGGTGCCATTCAACATCTGCTGCGGCCAATGCTGGTTCTGTCAGCATGGCCAGTGGTCTGTCTGCGAACGTACTAACCGCACAGCCGATAATGCCAAGAAGATGTTCGGCCATGTTACCGCTGGCCTGTTCGGCTATTCCCATCTGACCGGTGGCTATCCCGGCGGCCAGGCCCAATATGTCCGGGTTCCTTACGCCGATGTCTGCCCCACGGTCGTCCCCAATGGCCTCACCGATGAGCAGGTTCTGTTTCTGACGGATATCTTTCCGACCGGCTGGCAGGGCGCCGACTTTGCTAACATCCAGGACGGCGATACTGTCGCGGTCTGGGGCTGCGGTCCGGTGGGTCAGTTCTGCATCCGCAGCGCCCAACTTCAGGGCGCCGGCCATGTCGTGGCCATCGATCGCATTCCGGAACGCCTGGCACTGGCGGAGAAGGCTGGCGCCGAGGTTATCAACTTCGACAAGGAAGAAGTCTACGATCGTCTCAATCAGATCACCAAAGGCCGTGGTCCCGACAGCTGCATTGATGCGGTCGGCATGGAAGCCCATGGCCACGGCAGCTGGGATGCGGTCGCCGATCGTGCACTGGCCGCCACGGGTCTGGGCACAGACCGCATTCATGCCTTTCGCGATTGCCTGCGCAATGTCCGCTCGGGTGGCACGGTTTCGCTATCCGGGGTCTATGGCGGTTTCCTCAACATGGTCCCGCTCGGAGCCGCCTTCCAAAAAGGCATCACAATCCGCATGGGCCAGTGCAATGTGATGAACTACATCGACAAGCTGATGCGCATGATTGAGGAAGGCAGGATTGATCCTTCGTTTGTCATTACGCACAAAGTCAGGCTCGATGATGCGCCCAAGATGTACGATACCTTCAAGAAGAAAGAGGACGGCTGTATCAAGGTCGTCATGAAACCCAACGGCTAACAAGAGGAGTTATTAATGGCACATACACCGCGTCACGCTGGAAAATTCGCGATCATTACCGGAGCTTCCACTGGCATTGGGCTTGAACTGGCAAAAAACTGCGCCAAAGACGGGATGGATATCCTTGTCGTAGCGAACGAACAGGAAATCAAGCAGGCCGCCGAAACCCTGCGCGGTCTGGGAGCTGGCCATGTCGACGCCTTACAGGCCGATCTCTCCGACGAAGCCGGCGTGGACAAGCTCATAGCTGCCGTCAAAGGCCGCACTATCGAGCACTTGATCGCCAATGCGGGTCGAGGTCTGGGTGACAGCTTCCTGGAGCAGGATTGGGCCGCCGCGAAATATGTCGTTGAGACCAACATTATTGGTACGATCTATCTTCTCCACGAGCTGGCCCGGCGTATGCGTGACGCGGGCACCGGTCGCATCCTCATCACTGGCTCTATCGCTGGCTTCCTGCCGGGCAGTTATCAGGCTGTTTATAACGGCACCAAAGCCTTCCTCGACTCATTTTCCTATGCGCTACGAGAAGAGATCAAAGATAGTGGCGTGACAGTGACTTGCCTGATGCCCGGGGCGACTGAAACCGAGTTCTTCGAGCGCGCCGACATGATGGATACGAAGATTGGTGAAGAAAAGAAGATGGATCCCTCCGATGTCGCCAAGCAGGGATATGACGCCATGCTGGCCGGCGATGGCCAAGTGATCACCGGCTGGAAAAATAAGATGCAGGCGGCTATGAGCCACGTTCTGCCGGCTGAACGGTTGGCTAAACAGCATACTAAGGAAGCCGCTCCGGGAACAGCGAAGCATTAAGACTTCAGAGTGTGTCCTCTGGCATAAATGGTGGTTTACATACCTACTAAGGATTTCCGGTTTCTTGAACGCAGATGTTTTACAATATGGGCGGACTCATTACCCGATGCGGCTCCTTTACCCTGCGAAGCGGTCAGATTATCGACTGCGGGCTTCCTGCAGTCTCAGCAGGATCACCACTCCGATGAACATCATCGGTCGAGAGATGGCAAATGGAAGCAGCCGTAGCCCAAGGCGCTGTGTCCGAGTCCTAGCAGGGTGCGCTTGGTTCCAATCCTCCGCGTTGCCCTTTGTGCAAGTATTCCCTGCGTTAGAGCGGAAACCGCGCCAGCTAGCGCCAAGACACAACCGCTCTGCACCGTGCTCCAGCCAAAAGCTCAACAATTAAGCGGTGAAGACTCATATCTTTCGAAGAGCTCCTTGACACTGGCGCGCAACGAAGGCCGCGTTGAGGACGGTAAGGCCCCGAAGACGACGAAACCAGGCACCGGCCA
>DATATP010000096.1:0-2903 GCA_036268715.1 Rhizomicrobium sp. | reverse complement strand
CGCCGATCAGTTGCCGGGCAATGTCCAGCGTCATTTTGAGACGGCGATCAGCCAGGTTGAGATTCAGTTCGGCGGCATGTTTGGGCTCGACACCTTCCTCAGACCAGCCCCAGACCTGTTTGGACAGCATTCCGATCATGTCTTCGGGGAGCCCAAGCGCCTTGCCAACATCGCGCAACGCGCCCTTGGCACGATAGCGGATGACAGTGGAGCAGAGAGCCGCGCGATGGCGCCCATAGGTGTTGTAAACCCACTGGATCACTTCTTCGCGGCGTTCATGTTCAAAGTCTACGTCGATGTCGGGCGGTTCCTTCCGCTCCTGGCTGACAAAGCGCTCGAACAACAAGTCGTTGCGCTCCGGGTCGATGGACGTGATGCCAAGAACGTAACAGACCGCGGAATTGGCGGCCGATCCGCGCCCCTGGCAAAGAATGCCTTTGCTGCGGGCAAAGCGGACAATGGAATCCACCGTCAGGAAGTAGGGCGCATAGCCAAGACTTTCGATCAGCGTCAGTTCGTGCCGCAGGGTTTTCTCAACGCTTTCAGGCAGCCCTTCCGGGTATCGGAATTGCGTGCCCTCCCAAGTCAGGCGCTCCAACGCCTGTTGCGTTGTCATGCCGGGAAGGCAAACTTCATGGGGATACTGATAAGCCAATTCATCAAGAGAGAAGCGAAGCTGTTCAGCGATTTCTGCGCTGCGCGCTACGGCATCCGGCCAAAGTCGGAATAGCCGGGCCATTTCGTCGGGGGCCTTCAGGTAACGGTCGGCGTGGCGCTCACGCTTGAATCCGGCATCATCAATGGTGGTGCGTTCACGAATGCAGCTCACAACGTCCTGCAGAATTCTCCGTTCTGGAACGTGAAAAAGTACATCATTGGTTGCAACGGTCGGCACGCCGCGACCGCGGGCCAAATTGGAAATCTGCGCCAAGCGCAATTGGTCGCGTGGCCGTCGCCGCAGGCTCATCGCGCAATGGGCGCGGTCACCATAAACCTCCTTCAGACGTGACAGGCTTTTCTCAAATTCTGCATCGACCTGGTCGGGAACCAGAATCGCAATCATGCCTTCCTGCCATAGGGCCAAATCGTTCCATGTCAGTTCGCAACGCGCCTTGCCGGCGCGGGATTTTCCCAGGCTGAGAAGACGGCAAAGCCGGGAATAGGCTGGACGGTCGGTGGGATAGACAAGAATTTCTGTGTGGTCAGTCAAACGCAACCGCGATCCTACGATCAGGCGCACGCCAGTAGCTTTGGCGGCTTCATGCGCCCGGACGATACCGGACACCGAATTGAGGTCGGTGATAGCCAGCGCCTCGATCTTCAGCAGTGCCGCTGTCGCGAACAATTCCTCAGCCGACGAGGCGCCCCGCAAAAACGAAAAATGCGAAGCGCACTGCAGTTCGGCATAGCGGGTCACGCGAACACCCCATGCAGAAACCATTTCTGCGAGCCAGTCTTCTGGTCCTCGCCGTCGCCAGCGCGAAACAGCCAGTACCGTTCACCCGCGTCATCCTCGACTTGGAAGTAATCGCGCACCGCGTTCTTTTCGGTTTCCTCTTTCCACCATTCGCCAAAGATGCGCTCCGGCCCGTCCGCGCGCGCCACGCGCCGACGAAGGCCCCGCCAAGTAAAAGCCGCAGGAGGATGATCGGGCAGCAAAGCAACCGTTTCGATGTGTTCGGGCGGGTCCAGCAGCCGCGAGGGGCGGGGCCAGTGTGGCGGCCAACTGGCGCCGCAGGCAGGCGATAGTGGCGTCACACGTTTGACCGCGCGTTCTGGAATATCACTTTGTACTGGAGCCAGGCGGTAGAGCTGGTTTTCGCCGATGCGGTTGGAAAGCGTGTCGATTAGCCCCGACACATCCTGCACTTCTGGTTCGCCCAGATGCGATGGGGCGGGACGATAGGAAAGTGGTTCCGCCACATAGGCGGTAAGGGTCATGGTTTCGATGCCAAAGCCAGGATCGATCTTTTCAATCTGGTCACATAGAAGCTTTGTCAGTCGCTTGATGTCACGCACCGGCCGCGATGTGCCGACCCGGATTGCCTCAATACGATTGTCCACGCGATAGAACAGCAGGTCCAGTTTGCGGGCACCAAGTCCCTTCACTTCCAGGGTCGTGGAAAGTTGCTCCACCAGAACGCCGACATACCGTGCAATGGTTTCAGGAGCGCCAATCGGCTCAGCGAAATTGCGCCGGACATGCGGTACTTCGGGCGGGATGATGGGATCGAAGGGTTCATGGACGCGCCCATACGCCTGATCGAGACGCAGGCCGATGACAGAGCCAAAACGCAGCGCCAACGGCGCGCGCGGCGTCTCGTTCAATTCGCCGATGCGTTCAAAACCCAGCTTCTTGAGTGCAGCGACCATTTCCGTAGGCAGACGCAGGGCTGATACGGGAAGGAGGTCAAGTGCTTCCGCCACATTTGCGCCGTCCAGTACAAATGTGGGATTGGCAACACAGTGAGACAACACATGGGCCGCCCCATAGCTTGGGGCGGCAGCAATACGCGCGCCACAGCCCACGGCAGCCAGCTTGCGAACCATTTCCTTGAGCATCGCCGCTTCGCCGCCGAAGAGATGCGCAACGCCCGTGATGTCGAGGATCAGGCCATCAGGGTGATGCACTGTGACCAGCGGCGAATAATGCCGCTGCATCCAGACGGCGAGTTTTTGCAGCGCATCGCCATCGACCTCCGGATCCGCGTCCAGGATGACGAGACCGGCAACCAAGGCCTGAGCCTTTGTCGCCGGCATCCCGACGCAGAGCCCAGCGCGGCGTGCGGCCTGATCGGCCGCCAGCACCACGCGCTTGCGGCCTTCATGCCCGATAAGGACAAGCGGCGTATCAAGCGATGGCGCGCTGGCGCCCATCGTCCGCCTCAGCCGGTCGGTGGACC
>DATATP010000095.1:0-6193 GCA_036268715.1 Rhizomicrobium sp. | reverse complement strand
ACATTTCGGGGATGGGGTCCTCATGACATTCTACGATATCCTGGTGCGGGTCGCGGCCGTGATCGTGTTCACGGTGGCGGCCGTGGGTGCGGCGGGTGGCCAACTCATCAAGCGGGACACGCTGCCGGACGGCATGATCCGCACCCAAACGCTCACCCTTTACAAAAACCTACCGCTGGCGCCGGTCGGCCCCCGCTTCTGTCCGGTGGTGAATTACGAGGAATACGCGATGGCGTTCCCGTGCAATTTCCGGCCGCCCTTTGTCGATTGGCTGGTAGGCAAGCGCTATTAGCCGAATACGGCCAGCCCGTCCTTAAGCCGCACTTTGCCATCAGCCACCAGCCGCAGCGCGGCGGGATAAAGCCTGTGTTCCACCGCCAGCACCCGCGCCGCCAGAATCTCGGGCGTGTCGCTGGGATGCACAGGCACTTTTTCCTGCGCCACCACCGGGCCTGCATCCAGTTCCGGCACCACGAAATGCACGCTGGCACCGGAGAGCGCCTCACCCGCTTCGATCACCCGCTCATGCACCCGGGTGCCCTTATAGGCAGGCAGCAAGGAAGGATGGATGTTCAGCAGCCGCCCTTCCCAGGCTCGCGCGAAGCCGTCTGAAAGGATGCGCATGAATCCCGCCAGGCACACGATCTCGGCGCCGGCCGACCGCAGCGCCGCGTCCAGTTCGGCATCGAACGCTTCGCGCGTTTTACTCTTGTGGGAGATCGTGAGCGCGGCAATGCCTGCTTCGGCCGCGCGGGTCAGGCCGTACGCGTCACCGACATTGGAAATCACTAGCACGATCTGCGCCGGATGGTCTTCCGTCTTTGTCGCAGCGATCAGCGCGGAAAGATTGCTGCCGCGCCCGGAGATCAGAACCGCGACGCGCTTTTTCAAAATGCCAGCGCCCCGCGATAGACGGTCTTGGCCTCGCCATCGCCCTTTAGCAGATGACCGATCCTGACCGCCTTGTCGCCGCATCCCTGGAATGCATCGATCACATGCCCGGCCTGCTCGGGAGCCGCCACCGCGATCATGCCCAGGCCGCAATTGAAGGTGCGCAGCATCTCGGCTTGCGCGATGCCTGCCGTCCGCGCCAGCCAGCCGAATACCGGCGGCGGGCTCCAGGAACCAAGATCGATCTCGGCATCCAGTCCTTCCGGCAGGGCGCGTGGCAGATTGTCGGTGACGCCGCCGCCGGTGATATGCGCCAGTCCCTTCACCCCCCCAGTATGGATCGCCGCCAGTGCGCATTTCACATAAAGCCGTGTCGGCGTCAGCACGGCCTCGCCCAGCGAAATGTCCGCCGCGAAAGGCGCGGGCGCATCCCACGAGAGCCCGCCGGTCTCAGCCACTTTGCGCACCAGAGAATAACCGTTGGAATGAACCCCACTGGAGGCAACACCAATCAGCACATCGTCCGGCCGCATCTCGCGCGTCCTTGGCAGGATGGCGCCCCGTTCCACGGCACCCACCGCGAAGCCCGCGAGATCGAAATCGCCTTTCGCGTATAGTCCGGGCATTTCCGCCGTCTCGCCCCCGACCAGCGCGCAGCCGCTTTGTTTGCATGCCCTGGCGATGCCTTCGATTACCTTGGCGGCAGAATCCACATCGAGCTTGCCGCTCGCGTAATAATCCAGGAAGAACAACGGTTCGGCCCCTTGCACGACAATGTCGTTGACGCACATCGCGACCAAGTCCTGGCCGATGCCGCCGAACCGCCCTGTTTCGATAGCGATCTTCAGCTTGGTGCCAACGCCGTCGGTGCCGGCCACCAGGATCGGGTCCTTGAATCCCGCGGCTTTCAGATCGAACAACCCGCCGAAGCCGCCAAGGGCGGCATCGGCGCCGGCACGGCGGGTGGCGCGGGCAAGAGGCGCGATTCGCGTCACCAGCGCCTCGCCCGCATCGATGTCGACGCCGGCGTCTTTATAGGTAAGGCCGTTCTTTTCGGGCATGGAACTGCGACGGAAGCCAGAATCCCTTCCGTTTATAGAGACGAACAAGGCCGGTTCAAGTTGCATCCGGCGATACACACACAGGCTTTGCTCGGCGGTAGGGCCGATGGAAGGCCTGATCCGGGCCTGACCGGGCCATTTGACGCCGCGACAGGGTTTTGCGATCTGATGTTTGGCCGCTTCCGTGGCCGAAGCGGGGGCCTTATAATCCCGCCATCCAGATCGGGCATCTCATGAGCTTGCGTTTCCAGACTCTTTTCCCCGTTCTTATGTTTGCCACGGCGGTGCTGTTCGGCTGTCCGGCCGAGGCACAGGACCTTTACACCGTCGCCGGCATCCATGTGGATGCGGTGGGGCCTTCTTCCACTGAAGCGTTCAACACTGCCATCCTGCAGGGACGTCCCAAGGCGTTCGACATCCTCTATCGCCGCCTCACCCGCCAGCAGGACTGGGGCCATGAGCCGCAGCTCGATGCGGCCGGGCTGGTGCGGCTGTCCCGTGGCTTCACGGTCGCCAATGAGCGGCGTTCCACCACCCGCTATGTCGCCGATGTGACCTATCTGTTCAGTCCGGATGCCGTGGCGCGCCTGCTGCGCGGGGCGGGGATCGCCTACAGCGCCACGCCGGCCAAGCGTATCCTCTTGATCGCCATGTCGCCGGGCGTCACCCATGGCCCCTGGGCCCAAGCTTTGTCTTCCCCAACCTTGCATGATTCGGTGGTGCCGTTCGATGTCGCCGGTCCCGCGGACGACCAGGCGCTCACCAACCTCAATTTCGATATCGCAAGCTGGAACGATGTCGCCGCCGCTGCTTCGCGGATCGGCGCCAGCGAGGCGGCGCTTGTTCAAGCGGTGTATTCCGATGGCCATGTGACAGTGAACATTCGCCGTCTGGGGGCAGGCGAGCAGCCCGCCCGGACGCAGGTCGATGTGCCGCTGCTCCAGACGGTCGGGACCACCTATCCGGCGGCGGCGGAAGCAGCGGTGCGCGCCATTGAGGATCTATGGAAATCGCGCAGCGCAGTCGATTTCAGTCAGCATGGACGGCTTTCCGCCGATGTGCGCATCGCGTCCCTCGACCAGTGGGGTGCGCTGCAGAAGAATCTCACAGGTCTCAGCAACGTGACCGGGCTGACGGTGACGGCGATGGATATCGGCTATGCCCGTATTTCGCTCGCCTATATCGGTACCGCCAATCAATTGCACGAAGCGCTCGGCGCAGCGGGCATTTCCCTCACCAATCGGGGCGGCCAATGGTTCATTGCCGCCGCGGGCGCGCAATAGGTGCTCCGGTATCTGCCGAATCTGCTGTCGAGCCTGAGGCTCCTCGCCGCCCCTTTTGCCGCGTGGCTGATCCTTTCGGCCCACGACACCGCGGCGCTGGCGGTGTTCGCCGGGGCCGGCACCAGCGACGCGCTGGATGGATTCATCGCCAGACATTGGGGCGTCACGTCCCGGTTCGGCGCCCGACTCGATCCTGCCGCCGATAAATTGCTGATGGTGCTTTGCTTCGCGGCACTTTATGGCGTCGATGCCACGCCGCTCTGGCTGGTGCTTTTGGTGATTGGGCGCGATCTGGCCATCGCAGCAGGCTGGCTGTTCGTCAAAGCAGTCGCACTGCCGGTGAGGACGGAACCGATGCGGATCGGCAAGCTCACCACCGCGATCCAGATCGGTTATATCGGCGCGATGCTGGTGCTGCTCGCTTTCGATCTGAAATGGCCACGAGGCATAACAGCGGCAGCTTACGTCACGGGCTTCGTGACGTTCCTGTCCGCCATCGCCTATGCCTATTTGCTGCTGCGCGGTCTGTTTGCCGGCCGCCGAACCGCCTGATGCCGTCACAACTCGTCTTGCCCCTGGAAACCCGTCCGGCCCTGGACCGCGCCGATTTTGTCGTCGCGCCGGGCAATCTGGCGGCGGTGGCGTTCATCGATTCGTGGCCGGACTGGCCTGCCCCCGCCGCGGCGCTGCACGGACCGCCCGCCAGTGGCAAATCCCATCTCGCCGCCGTCTGGGCAGCGCGGGCGGCCGCGGGGACCATCCCGGCTGCCGCCCTGCGCCACGCGCCCGAGGGTGCGCTGGTTGTCGAGGATGCCGAATCCCTGGCTTCAGAAGCTGCCCTGTTCGCGCTGTTGGAACGGGGGACGCCCCTGCTGTTGACGGCAAATGGACCGCCTTCGGCCTGGTCCGCAAGCCTGCCCGATCTCGTTTCCCGCTACCGCGCCTTGCTGAGCTTTCCGCTCTGGGCACCCGACGATGCACTGCTGGCGGGCGTGGCCGCCAAGCTCTTTGCCGATCGTCAGCTTACGGTTCCGCAAGCGGTCGTGGTCCATATGATCCGCCAGCTCGAGCGCTCGCCGGGAGCAATTCGCGACTTCATCGCCCGCGCCGACGCCCGTGCTTTTTCGGAAAAAAGGCCCGTAAATCTGGCGCTTATCCGCGAATTGCTGGCCGAAATGCCGTCGCCGTCATGACAGGTTTACGCTTTTGCTTTAGAGTTCATGCATGTCCGACCCCGCCCAGCCCCTGATGGTGCAAGCCGCTAACGACACCGTTTCAGAAGCTGAAACGGTACATCCCGAGCCCGCCAACGGTGAGGGCATGCCGACCGAGGGTGTCGTTGGCCTGAAGTCCCAGGGCGCCAATCTGTCCTTCGATCCGGCATTGCCCGAGCGCTTTGTCAACCGGGAATTGTCCTGGCTCGCCTTCAACCGGCGAGTGATCGGCGAGGCGGAGAATCGGCGGCATCCTTTGTTCGAGCGTCTGCGCTTCCTGTCCATCTCGGCCTCGAACCTGGACGAGTTTTATATGGTGCGGGTCGCTGGCCTGATGGGCATGGTGCGGGAGGGCGTCACGACGCCATCTGCGGACGGCCTCTTGCCCGCCGAGCAACTTGCCAGGGTGGATAACAGCGCGCGCAGGTTGATCGTCGACCAGCAGCGTATCTGGCAGATGCTGGACCAGGAACTTCGTCACGAAGGCATCAGCGTGATCACCGCCGAGGAAGTTCAGGATGCCGACCGCGCCTGGCTTGCCGGCCAGTTTGTCACGCAGATCTTCCCGGTACTGACGCCGCTCGCCATCGACCCGGCGCATCCGTTTCCCTTCATTCCCAATCTTGGCTTCACCATCGCCCTGACCTTGACCAATCGGCGCGATGGCAAGGAGTTCTCCGCGCTCATTCCGGTGCCGCCGCAACTGCGCCGCTTTCTGCGCTTGCCGGATGGCGAGCGAGCGGACTCCAAGCGCGTGCGTTTCATCCTCCTGGAGCAGGTGATCGCGCTGCATTTCGACAAGCTGTTCCCCGGCCATAGCGTCACGGGCTGGGGTCTATTCCGCATCCTGCGCGACAGCGATGTCGAGATCGAGGAGGAAGCCGAAGATCTGGTGCTGCTGTTCGAGACGCTGCTCAAGCGCCGCCGCCGTGGCAGCGTGATCCATATGAGCTGCAATCGCTCGATGCCCGAAGGATTGCGCCATTTCATCGCCCAGCATCTGGACCTGGACCGATCCGAGATCGTCCTCATCGAGAATTTGATGGGTCTGTCGGACCTCTCCAAACTCATCCTGCCGGAGCGGCCGGAGCTGCAATTCCGGCCTTATATTCCCCGTTTTCCCGAGCGCATCCGCGATCATGGCGGCGATTGTTTCGCCGCCATCCGCGAGAAGGATCTCATCGTCCATCACCCCTTCGAGAGTTTCGATACGGTGGTGCAATTCCTCAGGCAAGCCGCCGCTGATCCGGACGTGGTGGCGATCAAGCAGACGCTTTACCGCACCAGTTCCGACAGTCCGATCATTCAGGCGCTGATCGAGGCGGCGGATTCGGGCAAGTCGGTCACCGCGCTGGTGGAATTGAAGGCCCGCTTCGATGAGGCGGCCAACATCAAATGGGCTCGGGACCTGGAACGGGCAGGGGTTCAGGTCGTCTATGGCTTTATCGCGTTGAAAACCCACGCGAAGGTCTCGCTGGTAGTGCGGCGCGAGGGCGGCGCGCTGCGCAGCTATGTCCATTTCGGCACCGGCAATTACCATCCGCAAACCGCCCGTATCTATACGGACCTGTCGTTGTTCTCGGCCGATCCGGCACTGGGGCGCGATGCGGCGCAATTGTTCAACTTCATCACCGGTTATGCCGAGCCTGTGGCGATGGAGAAACTGGCAGTCTCGCCCTTCTCCCTGCGCGGGAGGCTGGTCGAGGCGATCCAACAGGAAATCATGCACGCCCGCGCCGGCCGT
>DATATP010000094.1:0-6292 GCA_036268715.1 Rhizomicrobium sp. | reverse complement strand
GCCGACGCCACCATGCATGGCAGCGGCCTTCACCGGCAAGGCACGGCGATCCATATGAAGAATTTCGATGTGACTCTGGATGGCAGGCTGCTGACGGCCAGCCGGGGCGTTTATCACCCCGATACGGGAATCGTGGACCTGACCGGAACAGTGCAACTCCATTTTGGTCCCAAGGCCCGGAGCTTTCCTGGCGAAGTGCGGTAAGCGGTAGGCGCTTCTGAAGTTGCCGCAGGACTGCTATGGTCCCGCCAGCGAAGAATTCGGGGGCAAACCATGAAGCGGGCAGGCCATCTGATTATGGCGCTTCTTCTGTCCGGTGCGGCCTGGAGCTTCGCCCGCGCCGCGACCCAGGACCGCGATTATCCACACTATAATGGCGATGCCGGGGGCAGCCACTATTCCCCCCTCACACAGATCACCAGGCGCAACGTTTCCAAGCTGAAAGAAGTCTGGCGCTACGATCTGGGCGCCCAAAGCCAATTGCAGAACACGCCCATCATGGTGGACGGGGTGCTTTATGGCGCGGCGGCGGGAAGAATTTTCGCGCTCGACGCGGTGACGGGGACAGAAAAGTGGACCTTCACCCCGGACCTTCCGCAAAAATCCAAGGTCGGCTTCAAGAGCCGCGGCGAGAGCTGGTGGAGTGACGGCACCACGAGCCGGCTGCTGGTGACGGCATCCAACTATGTCTATTCGCTGGACCCCGCCACGGGAAAGCCGGACCCCGCCTTTGGCAATGGCGGGCGCATCGATCTCGACGACAATCTGCGCGGACCGGCCTCCGACAACTATGTCCGCATGGGCGGGGCCGTGAATGTCTGGAAAGACCTGTTCTTCACCTGCGGCGAGGTGGGCGAACAGACTCCGGCCTCGCCCGGCGACATCCGCGCCTGGGATGTTCGCAGCGGCAGGCTGGTCTGGACCTTCCACACCATTCCCCATCCGGGCGAGCCCGGTGCCGAAACCTGGCCCGCGGACGCGTGGGCGAAGGCGGGCGGCGCCAATGCCTGGCCCGGCATGGTGATGGACGCCAAGCGCGGAATCCTGTTCGCCGCCACCGGCTCGCCGTCCGACGATTTCTATGGCGGCGAACGGCCTGGGAAGAATCTCTATTCCGACAGCGTGATCGCGCTCGATGCCACCACCGGCAAGCTGCTCTGGTATTTCCAGGCGGTGCATCATGACGAATGGGACGATGACTTCGCCGCGCCGCCCATCCTGGTGACAGTGCGGCGCAATGGCCGCCGGATCGACGCCGTCGCGGCCACCAACAAGACCGGGTTCGTCTATGTCTTCGACCGGGTGACGGGCAAAAGCCTGTTTCCCATCGATGAGAAGCCGGTGCCGCCCGCGACCGCGCCGGGCGACACGGCCTGGCCGACGCAGCCGTTCCCGCGCCTGCCGGCGCCGCTTTCACATCAGAGCGTGACCGGCGAGGGTCTGACCCAGCGCACGCCAGAGGCCAATCAATGGGCGCGCGAGAAATTCGCCACCTTTCTCAATGGCCCGATGTTCACGCCGCCCGCCTATAAACAGGAAACGGTGTCGGCGCCGGGCTTTTCCGGCGGCGATGAATGGGGCGGCATGTCGTTCGATCCGCGCCTGCAATATCTGTTCGTCAACACCGAGAACGTTATCTGGACCACGGCCGCAATTGACCGCGCCCCCCCCGCCGAGGACGGCACGCAGCCGGAGCCGCACTCCCGCTTCACCTTTTCCGGCTACAACAAATTTGTCGATCCGGACGGCTACCCCGCCACCGCCGCGCCCTGGGGATATTTGACCGCTATCGATCTCAGGACCGGCAAGTTCGCCTGGCGCATCCCATTCGGCGAATATCCGGAGCTTGCCGCCAACGGCCTGAGCCAGACGGGCAGCGAGAGCTATGGCGGCGCGGTGGTCACCGCCAGCGGCCTTCTGTTCATCGGCGCCACCAACTTCGACCGCAAGCTGCGCGCTTTCGAGAGCCGCACCGGCAAGCTGTTGTGGGAGACGGTGCTGCCCTATGCCGGCAATGCCACGCCGATGACCTATATGGCCAAGGGCAAACAGTATGTGGTGATTGCCGCCAGCGGCGGTTACAGCCGCAAAGGTCCCAAAGGGAATGTCTATGTTGCCTTCGCGTTGGATGACGGAGCCTCGAAATAGGCTCTCCGTGCTGATCGTATCGTTCGGCGACCGTGGCCGACAGATCGCCGCCGACCCGCCAGCGCAGCCGCGCGGGCAGAGCCGCCTCAATCCGATATCTTTTGAATGAAGACCTGGCTGTTAAGGGCCGACAGCACATTCAGTTTGCGCAGGTTGATGTTCACGAACGCATCGATCGCCAGCTTGGGGCTGCGTAGCGGGTCTTTGCCGGTCGGCAAGGGCTCGTTCCAGAGATAGTCATCCAGGATCATGAGGCCGCCCACACTCAGGAGCTTGAACGCAAGTACGGCATCGTAGAGAACATCCGGGGCTTGGTGCGAGCCGTCGATATATATGAAATCGAAATAGTTTTTGCTGCCCATTGCCAACAGCCTGGGAAGACAAAGCTCGGACAGCTCTTTGTGAATTTTCAGATCGACTCTGTTTTTGGCTTCCCGGATCGCCATCGCGGTATTCTGCTGAAAGTGCAACTCCACCGATCCCATATCGCTGGGATCGAGTCCGCCGCTGCGGTGCTCCAGTGAGCCCGCCCAGGTGTCGATGCAATGAAGTTCGATATCGAAATCTTTTGCCAAAGTCTCAATGAGAAAAACCGCGCTGGCGCCCTCATAAGATCCGATCTCAAGGATTTTTCTGGGCTTTACCTTGGTGAACAACTCCTCCCAAGCCGGTCTTTCCTTTTCAAACCAGTTCGTGGTGAACACATAGCCGGCCATTTGTTTTTTGCTCGCCGCGATGGTGTGGCCGGTAAATCGGAGACCGTTCCCGGTCGGTCGGTGCCGCGCAATTGCGTCCGCTGCTGATTTAATTGCGTCGTGGATAAGCAATGGTTAACGGCAGAGCCCCTCAGGTCGGTGCGCGCAGCGCCGCGCAAACCGCCATGGCGAAGCCATCCGTGGTCGCCGTGCCGCCCAGATCGGGTGTGCGGTTTGCGGGATCGGCCAGTGCTGAATCCACCGCCGTCTCGATGCCGCGCGATGCGGCGAGCAGTTTGTCGTTGCCGTCGCGCCGGCCGCGCCATTCCAGCAGCAGCGCCGCCGATAAAATCAGGGAGGTCGGATTGGCCGCGCCCTTGCCCGCAATATCGGGGGCCGAGCCATGCTGCGCCTGGGCCATGCAGACCGCATCGCCGGCATTGATTGCCCCGCCCAGGCCCAGGCTGCCGGTCAATTCGCTGGCTTCGTCGGACAGGATATCGCCGAACATGTTGGTGGTGACGATGACATCGAAACGCTCAGGGCTGCGGATCAGAAGCGCCGCCATCGCGTCCACGATGACATCGTCCAGCACCACATCGGGATATTGTTCCGCGACCTTGCGCACTTCGCGCAGGAACAGCCCGTCCGACAGATGCAGCACATTGGCCTTGTGCACCGCCGTCACCTTCTTGCCGCGTTCACGGGCCAGCGCGAAGGCGGCCCGCGCGATGCGCGCCGATGCCTTTGCCGTCACCTTGCGCACCGACAGCGCCATGTCTTCGTCCGGCATGAATTCGCCGGGACCTGCGAACATGCTGCGGTCGGAATAGAAGCCTTCGGTGTTCTCGCGCATGATGACGAGGTCCATCGGCTTTCCTGTGCGCGACAGGCCGGGCCGGCTGCGGCAGGGCCGCACATTGGCGTACAGGTCAAACGTCTTGCGCATGGTGGCGGAAGGATTGATGCCGCCTTCCGCGCGTGGCGGATAGGAGGCCACCGATACCGGGCCCATCACCACGCCATCCATCTGCGGCACGCGCTTCAGCACCGCATCCGGCATGGTGGTGCCCTGTGTCTTCAGGCTCGCAAAGCCGATCTCGCATTGCTCGAAACGGAAGGCGATGGCGAAGGCGCGTCCTGCGCTCTCCAGTACCTTCAAGGTCGCTGCGGTGATTTCGGGACCGATACCGTCTCCCGGCAAAACCAGGATGTTCATGCCGCGTGACTCGCGCTGATGGTGAGATGATGCAGCATCAGGGCGGCAGCCTTGTCGTTCCAGCCGCCCTCCAGCGCCGCCAGGATTTCCAGATGGTCGTCGATCGCCGCACCGATCCGTTTTGCGTCATATTCGAGCTGATGGCTGAGAAAGCGCCGCAACACGATCTGCTGACGCACCGCGCCCAGCATGTAGCGGTTGCCGGAGCAGCGCGCGAGTTGCTCATGGAAATCGGCATTCACTTCATAAAAATCCGTCGCGTCGCTGTCGCGCCAAGTGCGGCGGCGGAATTTCAGATGCGCGGCGCGGGTCTTTTCCAGCCAGAAGCGGTCGAGCCGGAAACCCGGCTGCAACAGCATCGCCGGCTCCAGCGCGCGGCGAAAGGCATAGCTCTCCGCCTGAGCCCGCTGAGCGTCGGCGGCGGGTCCGAACCCCCAGCCGTTGCCGGCGCGGCGCTGCACCAGGCCCAGCTCCGCAAGCTGGCGCAGCACGGCAAGTACGATCGGCAACCGTGCTCCGAAACGCCGCACAATCTCCTGCTGGGTGAAGCGATCCGCCAGCTTGCCGGTGTTGCGGGCCTGGGCGAGGGCGGCGAACAGGGTGCGCTTTTCGTCTGGATCGCGGGAAGCGGATTCGCTGGCTGGAACCTCCTTTGCCGCTTGCGTCAGTACAAAGCCGCGATTGGCGCGGGGCACAATCGCGCCTTGGGTTGCGAGCAGCCGGAGCGCGCCGCGCACCGGTGTGCGTGACACGCCGAAGCGGCGGCACAGATCGAGCTCGACCAGACGCTGGCCGGGGGTCGCGCCCTCGTCTTGCAGCGTTTTGAGAATGCGGCGCGCCAACTCCGCCTGCAGGCGACTGGGGGTAGGATCGGAGGAGGCGCGACGGGCGGCCATGCCGGATTGTCTTTTTGGTTTCAGAAAGCCAATAACGCGGTCTGTGGCCCGGAGCAAATACTTTGACAGGGCGCTTGCATCTGTATCAGTCTAGATATATCTAGACTGTGTTCAACAAAGGAGATCCCACACATGTGGATGCATGAACATAGAAGTGAATCAGGCGGTTACCGCCATTGTGGTGGCCGGGGTGGACACGGCCATTATGGCTTTGGCCGCTTCGAGGGCGGTTTTGGTGGCCGCGGGCAGGGCAATGCCCCGGGCGGATTTGGCCGCCGCCGCGGCATGTTTGATAGTGAAGAGTTGCGGCTGGTGCTGCTGTCCCTGATCGGCGAACAGCCGCGCCACGGCTATGACCTGATCCGCGAGATCGAGGAGCGTACCGGCGGCGCCTATGCGCCCAGCCCGGGCGTGGTCTATCCCACCCTCACCATGCTGCAGGACATGGGCCTGATCGCCGAGGAAAGCGCGGCGGGCACGCGCAAGGTCTATGCCGCGACCGTCGAAGGCAAGGCGCATCTGGAACAGCACCGCGCCGAAGCGGATGCACTGCTGGCGCGGATCACCGAGGCCGGTTCGTCGCACAAAGGTGACCATGCCCCGGTGCGCCGCGCGCTGCGCAACCTGCACAATGCGCTGATGGAAAAGCTGTCGCGCGTCGAGAATGACGAAGCGATGCACCGTATCGCCACCCTGCTGGACGAAGTGACCCAGAAGATCGAGCGCAGTTGAGGGCCTACTGCGCCAGAAGCTCATGGTCCCCGTTATTTCGTGCCCCGAGCGCCCCATTTGTGGATCGCTGCAGAGGCCGCCTTGACGGCCTGCATCGGTGTCGCGATCTGTCTGGACTGCAGAACGGCGAAGAAGCGGTGTGCGCCGCCGCCCGCGATAGGCGAAGACCAGGCGAAGGCGCGGCCGGCAGCAGGATGATCCTTCAGGTCGAAGATATGGACGACGCCATCCCAATCGGACGGATTGCCCCTGGCCGGATGCACCCGCACCGACCGAAGGAAGCTGCTCGCCACGCCATGCTGGGTTTTAATGACGCGCATGAGTTCGCCCGCGCTGGCTTGTTCCATGTCTGGTGACCTTTCTGGCCCGATTTGTGATGGAAGGGAGTAAGCTCTCCCAACTCCTGAAAAACGCCCAATGGCGGTGGATAATTGCGAAACTGGTAAATGCTTCGACAAGGGCGCCATCGCAAGCTTTCCGCTAAGTGTTCGTTTACCATGCCTTGCTAGAGATGAAGCCCGACGCGCAGGGCATCATCGATGGCGGCATTTCTGGACAACAATGCCATGCGAGCGGCCTTTGCACAGCCTGCTTCCGACGGC
>DATATP010000093.1:0-18435 GCA_036268715.1 Rhizomicrobium sp. | reverse complement strand
CTATCAGAACCACCTCACCCCCGCCGGTCGCTACCGCGAAGGGCTTGCGGCCCTGAACGATTATGCGCGCGCGCACGGCCATCACAGCTTCGCGCAACTGCCGCCCGGGCTTCAGGACGACATTCTCAAGGGATTGGAAAGCGGCGCGGTCGATCTGGCCCTCAAATCAGGCCTCGACACGCGCGATTTTTTCGAACTTGTCCTGCAGAACACGATGGAAGGCTTTTTCGCCGATCCGCTCTATGGCGGCAACCGGAACATGGTGGGCTGGAAGCTGGTCGGCTTTCCCGGCGCGCGCTACGATTATCGCGACCATATCGCCAAGCATAATGTGCCTTATCCCCGCGGCCCCATTTCGATCTATGGCGCCGCCTGATGGCAAAATTGCTGCCGCGCAAGGATGTGGTGATCATCGGCCTGGGATGGAGCGGTTCGATTCTCGCCCATGAGTTGACCGAAGCCGGCCTTGGTGTCGTCGCCATCGAACGGGGGCCGTGGCGCGATACTGCGACCGATTTCAACATCGGCTATATGCCCGACGAGTTGCGCTTCGCTATCCGCAAGGACCTGTTCCTGAAGCCGGCGACGGAAGCGATGACCATGCGCAACAACATGGCCGAAACCGCACTGCCGATGCGCGATTACGGCTCCTTTCTGCCCGGTTCGGGGGTTGGGGGAGCGGGCGTGCACTGGAACGGCCATACCTGGCGCTTCTGGGCGAGCGATTTCGAATGCCGCACGCACCTGACGAAACGCTATGGCGGGGCGCGGCTGAAAGGCTTGCAAGTCCAGGATTGGGGCGTCACCTATGACGAGGTCGAGCATTGCTATGACCGTTTCGAATATCTCTGCGGCATTTCGGGCAAGGCGGGCAATCTGAAGGGCAAGCTCCAGCCCGGCGGCAACCCGTTCGAAAGCCCCCGCCAGCGCGAATATCCCAACCCGCCGATGCAAATGAGTTACGCGCCCAGCCTGTTTGCCGAAACGATGGGGGGGCTCGGTTATCATCCTTTCCCAACGCCATCGGCAAATCTTTCCCGGTCTTATGTCAATCCGCTGGGCATCCATATGGGCCAGTGCACCTTCTGCGGCTATTGCGAGCGGTTCGGCTGCGCCAATTACGCCAAGGCCAGTCCCCAGACCACCATTCTTCCCGCATTGATCAGGAACCCGAATTTCGAGGCCCGCACGGAATGCGAGGTGCTGAAGATCAATCTTCATCCCGATGGCAAGACGGCAAAGAGCGTCACCTATATCGACGCGCATGGCGTCGAATATGAGCAGCCCGGCGAGATGGTCCTGATCTGCGCCTACGGCCTGATGAATGCGCGCATGCTGCTTCTGTCGGGCATCGGCAAGCCCTACGACCCCAAAACCGGCAAAGGCGTGGTGGGGCGCAATTATTGCTATCAGAGCGGCGGCGGCGCGCGGATGCTGTTCGACGACAAGAATTTCAATCCCTTCATCGCGGCCGGCGCGCTGGGCCAGACGATGGACGATTTCAACGGCGATGCCCTCGATCATGCAAAGCTGGATTTCGTGGGGGGCGCAGGTGTCAATTGCGTGCCGACCAATGGCCGGCCGATTTCCAATCGCCCCACCCCGCCCGGTACCCCGCGCTGGGGCAGCGAATGGAAGAAGGCGACGGCGCAATATTACAAAGGCTCGCTCTCCTTCGGAGCCCAGGGATCGAGCTATGCCGTCGCCGAAAATTATCTCGATCTCGATCCCGCCTATACCGACCGCCATGGCCGCCCGCTACTGCGCATCACGTTCGACTTTCCCGACAATGACGTCCGCATGTCGCGTTATGTCTGCGCCCAGCTCGAAAAGGCGGTCGCGGCGTTCAACCCCAAATACAGCGCCGTCGCGGCGATGCACAAAGGCTGGAACAGCGTGCCCTATCAGAGCACCCACAACACGGGCGGCGCGATCATGGGCGCCGATCCAAGCCGCAGCGCGGTGAACCGCTATCTGCAAAGCTGGGATGTATCCAATGTGTTCGTCATCGGGGCCTCCGCCTTTCCCCAGAATGCGGGGATGAATCCCACCGGTACGGTGGGGATGCTCGCCTTCTGGGCGGCGGAAGCGATCCGGGACCGCTATTTGAAAAATCTAGGCCCCCTGGTGCGGGCGTGAAGCAGTGGGCGTTCGCCGCGGCGCTTCTGCTGTGGGCCACGCAGGCTTCGGCTGTCGATCATGTCGCGGCGGGGCGCTACCAGGCGATCCTGGGCGATTGCGAAGGCTGCCACACCGCGCTTGGCGGCAAGCCTTTTGCCGGCGGGCTTATACTGAACACGCCCTTCGGCAAGCTCGCCGCCTCCAACGTCACCATGGACCGGCAAACCGGCATCGGAAGCTGGAGCGAAGCCGATTTTCGCCGCGCGATGAAGGAGGGGATCGCGCCCGGTGGGATGCGGCTCTATCCGGCGATGCCGTATCCCAACTATGCCCGCATGAGCGATTCCGATATCGCCATGCTCTGGGCCTATATGCGCACGGTGGCGCCCGTGCACCATGCGGTGAAGGTCAATCTGCTGCCGTTTCCCTACAATATCCGGCTGGGGATGGTGGTGTGGAACTGGATCGATTTCCGCCCCCGGCCTTTCATCCCCGATTCCGGCAAGTCTGCCGCCTGGAACAGAGGCGCCTATCTGGTCACGGGCGCGGCGCATTGCGGCGCCTGCCACACGCCCAAGACCATGCTGGGCGCCGACAGAACCGACCGGCCGCTTGCCGGCGCCTCTCTGCAAGGCTGGTTCGCACCCGACATTACCTCGAACATGACGGTGGGGATCGGAGGCTGGAACGCGAGCGATATCGTCGCCTATCTCAAGACGGGCTGGAACGCGCATGCGGTCGCGTCGGGACCGATGGCCGAGGCGGTGGAGAATTCCACTTCCCGCATGACCGATCCGGATCTCGCGGCAATCGCGGCCTATCTGAAAGAGGTCCCGGCTTCGCCGCGTGCTTCGCCCGCCGCCCCGATTGCGATGAGCGATCCGCGCATGCGGGCGGGTGCGGCGGCCTATGAGGCGAACTGCACCGCCTGTCATGGCGGGGACGGCAAAGGCGAGGGCTTGTTGTTTCCCCCGCTCGCGCGCAATGCGGTCGTGCAGCAGGACAGCGCCGAGACTTTGGTGCGGGTTGTGCTGGCAGGCGCACGGGCGGCGCAGACCAAGGAGGCGCCTACCGCCCCCGCGATGCCCTCTTTTGCCTGGCGGCTGAACGATCAGAGGGTCGCGGACTTGCTGACCTATGTGCGCAACGCCTGGGGCAACGCCGCCGCGCCTGTTTCCGCCCACGCCGTGACCACGATCCGCGCCCGGTTGCGCAGCGGTTCGTGAATCGAGGCAGGTCTGTTCTCGGCTGCCCGGATATGAGCGGCGCGAGCCGGTTCTGAGCGTCATTCTTGAGCGCCGGCCCAACATTTTATTACTGGACCCGTTCGCGCTGCTGGCGGCTAGCCAGCCTCGGCCGGGCATGACATCGTGAGGGAATGGTCCGCGCGCTGGGGGAGGAAGATGCCGTGAGCAGCCGGCTTCTGTGTTTTGCTCTTGACCTGAAGGACGATGCCGAGTTGACCGCGCGCTATCGCGCCTGGCATGCGCCGGGCGGCCCACCTGCGGCTGTCATCCGGTCCATCCGCGACGCCGGCATCGAGGAGATGCAGATTTTCCTCGCCGGCAATCGCCTGTTCATGATGATGGAGATCGGGGCGCATTTCTCTCTCGCCGCCAAGGCTGCGTCCGACGCCGCCGATCCTGCGGTGCAAGCGTGGGAAAGGCAGATGGAAGAATTCCAGCAATTTTTGCCTTTCGCCAAGCCGGGCGAGAAATGGGTGGCGATGGAACGCATCTTCGCCCTGTCGGAACAGCCATGAACCCGCTTCCGCGCCGCGTCTTGGGGCGCACCGGTCTGATGGTGACGGTTCTGGGTTTCGGCGGCGCGGGCATCGGCAATCTTTATCGCCCGGTGAACGACGATTCGGCGCGCGCCTCGATCGAGGCTGCTTTCGGCGTGGGCGCGCGGCTGTTCGATACCGCGCCCTTCTACGGCTTTGGCCTCAGCGAGACCCGCTTGGGCACGGCGCTGGCCGAGCTCGATCCCCAGGAAGAAGTGATCCTTTCCACCAAGGTCGGGCGGGTGCTGGAGCCGGCACCCGATGACGATCTCGTCGCGGTGCGCGAAGGCTATGTCACGCCGATGCCATTCAGGCCGGTGTTCGACTATTCCTATGACGGGGTGATGCGCTCCTATGAGGAGAGCCGCAAGCGCCTTCGCCGGTCGCGGATCGACATCCTTCTCGCGCATGATCTGGGGAGGCTGACGCACAAGGCGGCGCATGAGGATCGCTGGCGGCAATTCTTCGCCGGCGGCTATCGCGCGATGCGCGCCTTGCGCGATCAAGGCGCGGTGCGCGCCATCGGGCTGGGTGTCAATGAATGGGAAATCTGCGAACAGGCGCTGGCCGAGGGCGAATTCGACTGTTTCCTGCTGGCCGGCCGCTATAGCCTGTTGGAGCAGACTGCGCTCGACTCCTTCCTGCCGCGCTGCGCGGCGCGTGGCGTGTCGCTGATCGTCGGCGGCCCGTACAATTCCGGCATCCTGGCGACCGGCGTGAAGGGGGCGGGGCCGCTCTATTATAATTATGAACCCGCGCCGCCGGAGATCATCGAGCGTGTGCGCCGGATCGAGGCGGTCTGCGACCGCTTCGACGTGCCGCTGGCGGCCGCTGCGATCCAGTTTCCGTTGGCCCATCCCCAGGTCGCGGCCGTCATTCCCGGAATGGTAAATGCAGAAGAAGCGGCCAAGGCACGGGAAAATCTTGCATGGGCCATTCCGGCCGCTTTCTGGACCGCCTTACGGCGCGAGGGCCTTTTGCATCCCGCCGCACCGGTGCCGAACGAGGAGGACGAGAACAGATGACCGCGATCACAGCCGAGCGCACCCAGCGCTATGTCCTGGCGATGTTCCTGATCGTCAGCCTGTTCTTCCTGTGGGGCGTCGCCAACAATCTGAACGATATCCTGATCAAGCAATTCAAGAAGGCATTCACCTTGACCGACTTGCAATCGGGTCTGGTGCAGTCGGCCTTCTATCTCGGCTATTTCCTGTTCGCCATTCCCGCGGCGATGTTCATGCGCCGGGCCGGCTACAAGTCGGCGGTGGTGGTCGGGTTAATCCTTTACGGCATCGGGGCGCTGCTATTCTATCCCGCGGCGGAATATACCCATTATGCCTTCTTCCTCGGCGCGCTGTTCGTCATCGCCAGCGGGCTCGCCTTCCTGGAGACGTCGGCCAACCCGCTGATGCTGGTTCTGGGGCCGCCGGAAGGCGCGGCGCGGCGCATCAACCTGGCGCAGTCCTTCAATCCTGTCGGCAACATCGTCGGGGTGACGATCGGCCAGCATTTCATCCTGTCGGGAGTCGAGCCCACACAAGCCCAGCTTGCCGCCATGCCGCCGTCCCAGCTCGCGGCCTTTTTCGCGCGAGAGGGTCATGCCGTGCAGATTCCCTATCTGCTGCTGGGCGGTTTCGTATTGCTGTGGGCGCTTGTGGTGTTCGTCACCCGCTTTCCTGCGGTGGCGGAAACGCCCGAACCCGCGGACCGCCGGGAGCCGCGCGCATTTCTGAAGTTGTTCCGGCACCGGCATTTCCTGCTCGGCGCGCTGGCGCAGTTCTTTTATGTCGGCGGCCAGGTCGGCGTGTGGAGCTTCACCATCCGCTACGCCCAATTCGAAACCGGCGTCGGCGAGAAGATCGCCGCCAATTATCTCAACATCTCGCTGATCTGCTTCCTGATCGGCCGCTTCGCCGGCACCGGTCTGATCGCGGGCAGGATTGCGCCGGCGCGGCTGATGGGCCTGTATGCCATCGCCAATATCGTACTGGCCCTCACCGCAACCTTCGCGGGGGGCACGCTTGGCCTTTACGCCCTAATCGCGGTCAGCTTCTTCATGTCGATCATGTTCCCCACCATTTTCGCCCTGTCGCTGGACGGCATGGGCCCGCTGACCAAGCCCGGTTCCTCTTTCCTGGTGATGGCGATTGTCGGCGGCGCGATCATGCCGGCGATCATGGGCTGGATTTCCGATCTCTCGGCGATCAATTACGCCATGCTGGTGCCGGCCGCCTGTTTTGCCGTGGTGCTGTTGTTCAGCATCGCGCCCAAGGACGTGCCCAGGAAACGCATCGCCTGAGGAGCGGCATTGCGCCGGGCAGCGCTTCTATCCCGCTGCGCCACGGGCTAAACTTGCCCGCCCCAAAGGATTGTTCCATGTCCGCCCTGCAGACTGTGCGCCTCCATCCATCTGACAATGTCGTCGTCGCGGCGTCGCGGCTTGCCAAAGGCGATATGCTGGCGGCGGAGCATCTCGCCCTCGCCGAACCTGTGTCCCCCGGCCACAAGATCGCCGCCGCGCCCATCCGCAAAGGCGAGCCGGTGCGCAAATATGGCCAGGTGATCGGGGCCGCCACCGCCGATATCGCGCCCGGCGCCTGGGTCCATACCCACAACATGACCTTGTCGGAATTGCGCGGCGAGGCCATCGCGCCGCTGCGGCGCAATCTGCCGGAGCCGGCGCGCAGCTTCATGGGCTTTCATCGCGCCAACGGCAAGGTCGGCGTGCGCAATTACATCGGCGTGCTGACCAGCGTGAACTGTTCGGCGACGGTGGCGCGCCATATCGCCGAAGCGGCGGAACGCAGCGGAATGCTCGACGAATTTCCCAATGTCGATGGCATCGTGCCGATCACTCATGTCAGCGGCTGCGGCATGGACATGGGGGGCGAAGGCTACGACATCCTGCGCCGTACTCTGTGGGGTACCGCGGCCAATCCCAATTTCAGCGCGATCCTGCTGGTGGGCCTTGGCTGCGAAGCGGTGCAGATCGCCAAGTTCAAATCCGATTACGGGCTGAGTGATGGCGCGGCGTTCCAGTCCTTCACCATCCAGGATGTCGGCGGCACCCGGCGCGCCATTGAACAGGGTCTGGCGCGGCTGAAGGAGATGCTGCCCACCGTCAACGCCGTCCAGCGCAGCGAGACACCGGCCAGCGCCCTGGTGCTGGGCCTGCAATGCGGCGGTTCGGACGGCTGGTCGGGGATCACATCCAATCCCGCCCTCGGCAATGCGTCCGACCGGCTGGTGGCGCTGGGCGGCACGGTGATCCTGTCGGAGACGCCGGAAATCTATGGCGCCGAACATCTGCTCTATGCCCGCGCCAAGGACCAGGTCGTCGCCGACAAGCTGCGGGCGCGGCTGGATTGGTGGGAGCGTTATACGTCCATCCATGGCGGGGAGATGAACAACAATCCTTCGCCCGGCAACAAGGCGGGCGGCCTCACCACCATCCTGGAGAAGTCGCTCGGCGCGGTTGCCAAGAGCGGCACCTCTACCATGAATGACGTGATCGAATATGCAAAGCCGCTGACTAGCAACGGCTTCGTCTTCATGGACAGTCCCGGCTTCGATCCGGTTTCTGCGACGGGGCAGGTGGCGTCGGGCGCGACCATGATCGCCTTCACCACCGGGCGAGGCTCGGCCTATGGCTGCAAGCCCTCGCCCTCGATCAAGCTTGCCTCCAATTCCGATATCTACCGGCGCATGCAGGACGATATCGACATCGATTGCGGCACCATCGCGACCGGCGGCGCCACTATCGAGGAAAAAGGCAAGGAAATCCTGGACGTCCTGCTGGCCGTCGCCTCGGGTCGCAAAAGCAAAAGCGAGGAACTGGGCTATGGCGGGCAGGAGTTCGTGCCCTGGCAGATCGGCGCCGTGATGTAACCATCCTCGCGCTTGTTCTGTGCCCTATGCCATCAATGCTTATCGCAACGGGCTATTCGCCTTTCGGCAGGCGGAAGGCGATGAACTCAGACGTATAATTGCCGCCGCCGACCGCGATCACGATGTATTGCCGCCCGCCCAGCATATAGGTCATCGGTGAGCCGCTCTGTTGGGCGGGCAGATAGACGCTCGCTTTTTCCGCGCCGCTCGCCTTGTCATAGGCTCTCAGCCGCGCGCCCCGGATATGATTTTCGTCGGTGAAGGTGCCGGGATCGCCGCAGATCACCAGCGATTTGGTCACCAGTGGCGCAATCTTGCCCATCTGGCCGGTGCGCGGAATCTTCAGGCCTTTCAGCGCCGGATGGTTGCGGATGAAATCCGGCGTCTCGCCATGCGCCACCTGCCAGGCGATGTCGCCTTTTTCCAGATCGATCGCCGTGATACGGCCATAGGGCGGCTTGATCAGCGGCAGGCCTTCGACATCGGTCTGGCCCGGACGCAGCCCCGTGCCGCCGACCGCGATGCGGGGTGCGCGTCCGCCCGGAAGCGGCGCCGCACCCATGCCGATATCGGTATGAATCCCCGCGCCCAGATTGGCATGAACATAAGCGAAATCCGATGCCGTCTTGTCGGTATTGGGAATGATGCTGCCGACGGTCAAGAGATCGGTCTGCGAGAACAGATAAACTAGGTGTGTTTCAGGATCATAAGACCCGCCCGGCCAATTGCTGCCGCCGATATAGCCAGGGAGATTGAGCACGCCCCAGGGACCGCCCGGCTTGGCCATGATCGGCGCGGTGTATAGAGGGCCCATCTTGTAATGACTGGCGACCTCGATGGCCTTTTTGCGCAGCTCCGGCGTGAAATCGATCAGGTCGTCCACCGTTACGCCCTGCCGGTCATAGGCCGGCGGTTTGGTGGGGAAGGGCTGGGTGGGGGAATACCATTCGCCGGGCACATCGCCCTTGGGCACCGGTTTTTCAACGATCGGCCAGATCGGCTCGCCGGTTTCGCGGTTGAGTACATAGAGGAAGGCCTGCTTGCTCGGCTGGGCCAGCGCTTTGACGATCCTGCCATTATGCGGGATGTCGCAAAGGATCGCGGCACAGCACACGTCGCGGTCCCACAACCCATGATGGACCATCTGGTAATGCCATTTGCGCTTGCCGGTCAGGATATCGACCGCGACGATGCTGTCGCTGAACAGATCGGGGCCGGCACGATAGATGCCGATTTGATCGCCGGTCGGCAGCTCGACCCCCAGATAGGCCAGGCCCAGTTCCTCGTCAGCGGAAATCTGCGCCCAGTCGCCGGTATTGCCCGCCTGGTCCGCCTGGCCCGGCACCAGCCATGTGTCATAGCCGACCTCGCCGCGTTTCGGGATGGTATGGAAAATCCACAGCCGCTTGCCGGTCCTGACGTCGAAGCCGCGCACATAGCCTTTCACATTGAAGCGGGTCTTCGGCACATTGCCCGCGGTGTGCGCCGCACCGATGATGACGACACCCTTGGCGATGGTCGGGGCGCTGTGCAGCCCGACATCGGCAGTGACGGGATCCATCTCCTGGTCGTCGTCCTGCTTCAGATCGACGACGCCGCCCACGCCGAAATTGGAGTCGGGAATGCCGGTCTTGGCGTCCAGCGAGACCAGCCGATAACCGATCGTCACATAAAGGATGCGTTCCTCGTTGCCGTCGGTCCAATAGCCGACGCCCCGGCCGGACAATTGGCGCGGCGCGTCAGCCGCCCGCTCGCCTTCCTCCAGGCGGTGAACCCAGAGAATTTCTCCCGTCGCTGCATCCAGCGCGATGCAGTCGCGCCGCGATCCCGCCGTGGTGAACAGTCTGCCCGCGATCAATAGCGGGGTTGCCTCCAGATCATATTCGGGACGCGCGCCCAGCTTCTCGGTCTTGAATTGCCATGCCACTTCCAGGTCGCCGAAATTCGCGGCATTGATCTGGTCGAGCGGCGCATAGCGCGTGTAGGCGAGGTCGCCGCCATAGCTGCGCCACTCGGTATCGGCCGGAGCTTGCGCGCGGGCAGGCAGGGTCGCGGCGAAAAGGCCCGTGGCCGTGGTGGAAAGCATCAGGCGTCTGGTCAACGCGCGCATCGACTTGTCTCCCTGGAGCGGCGATCCCACGGGCGCGTTCTGCACCGCGAGTTGCGCCGGGAGATTATAAGACGGTGCCGCCCCGCCCAACTGGAAAAGCTGCGGCAGAGCCTGCCGATTTCGCCATGGTGAATGGCATTTTGCGGCCGCGAAAAGTTAAAATCGCGTCATATCTGGCGCAGCAGCCAGCGGATGGAGCGTTTCTGGATCTCCAGATATTCCGGCTGCCACATCACATGAATGTTGTGGCCCGGTGCGGTGAACACCACCCGGCCCTTGCCGAAATCATAGGCCCAGCCCGCCACCGCCTTGGCGCCTTTGTTTTCGTACTTCAGGCCGTCGATATTTTCCGACTCCAGGATGACGTATTTCGGATCCTTGTCGTAGATCACGTAATGCTGTTCGTCATTCACCATGAAGGGCGCGATGCCCTGGGTGATGGGATGACTGTTGGCCGTTGCGCGCACCTGGAAGGGGCGTTGCGGCGGATGGCCGTCATAGGCCCCGCCCATGACTTCGCGATAATTCTTGGAGGTGAGTGAAATGTGACTGCAATTGTGCAGCGCATAGAAACCGCCGCCAGCATTGACGAAATCGCGCACCGCCGCGCCTTGGTCCTCTGTCATCCAGAATACCGGCTTTGGATCGGGAAAAGTGTGAGGCGTTTCCAGCTCGGCTTCATAGCCATAAGCGTCGGGACCGAGATAGCCGCCCGGCCAGATCATGCCGTCGCGCAGGATCACGAAGAGTTGATAATTCTTCAAAAGGTCGGCGGAAATCTTCTCATAGGCGATGGTGTAATCGACCGGGATGTTCAACTCCTTGAACACCGGATCAAGGCTTACCCTGATGTAATCGGCATTGTGATAACGGTCGCCGATCAGCGCCAGGGCGCGGGGGCCGCTTCCCGTCTGGGATTGCGCGCTTTCGCCCGGTGCCAGCCCCAGCGCGCCGCCTGCCACCAGGCCGGCGCTGCGAAACAGCGTGCGTCTCGAAAATTCCTTCCCAAAGATTTTCATCGCCCTCTCCCTCATTTCGCGCCCGTCAATTGACCGGTCTGGGCGCCCTGTTATCCTTCCATGTAACCCATGCCGGAGTTTTCAGCCACCCTCCGGAGCACAGGTATCGAAGGGGGTTCTCATGAATGATGCGAAAAAGCCCGACCGCCGCGATGCCTTTGCCGCGCTCGGCGCCGCAGCATTGACCATCGGCCTCGCTTCCCGCGCGGGGGCCGCCGATGCCACGGGCAGTCCGGTGATCGAGTGGAATCAGCACATGTTCAGCCGCGATGTGGCGCGCTTTCCCTATTCTCCCAGGGCCACTTACCGGCCGGACCCCGCCAAGAATCCGGCGGATCCGCTGGTTGCTTATCAACAGCGCCTGAAGACCGAGGGCATCGACAAGGCGGTGATCGTGCAGCCCGAGCCCTATGGCGACGATCATTCGCTGGTCCTGGATTGCCTGCGCCGCACTTCGCCCGATCAATTGAAGGGCACGAGCCTTTTCTACCCGAAGGACTCGGACGCGCCGAGCAAGCTGACCGCGCTTGTGAAAGCCCACCCGCGCATCTGCTCCACCCGCTTTCATCTTCATCGCGGCAATACCGCCTATTTCGCCAGTTTTTCCGATCCCGGCGTCCGGACGCTGTGGGGCAAGGCAGTCGATCTCGGCCTTGTCATCGAACTGGATATCGGCGCCAGTTATGCACGCGACGCCGGCAAGGCGATTGCCGCCTTTCCCGGCTGCAAGGTGCTGATCGACCATTTGGCCAATCCAAAAACAGGCACGCCCTGGGAATATGCCGATGTGCTGGACCTGGCGAAATTTCCGAATGTCTATATGAAGCTGTCGGAGCTGGGTTATATCGCCAGCGACGGGCCCTATTATGAGAGCCTCATTCCCTTTACCAAGCGCATCATCAAGGAATATGGCCCGGACCGCATGGTGTGGAGCGGCGGCAGTCCTCATATCGCCGATGTCCATATGAAAGGCTATTCCGCCGCCGACATCGCCAAGGTCAAGGGCGGCAATCTCAAACGTCTGCTGAACTGGTAGCCGCAATATCGGCTAGTGTCCCGATGCCGAAATTCGCCCGGAGCCTATATAGAAATCATGCGAATTTCGGAATCGAAGGACATTAGCAATTTATTGATTCTAGTTCGTTTTGGTTTCGAAGTTCGCTTGGCGCTTGATATCGGTAATGTTGCGAACTTCCAAACCACGACACTAGACAGGGAACGATCCACTGGCGGCATGGTTGTCATGCCGGACGGAGGTCCCCATGCAAAGCAAGCAAGTCGCAGCCGAAGGCGGCCGGCGCATCTGGGTCGCGGTGCTGGACAGCGGCGAGGAAGCGAAAAAGGCGATCCTGGATCTGGCGCGGCGGGAAAATATTCGCGCCGCCTCCTTTGTCGCGCTTGGCGCCTTTCGGAAAGCCGTGGTCGGCTATTTCGACTGGGAGAAGAAAGAATACCGGCCCATTCCGATCGATAGCCAGGTGGAAGTGATCACCCTGGTCGGCGACATCGCCGAGAATGAAAAAGGCGAGCCGGACCTGCACGCCCATACCGTGTTGGGTCTGCCAGACGGATCGACCCGCGGCGGCCATCTGCTGGAAGGCCATGTTCGGCCGACCTTGGAGATCACCATCAGCGAGACGCCCGCGCATCTGAAGCGGCGCATGCATTCCGATATTCACGTCGCGCTGATCGATATTCAATGACCGAACTGCGTTGAGCGACGATCCTCGAGAAGCCGCCAAGGACGCCGGGTTACGGTATGTGTCCGACGAAACAATCCCGGGCGTCACCCGGCATGGTGCGCCGGGCCGCTTTTATTACCGTCTGCCTTCAGGCGCGCGGCTGACGGACTCCGTCAGATTGCGGAGAATTCGGGCATTGGCGATCCCGCCCGCCTGGACGGATGTCTGGATTGCCCCTTTCGAGAACGCCCATCTCGTCGCCACCGGCCGGGATGCCAAAAGCCGCAAGCAATATCGCTACCATCCCGATTTCGCGGCCATCCGTGACGCCGCCAAATACGAGCATCTCGCCGAATTCGCGCAAGGCCTGCCCCGCCTGCGCCGCCGCCTGAAGGCCGATCTGGCACGGTCCGGCCTGCCGCGTGAGAAGATCCTGGCTGCGATCGTGACGCTGCTTGAAGAAACCCTCATCCGCGTTGGCAACGAGGATTATGCAAGGGCCAATGGCAGTTTTGGGCTCACCACCTTGCGTAACCGCCATGTGAAGGTGAAGGGCGCCCATCTCGCTTTCCTCTTCAAAGGCAAGAGCGGCAAAATCTGGAACCTGTCGTTCCAGGATCGGCGGGTGGCCCGCGTGATCCGCTCCTGCCAGGAACTGCCGGGGCAGCATCTGTTCGAATATCGCGACCCAGAGGGCGCGGTTCACGCCGTCTCATCCACCGACGTCAATGCCTATCTGCGCGAGATCAGCGGACGGGAAATCTCCGCCAAGGATTTCCGCACCTGGGCAGGCACGGTGGAGGCCGCGCTTGCTTTCGCAGCCTTCGAGGGCGAGCCGAGCAAACGCGCCGTGCGCGGGGTGATCGCGGCGGTCGCCGAGCGGCTGGGCAACACCGTCGCGGTGTGCCGCAAATGTTATGTGCATCCGGTAGTGATCTCCGGTTTCGAGACGGGAACCTTGCATCTTACCGCAAACGAGCGGCCTGGCGGCCTCAACGCTGCCGAACGCAGCGTGCTTTCCTTTTTACAAAAGGCAAGCCCACGAAAATCCGCGCTGCGGCGCCGCACACGCGCAAAGGCGGCGGGCGCGCCCTGAGAGCCGCCGGAACGGGCGGTTCCGCGATTCTGTCTCTTGCACCTCCCGAGCAGGCGCCGCGCTGCGGCTAAAGTGCCGCGCCACACGCGCGGTTGCCACACACGGGAGACGATGGCATTTTCCGACCGCTGGCGAATACCGCCCAAGGCGGCCGAAGGGAAAATATCATGCAGTTTCTGAGAAATGCGGCGCTGCCGCTGTTGCTGGCGGCGCTATCCCAGCCCGCTTTCGCGGCTGACAAATATATTACCAATCTGGGGCCCATGCCCCTGGACGATGCAAGCAAGGTCAACATTCAAGGCCGCGGCGATGCCAGCGCCACCTTGGACGGGCGCACCTTGACGGTCAGCGGCAATTTCGGCGATTTGCCATCCCCCGCCACCACGGCGCACCTCAATCTGAGCCCAGTGACCGGCGTGCCGGGGGTCAAGATCTTCGATCTCACCGCCAGCCCGGCCGCGTCCGGCACAGTTTCCGGCACTGTAAAGCTGAGCGCCGCCCAGGCAACGGCGTTCCGCACCGGCAAGCTCTATATCCAGGTCGACAGCCAGAAAGCGCCGAGCGGTACCTTATGGGGCTGGCTGTTGCCGGACCACCCTATCCTCGGCGCGGATGTACCCCAGGAAGGCCATTGGTTCCTGCCGCAAAACGATACGCCGACCCGCTAAACAAACGACTTAGGAAGAAACCCATGAAGGTCATCGGAAAGAAATCGGGTCTGCTGCTGACGGCCGTCGTCCTCGCGATGGGCGCCGCCGCTTTGCTCGACCATGCGTCGGCGCAGCAGAATATGGGCCCTTTCACCGACGCCCAGGTGGCGTCCGGGCGCGCTGCTTTCGCCGAGAATTGCGCAAGCTGCCATCAGGCCGACCTGAGCGGCGGCACCGACGCTCTGCCATTGGCGGGAAAAGGCTTTATGGCGGGCTGGAACACCCGCACCACAAAAGATCTTTATGACAAGATTCACGGCTCCATGCCGCTGGGCCGGGGCGGCAGCCTGGACGATGCGACCTATGCCGATCTTGTCGCTTTCATCCTGCATGCCAACGGGGCCGGAGCGGGTCGCACCGCCTTCGCCCCTGCGACCGCCATCCGCATCGGCAGCATCGCCAATGGCAACATTCCCGCCGATGTAAGCCACCCTGCGCCGCTCGATGCCGCGGCCGCGGCGACCGGGGCCGGTGCGGGAGCTCGGCGCCGGGGCAATCCCGGCCGCATCCCCTTCAGCTTCAAGGCGGGCCTCAGCCTGGAAGGCCATATCCAGAATTACACGCCTGTGACCGACGAGACGCTCACCCATCCGGCCGATAGCGACTGGCCGATGTATCGGCGCACCTATCAGGGCTGGAGCTATTCGCCGCTCGACCAGATCAACGCCGGCAATGTGGCGAGCCTGCAGGTCAAGTGGATGTGGGGCCTCTACGAGGGCGGCACCACCGAGATCACGCCCATCGTGCATGACGGCATCATGTTCCTGTCGGAAAGCGGCAATACCATCCAGGCGATCGATACTCGCACCGGCAATCTTCTGTGGGAGAACCGGCTCGGTCCCGCGCCTCGCAGCGCCGGGCCCGGCAGCTCGACGGAAGAGACCCGCAGCCTTGGGCTCTATGGTAACAACGTCTATGTCGCCACGCCTCAGGCGGACCTTTATGCGCTGGATGCGCGCAGCGGCAAGGTGGTGTGGAAAACGCGGCTGGTGGACCATGACGGGATCGGCGGCAATACCGGCGGGGTAATGGTCATCCATGGCAAGGTGCTGACCGGACTCACCAATTGCGGCCGCAAGGGTTCGACCGACCATTGCTATATCAGCGCCTATGACGCCAATACCGGCAAGCGGGACTGGAAGTTCACCACCGTCGCGTTGACCGGCCAGCCCGGCGGGGATTCCTGGGGCGGGATGCCCGACAATGACCGCGAGGGCGCGGAGAGCTGGATCGCCGGCACCTACGATCCGGAATTGAACACGACCTATTGGGGCACGGCCCAGGCCAAGCCTTGGCGGCGCGACCTGCGCGGCTCGGGCACCGGCGCGACGGATTATGCGAACTCCACCCTCGCGCTCGATCCCGATACCGGCAAGCTGAAATGGTATTACCAGCACGCGCCGGGCGAGTCGCTCGATCTCGACGAAGTGTTCGAGCGGGTGCTGATCGACCATGGCGATCAGAAGACGCTGATGACCATCGGCAAGCCGGGCATCCTGTGGAAGCTGGACCGCGTCACCGGCAAGTTCCTGGATGCCAAGCAGACGGTGTTCCAGAACATCTATGCCGGCTTCGACATGAAGAAGGGCCAGCCGATCTACCGCAAGGACATTGTCGACCAGAAGGTGGATCAATGGCTCGCGTCCTGTCCCGGTCCGGAAGGCGGTCACGACTGGCCGGCAACGAGCTATAATCAGCCGACCGATACCTTGATCATTCCGCTCAGCCAGAGCTGTGTGCTGATGCTGGGCAATGGCAGCCAGGTTTATTACGAGATGCCCGGCACCGAAGGAAATATGGGGCGGCTATCGGCCTACCGCACGGCCGACATGAAACCGCTCTGGTCGTTCCAGCAACGGGCTCCTTTCCTGACGGGTGTGGTTTCCACCGCCGGAGGCGTAGCCTTTGTCGGCGATTTCGACCGCACGTTCCGGGCCGTGGATGTGAAGACCGGCAAGACCTTGTGGAAGATTCGCCTGCCAACCACGGTCCAGGGTCATCCGGTTTCGTTCAGCGTGGACGGCAAACAATATATCGCCGTAACCGCGGGCCTTGGCGGCGGGAGCCCCGAGGAGAAACCGACCACCATGCTGACGGAGGTGCATCGTCCGCCCACCGGCCAGACCTTGGTGGTGTTCGGCCTGCCGGATGCGCCGTAAAAAGGTTCTTCGCTGGGCCGGGCTCTGCCGCGCGGCCTGATCGGTCGCTTAATCCCGCATCAGGCCGGCGGCTTTCAGCGCGCCGACGATAACCTGGTGCAGGCGCCCGCCGCTCAAGCCGTGAAGGTCGGTTGTTCTGGTCTGATGCGTATCGACCGTACTCGGCCGGGCCTGCGCTCCTGGGCGCAACGTGGCTGTCAGGCCGAAGAAGTCGGCGATGCGATGACTGGAGGAGATCCCGGCCTCCAGCAGAAACGGCCCGGCTTCGCCGCAGCATTCTTCGCCCCCGCCCCCGTGGATCGGCACGCCATGGCCTAGCCCGCGCATGGTATAGGCTTCGATCACTGGAACCTCCGCGGTATCGCGCCAGATGCGCCGCACATAACCGGGCTCATGCACTTCCAGCGGCGGCTGGGCCAGGCCATGCACATCGCGCCATTGGGCGACGATGGCGTCCATGTTGGAGGAGGCGACAGTGGTGTCGGCATCGCCATGCCACACCGAGATGCGCGGCCATGGTCCCGCATGCGCCGAAGCGTGACGCACCGCATCGCCCCAATCCCCGGCCGGGCGCGATTGGGTATGATGCATCGCCGCCAGCGCTTCGAGGACATTGCCGGCAGCGCCATAGGGCAGGCCGGCGATGATCGCGCCGGCGGCGAAGAGTTCGGGATAGGTCGCCAGCATTGCGCCAGCCATCGCCCCGCCCGCCGACAGGCCGGTGACGAAGACACGGCTGGGGTCAAGAGCGTATGCCTCCAACATCCAGGCGGTCATCTGGCGGATCGACGCCACTTCGCCGCGCCCGCGCGCGGTTTGCTCGGGCAGGAACCAGTTGAAGCAGCCATTGGGGTTGTTCGCCCTGGCCTGCTCGGGCGCCAGCAGGGCAAAGCCGAACCGCTCCGCCAGCGCCGACCAGCCCGTACCATGATCATAGCCCCGCGCCGTCTGCAGACAGCCATGCAAAATCACCACCAACGGCGCTCCGGCGGCAAGACCCGCCGGAACATGGTGGAACATGCGCAGATGCCCCGGATTATCGCCGAATTCCGCCTGCTCTACGAGCAGGCTGCCGCCAAACCGTCCGCCGCCACCGGCGATGTTGAGGCCGTCGAATTCCAGACGCATTGACGCTCCGTGCAGGCCCACCCCCACAACATAATGCTGCGCTGCACAATTTCAATCGGTGGTTAATGAATGCCTGCCTCAGGCCCGATCAGCACCACCCTGCGGTAGAGATGCCAGGTGGCATGGCCCAGAATTGGCACCACCACCACCAGACCGATCAGCGCGGGGATCGAGCCCAACACCAAGCCGGCAGCGACGATGGCGCCCCACATCGCCATGGCGGCCGGATTGCGGATGGCCGCGCGCACGGACGTCTTTACCGCTGTGTCCAGCCCGACATCGCGGTCGAGCAGCAAGGGAAAGGATACGACACTGATCGCCATGGCAAGGACGGCGAACAGGAAGCCGACCCCAATTCCGACGATGATCATGGTGTGGCCCGCGCCGGTGTTAAACACGACATCGATGAATTTGCTGACCGTCGTGGGTGTTTGCGGCCCCAGCGTATTCTGGAAGATCACCCAGGCAGCAAGAATCCACAGCAGGAAAATCACCACCAGCCCCGCGCCCAGCACAAGGATGGAACCGATGGCAGGCGCGCGGAACACATCGAAGGCATTGACCCAGCGCACCTCGGCACCCTGTTCGCGCCGCCGGCTCAATTCATAAAGCCCGATGGCGGCGATCGGTCCTATCAACGCAAAGCCCGAAGCGAGCGGGAACAGCAGCGGCAACAAATCCATGCCGAAAGCGAAACGCGCGATCACCAGTCCGGCGACGGCATAGATGACGCCCAGGA